>NZ_JAAKXB010000004.1:0-290816 GCF_029479985.1 Aeromonas sp. A600620 | reverse complement strand
GTTCACCGTGAAGGCGGACGTGACCGACCAGGCGGGCAACCCGGCGAGCGACAAGGAAGAGGCGATCCTGGACAGCGTAGCTTCCTCAGCACCGACCGTGACCATCGTTGATGACACCAATAATGACCAAATGCTGACCAAGGCCGAGATTGGCAATGATCAGATCCAGTTACGTGCCGGGATCAATCACGCAGACCTGGTTGCGGGCGGCAAGGTGACGCTGACTATCAACAATGGCGGGGTGAACAGCACTGTCCAATTGACGCTCAAGGCCGATGGCACCCTGCTGTCAAGCAATGGCAAGAGCTACGGCTATCAGAACGGCACCATCAGCTGGACGGAAACGACCCCGGCCAACGGCAAGTCGCTGACGGTGACGGCGACCCAGACCGACAAGGCGGGCAACGTCTCACAGCCGGGCAGCGACAACGCGCAGATCCTGAATGAAGCGCCGGAGACGGCGAACAAGCAGGCAAACGGCCAGGAAGATGCAGCCAGCATCGCCATTCCGACCCTCAGTGGCAGCGACATTGATGGCAACGTGGTGAGTTTCACCATCAAGAGCCTGCCTGCCAACGGCATCCTCTATCTGAACGGGGTTGCGGTGACAGTGGATCAGAGCATTGCGGTAGCGGACGCCGGCAACCTCACCTTCACACCGAATACGAACTGGAACGGCAACACCAGCTTCAACTATGCGGCGGTAGACAACGACGGCGCCGTGGATGCGAGTCCCGCAACCGTGACCATCAAGGTGGATGCGGTCAACGATCTGCCGACGCTGACCATCTCCAACGGGGTTGTCGTCTCTGAAGAGGGGTTGGCAAACGGCATTGCCGACACGGTCGGCAATCCGGATACCACCAATGCCATCAAGGCGTCCGGTACCCTCTCGGTGGGCGACATCGACAGCAGCACACTCAACATTTCCTTGAATGGACCGGCCGGGCTGACGTCCGGTGGGGCAAAGGTCCAGTGGAGCTGGGATGCGGGCAGCAAGACGCTGGTTGGCTACACAGGGGTGATTGGCGGCGCCGATTACAAGGCTGTGGTCGAGGTCAAGCTGACGGCACCCAATGCCAGTGGAAAGGGTGAGTGGACCTATGACGTGACCCTCAAAGGTCCCCTCGACCACGGGGATACGACCTCGGAAGACAAGTTGTCGTTCCAGCTGGATGTGGAGGTCTCCGATGGCAGCGGCGTCACCAAGGACAAGCTGGATGTCAGTGTTGAGGACGACTCCCCCATTGCTGACAACAGCGATGCCGTTTCCGTGGTGAAGACCGATATTCCGAACGTGCTGACCGGGCTCTTTGACCTGACCAAGTACAGTGGCAACCAGAGCACTCTGAACATGGCGGGCTTTACTATCAGCGCCCTGGGCTTCAAGTCGGCAACAGACTCCTCACTGGTAACGGCGGTGGTCAACGGTTCCAGCTCGGGGCTGGGGGTGGCCAGCGGAGCTGCGCCTTACCACAACCTCGCCAACGAGATTGACTTCCGTCACTTTGCCGACGGATCGTCCGCCTCCGAGCAGCTGATCGTCAGGCTGGATGCGGGCAAGGTTGCCTACGGCGCCAACATCAAGTTCAGCAAGATGTTTGGCGGCGAGCTGGAGAGCGGGGTCGTGGAGTTCTATCGCGGTGGTGTACTGATCAGTACCCTGGTATTCAACTCCAACGCATCGGGTGGGGAGTTCAACCAGAACTTCCAGGTGCAGCAGGGTGGCTTTGATACCATGGTGATCAAGGCGACCAACAACGGCAGCACCAATACCTCCGACAACAGCGACTTCACCGTACAGAGCATCGAGTTCCTCGGTTCCAACACGGCGCAGGCAATTGCCTATGGTTCTGGCACCGTGACCCCGCAGTGGGGGGCGGATGGCAAGGGCTCCATCGGGCTGGTAATGGACCCGGCAACCTTCGAAAATGGTCTGCGAACGGCTTCCGGTTCTGCCATCGCCATCACCGCCAGCGGCGCTAATACCCTGGTCGGGAAGGATGCGGACGGCAACCTCATCTTCAAGCTGGAGTTTACGCCGGCCACAAGCAAGTGGGAGTTCTTCCAGTATCAGCGCATGTCCAAACCTCTGGGTGATGGCGACATCGACTTCCAGGTCCGGGTGGTGGATGGTGACGGCGACGCCAGCATTGGCTCCTTTGCAACCAAGCCTCTCTTCACGCCGCTGGTTCAGGGAGTCTCCAGCGAGAGCGTAACCGAAGGGGGCAATCTGCTGCACAAAGTCACCCTGTCAGATGCGACCCAGGAAGCGACTGAATACGATTTCGCCATTCGTGGTTCGGGTAACAACTCCGCCTCCAACCAGGATTGGGGCAATGCCCAGTTCAGCAATGGTGTGACCTATAACAGCACTACCGGCAAGATCACGGTACCAGCCGGCGTGTCGGACTTCACTGTGACCATCCCGACGGTGAACGATCGCTTGGTCGAAACGAACGAGACCCTCTCGGTGACCATCGGTGGGCAGAGCGGGACCGGCACCATAGTGGACAACGATCGGGCGCCGGTGACCACGGGTGGCTACAGTGCCGGCAAGGAGGACGCGCCACTGGTGCTGAAGTGGGCCCAGTTTGGTGCCAGCGATGATCAGGCCGCTTCTGACCTGAGCGTGCAGATCAACACCCTGCCGCTGAGCGGCAAGCTGGAATACCTGAACGCTGCTGGCCAGTGGATTGCAGTGAAGGTGGGGGATCTTGTCTCCTACGCCGATATCGACAGCGGCCATCTGCGCTTTGTGCCTAGTCTCAATGAATCCAGCAGCAATGCCCTCAATGGTGGCGGTACGACGACGGGCAACCAGCAAGGGGACTACGCCACTCTGGGTTACCAGATCAGCGATGGTGCCAACCTGAGTAACTCAGGCAAGCTGGTGATCGATATCACGGCGGTCGCGGACAAGCCGGTGGTCGACATCAGCCTGACCGGCAACGGCGTCCCGCTTTATACCCAGTACCCGTCGTCCGGCATCTCCACCGGGGCGTTCCAGAGCGGCAACTTCAACAAGGGCAACTTTGGCATCACCAATAGTCTGACCGACAGCACCACCAGTCAGGATCAAGTGGTGGGCGGCAACGGCAATGACTATATCGTCAGCGTGAAGGGCGGCGGCGATTACTTCGTCGGCGGTGCTGGCAATGACGTGCTGGTCGGTGGCAACTCCACCTCAGGTGACACCCTCGACGGCGGTACCGGCAACGATATCCTGGTGGCCGGATTGGGTGGCGACACCCTGTTTGGCGGCGCCGGTACCGACCTGGCCGTACTGATGGGTTCGCGTGCCAACTATGTCATCGAGCGCAGAAGTGACGGCGGTTTCAACTTCCTGGTGAAGGAGAACGGCGTCACCATCAGTAAGTCGCTCTACGACATCGAGTTGGTGCAGTTTGATGACGGCATTTACCAGTTCAACCAGACCGACGGCACCCTGACGGCGGTACAGCCGAGTGTGGTGGATTACCCGCTCGAGATCACTGCTTCCCTGACCGACCGTGATGGTAGCGAGCAGTTCGACAGCCTGGTGCTGACCGGCATGCCGATGGGGTCGACCCTCTATCAGGGCTCCACCGTGCTAGGTACCGTGGGGGCCGATGGCACGCTGACGCTGACCGGTCTGTGGAACCAGAGCGCGTTGGACGTCAAACTGACCGGTCTGACCCTGCGGGTGCCGGGCAGCAGTGCCGGCCAGTTCGACCTCAAGGTAGAAGCCATTGCCAAGGAAGTGGCGACCGATCAGACCAGCAGTGCATCGGATCAGGATTCGATCCGCATGAGCTACTTCCTTTCCACCGAAGGGGAGCCGGGCGATCAGAACCGCACCTATGGCAACGAGCACAATATCGTGGTCGGGGATCTGGATGGCAGCGTGGTACTGCCGGGCCAGAACTACAACATCGCCTTTATGGTCGACAGCTCGGGCAGTATCGGCACCAGCGCCATGAACACCATCAAGAGCCAGTTGGCACAGATCTTCGCCAGCCTCAAAGCGAGCGCAGGTAGCGAAGGGGCTGGTACAGTCAACATCATGCTGGTTGACTTTGATGCTCTGTCGAATGCCAGTATTAGTGTGAACCTGAAAGACAGCAATGCCTTGAATCAGCTGCAGGCTGTAATCGATTCCATGAGTAGCGGAGGGGGGACCAACTATGAAGATGTGTTCAAGACGGTTGCTAACTGGTTCAGTAGTTCTACGGCTCAAAGTAACAGTAATGCCAAGAATCTGTCCTATTTCATTACCGATGGTCAGCCAACTTATTACCTCGGTAACGAAGGCTCCAACCCGAGGGTATTGAATTTCTCAGGTAGCAGCTATGACGTCTATCTCAACAGTCTGCTTGGTGGCACCTATATTCCGGGTCGGGTATATAGCTCCAATGGCTACACCATCATCGACAGCGCTGGCCGAGTGTATGCCGATGGTAGATACAGCAACCCGATCGGTTTTATGCGTCCGGATGGTAGGGGGGGATATACCTACTCAACACTGGATGGTGATGGCGGCACTACCTCCAGCTCAACTATCAATAACTCGGTAGCAGGTTTTGGGCTGCTTACTGGGATGGGGGTTACGGTAGAAGCGATCGGACTGGGGGCCAACATCTCCTACAACGATCTCAAGTCCTATGACTCTGACGGCGTCATCATGACCGGCGTCAACGCCAGCGATTTGGCCAACGCCATCTTGGGCACCTCGGTGAATAACCTGCCGGGCAGTGACCGGATCGACGGCGGTGCTGGCGACGACATCCTGTTCGGGGATGCCATCCACTTCGCCGGTATCAACGGTGAAGGCTACGCGGCCATCAAGCAGTATGTGGCCGGCAAGCTGGGCGCAGGCTCGGTGACCGATGCCCAGGTCCATGACTACATCACGGACCATGCCAGCGAGTTCGATCAGTCCTCCAGCAATGACAAGGCGGACGTGCTGATTGGCGGGGATGGCAACGACATCCTGTTCGGTCAGGGTGGCGATGACTTCCTGTTCGGTGGTGCCGGCAACGACATCCTGTTCGGTGGTGCCGGCAACGACACCCTGTATGGCGAGAGCGGCAACGATACCCTGTACGGTGGCAGCGGCAACGATACCCTGTTTGGTGGTCTTGGCGACGATAACCTGATCGGTGGTCTGGGCAATGACATCCTGGTTGGCGGGCTTGGCAATGACATTCTCAAGGGGGATAGCGGTGCCGATACCTTCACCTGGCTGCAGGGCGATACCGCCGCAGGCAGCGTTGCCAAGGATTACGTGGTCGACTTCTCCAAGGCGGAAGGTGACAAGCTGGATCTGAGCGACCTGTTGGATCACGACGGTTCTCGTAACCAGAACGATCTGAAGAGCCTGCTGTCGGTGTTCCAGGACAATGAAGGGGTACATCTACAGGTCAAGGAGAGCAGTACTGCGTCGGTGACTCAGGAAATAGTGCTGATGAACCATACTTTCGATAGCCTGACGGGGGGGGCAGGTACTACTGCCAACCAAGTGATCGATTACATGCTGACCAACAACATGCTCGATATCGATAAGTAAGCCCAACTCGGGACAGTAAAAAAGCGGCAGAGCAATCTGCCGCTTTTTTTATCTTGGCAGGGAGGCGAAATTAGTTGCCGAGTGTGGCAAACAGGCTCTGCTCAAGGGTGCCGCGGGAGACGCAGACCGGCTTGATGGACGGGGCTGATACGCGCTCGCCTGAGGATTCCACAAAGAACAGCTCGGTGTTGCCTTTGACGTTGACGGTGGCCACGCTGCTGTTGCCGCTCTGGGTGATGATCAGGTTGATCTGCAGGTCAGGGTTGCCCAGTGCTACTTTGGAACCCATGGTGCCGCAGTCCAGCCACTCAAGTCCGTCGGCCGACTGGTTGACATTGGCGGTCATCAGGCCAGCACCGCGCTGACTGTTTTCGATGGTGAGGCCGTGGTCGGTGAACCACTTTTCGGCGCGAGCCCACACCAGATCCACCGGGATCGCCATCTCCTGGGTATTGTTGGTCGCCTTGGCGACCGGCGGGTTGTAGCGATACTCCTCACCACCGTTATTGTCGCCAGCACAACCTGCCAGCAGCAGCGCCAATGCGCACCCCATCATCTTTTTCATCTTGCTTCTCTCGTCCATTTATCAGGCCATTGGCCAACCGGTGCCTATTATCACCTGAGCGACAACCTCTGTCAGCATGCGTGCTGCATCGGTGTAAATGGAGGGGTTACCGGGGGTGCTTTACAAAATTGGTTTGCTATCATAGATTTGCTCGAAATTCCTCCATAAGCGCCCCTGTGACCAACATGCTTACCCCGGATCTGCTTCAGCAGATCATCGACCAGTTGCCAATGAGTATCTTCTGTCGTGATAGGCATGGTCGCTACCTGTTTGCCAATCGTGAATTTGCCATTGAGGCCAAGCTGGGTTCACCCGCCGAGGTGGTCGGCAAGAGTGATGCAGAGATGCCATGGGGCGATGTATTTCGTACCGAGGACGCGCAGTTGCTGACGGGGGGCGTTCCCTTGCTTCATCAACAGTTGCACTGTAATCGGGGTGGTGAGACCTGCTGGATGGAGGTGCACAAGATCCCGCTTTACACGGCTCAGGGTGAGCCATATGCCGTATTCGGAATGGTCAACGAGATTGCCCAGCGCAAGCACCTGGAACAGACGGTCAAAAAACAGCAGGTGTTGCAGCGTTTTCTGCTCGATGCCATCCCTGACCTGATCCGTTTCGATGATCACAACGGTGTGTTGCTGGAGTGCAACCAGGCGTTTCTCGACTTTATTGGTCAGGGGGCGAATGAGGTGCTGGGTCAGCAGCTGCCGTTCCGGCTGGCGGCACCCCAAGGGATGGGCCACGGCGAATGTTGTCTGCTGGATGCCAGAGGGCAGGGACGGCACATGGAGATCACCCGGGTCGATGTCCCCGATGGGGATGGTCACTCCCTCGGGATCCTGACGCTGGGGCGCGATATCACTGGCTTGCGCACCACTCAGGCACAGTTGCAGCAGGAGCAGCACTACGACAGCCTCACCGGGCTGCTCAAACTCTCCCGTTTCTTGCAGACCAGCCGCCATTTGGGGGGCCGCAGCGCCACACTGGTGCTGGTCGATCTGCACCACTTTCGTGAGGTTAACGATCGCTTCGGGATCCGGATTGCTGATCGCCTGCTGAGCCAGGTGGCCAAGCGACTACAGCAATTGGTTCCGCCGCGAACCTTGCTCTGCCGGGTGGCTGCCGATGACTTCTGTCTGTTACTCCCCGATTTCAACGAGCCGTTGCAGGAGTGGAACCAGCATCTGCAGCAGCAGTTGATGGAGTACTATCAGGTGGAAGAGCATCGTATCCAGATCCCGGTGTTTCTGGGGCTGGCTCAGGGGCGGGCAAGCGATGCCGAGCGGTTGCTCAGCCATGCTGAAGCGGCGCTGGCGCAGGGCAAGCGGCAGCAGCAGTACTGCACTCTGTTTGATCCGGCGCTGCACGCCCGGCTCAAGCGGCGTCAACTGATCGCCGCCCAGTTACCGCTCGCCATCAAGTCATCCCAGCTGGTTGCCGTCTACCAACCCATTATCAGCAGCACAACCCATCAGCTTTGTGGTGCAGAATTGCTTTGCCGCTGGCCGCATCCTGAACTTGGCATGATCTCGCCGGAAGAATTTATTCCACTGGCCGAAGAGATGGGGATCATCGGCCAACTTGGTCAACTGATGCTGGAGTTGGGGTGTGCTCAGTTGGCCCAGTGGCAAACCGATCAGCCGGATATGGTACTCTCCATCAACCTTTCGCCGTTGCAGTTTCGTGATCCGGCGCTCTGCAAGCAGGTGCAGGGCTGCATTGCCCGTCATGGTCTGAATGCAGGCCAGCTGGAGCTGGAGATCACTGAAGGAGTCTTGATGGAGAATGCCGATGAGATCGAGACCAACCTGGATAACCTGATCGCCGCCGGTTTTCAACTGGCCATCGATGATTTCGGTACCGGGTATTGCTCGCTGGCCTATCTGCCAAGGCTCAAGGTCGCCACGCTCAAGCTGGATCGCAGCTTCACCCAGGGGTTGGTCAGCAACAGTGCCACCACCGCCATCGTGAGATCGGTCATCGGACTTGGCCATGAGCTGGGGATCTGCATTACTGCAGAAGGGGTGGAAACCGTCGAGCAACAGTTGTGGCTGACCCAGGCGGGGTGTGATCGGCTACAGGGTTATCTGTTCAGCCCCCCGTTGCCGCCCGAGCAGTTTGCCGCCAGTTATTTGTGACAGTCTGCAATAACAGAGAGGCCACCCGCAGGTGGCCTCTCTGTTTGTGGCAGGGATCAATCCTGAAAGTAGGTGCCCCAGCCATCGTAGTCCACCCCGTATTTTTCCAGGATGGGCAGCATCTTTTCGATATCGGCAACGATGGCTTCGACATCCAGCTTGCACTCGATGGTGGCATCGAAGCAGAAGATGGTTGCGCCGTCATCCAGTTCCATCTCTTCGGCATCGGTCACTTCAAAACCGGCCTTGAACAGGTCAACCGCTGCTTTTTCCAGACGGTCGAAATCCTGGCAGGCGAAGTGGTGCTCGATGTCGTAATCCGCATCGGGATTGCTGCCATCGGCCAGCAGTTCGTTGACGATCTCGGTGGTCTCTTCACGCCACTCTTGCATATTCAGACTCATGTTGCCTCCAGGTGGTATCATTGCGGCAAAGCATACTCGCAGAGTGGATTCGGCTCAATGTGGCAAAGCTATAGAGGCCGTGATTTCCCGCGGTTTGGTGATCATTCATATATGAGACGGGTCACGGTTAGGCAGATTTCTGCTCCGAAACGGCTAATAACCGTTCATTGCGTTCAGTTGTTGAGCGAACGTGCTTTTTATCGTGCCATCATGGTTGACACTCTGCGCTGGAAAGGGTTTAATGCGCGCCGTTGCCCAGATAGCTCAGTCGGTAGAGCAGGGGATTGAAAATCCCCGTGTCGGCGGTTCGATTCCGTCTCTGGGCACCACAATTCCTCCTTAGTTCAGTCGGTAGAACGGCGGACTGTTAATCCGTATGTCACTGGTTCAAGTCCAGTAGGAGGAGCCAAATTCGAAAAGCCCGCTCAATTGAGCGGGCTTTTTCATTTCTAGTTGCTGTTGCATGCTGCCAAAAAGAGCGTCGCGCTACAGGTGGCACTGAACAGCAGCATTCCGGTCTGCAGCATGCTGCCAGGGCATGGCTTCTTCTCTCTTTTTCTGGCCCTGATCCACTTCGGTTTCATCACATTCCCTTATCTATTTTGTCGGCCTGAATGGCTGCACTCCTGTGCAGGCGAGCCATCTTTGTTGAATGGCGCCATGGCGTCAATCTCCCCCGCAAAACAATTAATTCAGCACCGTTGAAGAGCTGCTTGTCTGGTGATGTTTCGACCTTTAAGCCATTGTTAACATTTTGGAAAACCGGAGTGACCCTGTGGCTGGGCGAGGATATGATGGGGTCAATGATGTTCCCATCCTGACGGAGAGATCCCAGATGAACAGCCCCTTGAGCTATGTACTGGACGGCATTCATTGCGAGCCGCACTTTTTTACCGTTCCCCTCGATCATGAGGAGCCGGATGGTGACAGCATTACCCTGTTTGCCCGCACCCTCTGCTGCAAAGACAAACTCGATGAGAAGTTGCCCTGGCTGCTGTTTTTGCAAGGTGGGCCGGGATTCGGGGCGCCGCGCCCGACGGCTAACAGTGGTTGGCTCAAGCGGGCGTTGCAGGAGTTCAGAGTGCTGCTGCTGGATCAGCGTGGCACCGGGATGTCGAGCCCCATCCATGGGCATATTCTGGCCAAAATGACACCGACCGAGCAGGCGGAGTATCTCAGCCATTTTCGCGCCGACAGCATAGTGCAAGATGCCGAGTTCATCCGGCAGGAGCTCAGCCCCAAGCATCGCTGGAGCCTGCTGGGGCAAAGCTTTGGCGGCTTTTGCTGCCTGACCTATCTCTCGTTTTTCCCTGACAGTCTGCGGGAGGTCTATATCACCGGCGGTATCGCGCCGATCGGCCGCAGTGCCGAGGAGGTTTACCGCGCCACCTACCAGCGGGTGGCCGACAAGAACCGCGCCTTCTTCGCCCGCTTCCCCCACGCTCAGGGGATTGCCAACCGGCTGGCCAACCATCTGCACCAGCACGATGTGCGACTGCCCAACGGCCAGCGCCTGACGGTGGAGCAGTTCCAGCAGCAAGGGCTGGATCTCGGCGCTACGGGTGCCTTTGAGGAGCTTTATTACCTGCTGGAGGAGGCCTTTATCGGTGACAAGCTGAGCCCGGCCTTTCTCTATCAGGTGCAGAGCATGCAGCCATTCAATACCAACCCGCTGTTTGCCATCTTGCACGAAGCTATCTATGCCGAAGGGGAGGCGACTCGCTGGGCCGCCGCCCGGGTCAGGGGGGAATTCCCGGCGGTGAACTGGGCACCCGGCAAGGATTTCGCCTTCACCGGCGAGATGGTTTACCCCTGGATGTTCGAGCAGTTCCGCGAGTTGCTGCCCCTGAAAGAGGCTGCCCATCAGTTGGCCAACAAGGCTGACTGGGGGGCGCTCTATGACTCGGCACAGCTTGCCCGCAACAAGGTGCCGGTAGCCTGCGCCGTCTATCCCGAGGATATGTATGTGGAGTTTGACTACAGTCGCGAAACTCTGCGTGGCCTTGGCAACAGTCGTGCCTGGATCACCAATGAATATGAGCACAACGGTTTGCGCGCCGATGGTGAAGAGATTCTTGATCGTCTGATCGCGTTGAATCGCGACCGTTAATTGTCGTTATCGGCAATCATCGCGGGAGTCCGGACTCCCGCGATGATTGTTATGGATGGTTGTTATGAAAGCGTGACGCCCTGAACCTTGCCCCGCGCCTGCCAGACGATGAGTGGATAGCCGGCTGATTAATTTCCCCCTCTTTCACTGTTTCTGCCGATCCCTCACCATATACTTGCCAAACGACTCTGTATTGAGCCGCGGTCAAACCGATTGACCAACTCGTGCTCGTTACCATTAGAAAGTCGCTCTACCGCTCTGTATCCCGCGTATCAGATATGCCATCTCTGCATGCCCCGCAATCCGGGGTAGGGGATGGTCGTGCTTTTCAATCAAGATAAGGATGTATGATGAGAAAGTCTCTGTTGGCCTGCTCCCTGTTGCTGTGCCCTGTCGTGTTTGCTGCCACCCCCCATTGGGAATATAGCGGTGAGGCGGGGCCTACCCACTGGGCCAAGCTGACCCCTGAGTTTGGCCAGTGTGCGGGTAGCAATCAGTCGCCGGTTGACCTGAACGGATTGGTCGAGGCCAAACTGGCCCCGCTGGTACTCCACTATCAGGCGGGTGGCAACACAGTGGTCAACAATGGTCATACCGTGCAGGTCGGTTATGCCCCGGGCAGCATTTTGCAACTCGATGGCACCAGGTTTGAGCTCAAGCAGTTCCACTTCCACGCCCCGAGTGAAAACCTCATCGAGGGCAAATCCTATCCGCTGGAAGGGCATCTGGTGCACGTCAGTGACAAGGAAGAGATCGCCGTGGTGGCGGTGATGTTCGAGGCTGGCAAGGCCAATCCTGCGCTGGCGGCAGCTTGGAGTGCATTACCTGCCAAGGTGGGGGAGATCCAGGCCCTCAAGGCGCCGCTCTCTGCTGAGCAACTGCTGCCGGAAAGCCATGACTACTATCGCTTCAGCGGTTCCCTTACAACGCCTCCCTGCTCGGAAGGGGTGCGCTGGCTGGTGATGAAGCAGCCGGTTGAGGTCAGTCAGGCCCAGATCGACGCCTTCAAGGCGGTGATGCACCACCCCAACAACCGACCGGTGCAGCCCCTCAATGGGCGCGTGGTACTGCAATAACACAGCGTTGCAATAGCGCTGCAGATAGCAAAAACAACAAAGAGGGCCGCGAGGCCCTCTTTTACATGGCGAGGTATCGGTGTGCAATTAAAGCGCGGCGGCGATGCGGGCGCCAAGCGCCGCGTTGTTCAGTACCAGCTGAATGTTGGCCGCCAGTGAGTTGCCGCCGGTCAGCTCGCAGACGCGGGCCAGCAGGAAGGGGGTTGACGCCTTGCCCTTGATCCCCTGCTCATCCGCTTCACGCAGCGCTTGGGCAATGGCTGCGTCGATATCAGCTTTCGGCATGGCGTGTGCGGTCGGGATGGGGTTGGCCACCACGGCGCCGCCCGCCAGTCCCAGCTCCCACTTGAGGCGCAGCGCCTCGGCGATGGCCGCCGGGGTATCGAGGCGATAATCGACCTTGAAGCCGCTCTCGCGGGTGTAGAAGGCTGGCAGCTCCTCGGTTTGATAGCCGATCACCGGTACGCCCTGGGTCTCCAGATACTCCAGGGTCAGCCCGATATCGAGTATCGACTTGGCTCCGGCGCAGACTACGGCCACCGGCGTTTGTGCCAGCTCCTGCAGGTCGGCTGAGATATCGAAGGTCTCCTGCGCACCGCGATGTACCCCGCCGATCCCGCCGGTGGCAAAGACCCGGATCCCCGCCATGGCGGCGATGATCATGGTGGAGGCGACCGTGGTGGCCCCCATCCCCTTGCGTGCCAGCACGAACGGAATGTCGCGGCGGCTGCACTTGGTAACCGCATGGCCAGCCCGACCGAGGGCCTCCAGCGCACCGGCATCCAGTCCCACCTTGAGGCGGCCATCGAGGATGGCGATGGTGGCTGGAATGGATCCGTTATCGCGCACCACCTGCTCCACCTGACGGGCCGTCTCCACGTTCTGCGGATAGGGCATGCCGTGGGAGATGATGGTGGATTCGAGGGCAACCACCGGTTTGCCAGCAGCTAGCGCGGCAGCCACTTCCGGTTGGATATCGAGGTAAGCGTTCAGCATGAGTACTCCTCCAGTATGCGGTCAACGGCGGTCTTGCTCAGACCGGAAAAAACGGTATCGGAACAATTGACGGTGAGGGCGGCGCAGCCCAAGGCAAAGCGGGTGGTTTGGGCAATGTCGAGCTCTTGCAGCCAGGCGTGGGCGAGGCCAGCCATAAAGGCATCCCCGCCGCCGGTGACGTTGAGCACCGGACTACCCAGCACAGGCAGGTGGCCCTGTTGCTCGCCATCGCTGTAAAAGATCCCCTGTTCACCCAGACTGAGGAACAGTCGCTTGACCCCGGCGCGGTGGAACCAGGCGGCCACCATGGGCCAGGTTTCGGGCCCGGCGATGGTCATGCCGCACAACTGCTCGGCTTCACTGCGATTGGGTTTGAGGGTGTGGATCTTGCCGAGCCAGGGGCGGATCTTCTCCACCTTGGCCACCGAAACGGTATCGACAAAGATGGCGTGCTCTCCCTGCCGCTCGAACAGCCAGTCGAGGGTGTGGATGGCCAGATTGGTGTCGAGCACCCAAAGCCGGGCACCGCCGAGAAAGCCACCGAGCGGGGTCAGGCGGGCAGGGGTGAGCTGCTCTATGATGGCCATGTCGTTGATGGCGCAGCTCATTTCGCCGCTGCCATCATGCAGGCTGAGGTAGCAAGAGGTAGTGTGGCCATCGAGCACCAGGGTCTGGCGCACATCGACGCCGGCCCGCTGGCTTACCTCCAGCAGATGATGACCATACTGGTCGTTGCCGACCGCTGTAAGCAGCCGGGTGTCGCTGCCGAGCCGCGCCAGATTCTCGGCGATATTGCGGCCAACACCACCTGCCGAGGTGCGCACCTTGCCCGGGTTGGAGTCGCCGAGCAGCAGGTTGTCATGGCTGGTGCCACAAATATCCATATTGGCACCGCCGATCACCACTACGTAGGGGCCTTCTCGCAGTACATAACCTCTGCCTTGCACATATCCCTGCCGGATCAGGCTGGAGATGTGGCTGGCCAGCGCGGAGCGGCTGATGCCGAGGCGATCGGCCAGATCCTGCTGGGCAATCATGGGATCCTGACGCAGCAGGGCTAGGATCTCTTGTTCACGCTCAGTCATAGACAAACATCCATTTACAAACGTTTGTCCATTATTGCTGGGAAACGTTTGCTGGCTATCGGCTTGTACAAAATTTGTCGGCTTGCGCACAAAAAATCGACATTCAAAGCTGGGTTGGCAAGCGGTTTAGCCGGGGAGGGGACTTTTAACGGGTCGGTGGCCCTGCAACGGCTTATAATGGCCGTCGCAAGATGAGGAGAGATGATGGAAAAGAGTGCATTCTGCTGCGTGGGGTTGGTCAATCCCAAGTCCCCGGAAAATGTCGGTTCCGTGATGCGGGCTGCGGGTTGTTACGGGGTGGACGAGGTCTACTACACCGGCAACCGCTTCGAGCTGGCGCGCCGCTTTGCCACTGATACCAAGCAGATGGTGGAGAAGATCCCGCTGCTCGGGGTGGATGATCTGATGGCGTTTATCCCGCAGGGATGCGTGCCCGTGGTGGTCGATCTGATCGACGGCGCTACACCGCTCCCCGACTATGTCCATCCGGAACGCGCTTTTTATATCTTCGGGCCGGAGGATGGTACGCTCGATCCTGCCCTCTATGGCGCGGTGAAAGATGTGGTTTATGTGCCGACCAGTGGCTGTATGAATCTGGCGGCCTCGGTCAATGTGATCCTCTACGACCGCTTGGCCAAGGGAATGAGGGGAGAGTAATTAGCGCAACGTTATCATTCAGTCTGCAGGACTGGCAGCCACTTTCTGTTCCAGTTCTTCGATAAAACCCTGATAGTAGTCATAGAGTTGATAGTGCTTATAGATCTCTGCCAGACCCCCGCTGCGGATCAACTCAACCATTCCCTTATCCCAGAGCTGTAACATCCGGTTGCCTTGCTGGGTATCGGCAAAAATGGGATAGGTCGGGATCCAGCGCAGGAAGACGCGATGCAGCTCGGGAGGGATAGCCTCATCCACATAGAGCACGCCGGCAGTGAGGTAAAAGCGATATCGCTCTTTACCAAGCAGTTGCAGGGCCAGCTCATCGCTGTCAATTTCATGCCACTGCATGGTGACCGCAATGTACTTGTCGAATGCCCAGCCCCGCCGCCATATCACGGTTTGCCCTTCCAGACTTTTCTCCCCTTGCCACTGGGGTTGCCATTTCTTGAGCATGAACACGGTCAGGTCATCCGCTGATGCCGGATAGCGAGATTGCTGGACGCCGGATACTTCATCGCGATATACCCCCATGGCGATATCTCCCCCTTTTTTTGCAATGACAGCGAGAGCGCGCTTATAGGGCACAATATGGGGGGTTACCTGATAGCCGTGAGGCTGGTAGATGGCTCGCACCAGATCCAGATAGAGGCCTTTGCCATCCTTTTGACAAAAACCGGGCCAATCATCGCAATAAACGTCAATAGACTCTGCCCGGCAATTCGCCGCAGTGAACAGACAACAGAGCAACAGACAGATGCGTAGCATGGTCAGAGCTGGCCTCGCTGGGGCAGAGGAAAAAACACTGATACCCTACTTTATACCATGGCATTGATGGCGACGGCGTACAGAAAAAATCCCTGATGTTCATTTTGCGACAGGGTCGAGAGTTATTTTCAATCTGATGGTTATGATGAACTCAAGATTCAATAGTACCCCAATCAGTAGAGGAGACTGCATTATGCCATCGATCAAAACTCTGCTTTGTCCTGTCGATTTTTCCCAAATGTCCCGGGCGGTACTCGACTATGCCGTATTCATGGCGCAGAGCCATGAGGCCCAGCTCAAGCTGATCCATGTCGTAGACCAACTGCACGGCTTTGACAGTTACAAAATTCTTCATATGACAGCCGTTGAGATCACTCACGAAATGGAGCGTCAGGCCAGAGCCCAACTCAAAGAGCTGATTGCCACCCTGCCTATTCCGGCAACGTTTGATATTCGCTTTGGTAGGGCAGCGGATGAAATCATTATCCAGGCCAAGGAAGACGAGGTTGAACTGATCGTTATGGGGAGTCACGGCCGCTCCGGCATCAGCCATCTGCTGGTAGGCAGCGTTGCCGAATCCGTGGTGCGTCATGCTCCGTGCCCGGTCCTGGTGGTGCGCCAATAACTCGTCCCGTTTAGTATGAGAGCGTGACAAACAAGGCCAGCGATTGCTGGCCTTGTGTTTTATGGTGTTGTGCCCGCTAGCCGTGGGCGTAGATGACACTGCCCCCTTTTATGGTATCTATGATGGCCCTGGCTTGTTCCTTTGGCAGGGCGGGACAGCCCCAGCTGCGGCCCAGTTTGTCATATTTGCGCAGATGGTTTGGGCTGGCATAGGCGGCGCCATGCACCACGATGGCACGTTTGCGGGCATTGCAGTTTTTGCCGGGGCTGAGCCCATCCAGCCGCAGGGAGTAGCCATGCTTGCCCAAGTAGGTTTCTGCGGTACGATAGACGCCGAGGGAGCTTTGTCGGGAGTTGAGCTGGTTGGAAAAGCGCTCTGCGGCTAGTTCACCTGAGTTGCGGCCATGGCTTACCCAGGTGTGATAAAGCAGTTTGTGACGTTTCATGTCGATGACGAACAGCCTGCGCTGAGTCGAAGGCTTGCTGTAATCAATGATGGTCAGGATGGATTTTTGCTTGCTGCGTACGCTTTGATAGCTGACAAGGGCTTTTTGAAAGGTTTGTCTGTCGAGTTTGCCGGCCAGCCCAAGCTGCTGATAGAGGTTGCGCTCACTACTGGCGGCGCTATTCCCGCTCCAGCCGATGCTCACCAGCAACAGTAACACTGGCCACAGTGGCCCCCACCGTTTTCCGAGTAACTCTGTCATCCCTGCTCCCCTCTTTGCGCATCCTTGCTTGTCCAACGGGCTGAAATTACAGCTATCCGCTCGATAGTTATATGCAAGGTGCTGAAAACGCGCAATAAAAAACCGGCCGCAGAGCGGCCGGAAGAAATTCAAACAGTAGACATTGGTTTCACAGGGTATAACCGACAGTCAACCTTTTAGAAGTTGTACTGCAGGGCGACAGCAACAACGTCGTCGGTGTTCTTGCCCAGAGAGTTGGTGGACTTGCCATCAACAGAGTCAAGCAGGTTCAGCTTGTAGTCAACGTAGGCGTTGAAGTTCTCGGTAAAGTTGTACCAGGCACCGATGGATACGTACTCGGTGTAGGTGTCGTCAATGCCGTGGGCAGTATCTTTGACGTCAGTGCGCAGGTAAGCCAGAGAAGGCTTGAACTTGCCGATGGTGTACTGGGCAACGGCTTCGTAACCATCCATCTTCTCGGCGTAGCCGTTGTTGACGAACAGGTGGTTCTCACCGTGGGAATAGGTTGCCGCCAGATAGAGGTCGCCTGCAGCATATTTGGCACCGAAGCCCATCAGCTTGGCATCTTTCTCGCCGCCAAAGGCTGCGTAGCGGGCCTGTTCGGCAGTTTTGCCAGCCTGGTTGTATGCAGCGCCCAGGCTCAGACCCATATCGAAGTCATAGTTGGCAGAGAAGGCAAAGCCCTCTTTGGAACCAGTGCTGTTCCAGCTCTCACCGTTGTAGAGGTTACCGTTGAAGGACTCGGCAATGGCGCTGCGGCCAGCATTTTGCGGGTTATTGTTACCAGTGAACTGGGCACCCAGAGTCAGACCTTCGTAGTTGAAGATGTACTGAGCCAGACCGTTGGTACGGCCGGTACCGAATACTTCGGTATCTTTGCCCAGGCCATCACCACCCCATTCGGGCAGTACGTCGGTATAGTTGTTTACGGCCTTGGTGAACAGACCATCCTGACGGCCATAACTGAAGGCACCGAAGCGATCGTGCTGGATGCCGGCATAGGCGTAACGCAGTTCATCGTTGTCAGAACCGGAGGTCGGCAGGTTGTATTCGGCAAAGCCGAATGCCTTCATCTCGGGAGCGATCTTGGTCTCGCCAGCAACGTGCAGACGGAAGTAGCTCTGATCTCCTTCGGCGCTGTTGTTGTCAGTGCCGTAGTAGGCACCCTGGGCACGGCCACCGATATCCAGCTTGGTGTCGTTCTGGTTGTAAACGGTAGCAGCGTGGGCGCCACTGGCCAGCAGCAAGCTGGAGATGGCCATAGTCAGTGCAGACTTTTTCATATCCTTATTTCCTCTGATGTAAACACTTCCGAACCTGTGGTCGGTTCTATGGAAATCGGAAAGGGTCCGATAGCCACACGGTAGGCGCTTGAACCTTGACTGGGCCTGAATCTGTCGTCGTTTAATTTGGTGCTGAAGGGCGCTGTTGATACTGGATATGACGTTTTTTGACAGGTTAAAAAGAGATTAAATTCAATGAATTATTCTCTATTGGCTGTTTTGACATTAAAGCTGGCCTGACCAATAAGGTCGATGACTCAAGTTGTGAGGCGAATCACGAAGGGGGAGAAGAGTGGCGGGAGGAAAATGGGACAGGAGCACTTGCCGTGCTCCTGTCAGGCGGTCAGCTTGCTTTTTGCCACAGTGTCATCAGCAAATCCTGTTCCTGCTGTGCCGGACCTTGCTGGATAAAGGCATGGCGCTGTTCGCCGTTGGCGCGCCAGCCGAGACGGCTTGTCTCCAGAATAAAGGCGCGCATGGTCTGATCCATAGAGATAGGGAACTGGCAGCGCTCCTGGCTTACCAGCCGGAGACCGGCAAGCGAGGGCCAGCTTAAAGGGTGTTCCATACTCACCGGATTGAGGCTGACCCGCAGTTGCCACTGATGACGCGGGCCCGGCTGCAGATAGAGCAGATAGCCACCGGGGGCCAGCCAGCTGACCAGCTGTTCCGTCTTGACCTTGAGATCGTTGACCAGCAGCACCTGAGCAGAGCCCGGTTGCAACGGCGCGCGAGCGGGATCGGCAATGACAAACTGGCCGTCCGGCTGCGCTTTTTTGGCGGCAAAGATGGTGTTCTTGGCGATATCAACCCCAGCAAACTGCCAGCCGGGCAGGCGCTCTGCCAGCGCGCGGCAGTAGTAGCCTTC
Source organism: Aeromonas sp. A600620 (assembly GCF_029479985.1). Lineage (NCBI taxonomy): Bacteria > Pseudomonadati > Pseudomonadota > Gammaproteobacteria > Aeromonadales > Aeromonadaceae > Aeromonas > Aeromonas sp. A600620. The sequence goes on along the minus strand of NZ_JAAKXB010000004.1, from coordinate 271,987 downwards.
ACCACATCCCAGATGAACCAGCTCTTGTGGGGCAAGGGGAGCGAGCAGGGAGGCCATGGCCTCGACCAGCGGCAGTTGGTGGCCGGCTTCCAGGAAATGGTGCTTGGCGCGCATCAGGGCACGGCTGTCGCTGTCTTTGGGGTTTTTCTTGCCGGGGATGAGATCCAGATAACCTTCCGGTGCCGGATCGAAGTGATGCTTGTTGTCGCAATAGCGCCCCTGGGAGGCTTCATGAAGATGGAGCGGACTGCGGCAACGGGGACATTGAAGGTGCATAGTAACTCTCTGGGCGAATGCCGGAACAGTGAAGGGCGTTCGGGATTATAGGGGAGAGGATCAAAAAAGGCTGCCGTAGCAGCCTTTTTTATCCCAAGGCCTCAGTCAGCCCTGCGGACGGGTCATCAGCGAGTGCCAAATACCACAATGGTCTTGCCGTGAGCAGAGATGAGCTCCTGCTCTTCCAGCATCTTGAGGATGCGGCCCACGGTTTCACGGGAGCAGCCGACGATCTGGCCGATCTCCTGACGGGTTATCTTGATCTGCATCCCATCCGGGTGGGTCATGGCATCTGGCTGCTTGGCCAGGTTGAGCAGAGTCTGGGCGATCCGGCCGGTCACATCCAGGAAGGCGAGGTTACCCACTTTCTGGCTGGTGTGCTGCAGGCGCTTGGCCATCTGGCCAGAGAGACGCATCAGAATGTCCGGGTTGACCTGGATCAGCTGGCGGAACTTCTTGTAAGAGATCTCGGCCACTTCGCAAGAGCCTTTGGCGCGAACCCAGGCGGAACGCTCGGGATTCTCGTTCTCCTCGAACATCCCCATCTCGCCCAGGAAGTCACCCTGGTTCAGATAGGAGAGGATCATCTCTTTGCCCTCATCGTCCTTGATCAAGACGGCCACAGTGCCCTTGACGATGTAGTAGAGGGTCTCCGCTTTTTCACCCGCATGGATCAGGGTGCTCTTCGCGGGATACTTATGAATGTGGCAGTGCGACAAGAACCATTCCAGGGTGGGATCGCTTTGCGGTTTGCCAATAACCATGAGAATTCCTCTGTAGTGTCTTTTTATGGACTTGTGCGTCCGGGCAAGCTGCCAATCTTGCCATTCCTTGTATTAGTCGCAGTAGGATAAGAGCCTTTGTCTGTGCTGACAAGGCTTTGCGCCCTTTTGCAAGAGCCCTTTGGGTAATGCCTGCTGCGCTGCTTCGGCCATTCTAGGGAAGATAGAGGTCGGAGATGTTGATTTTGATCTATTTCCATCCCAACTCCCCCTGTTCGGCAGAGATAAGCGACTGGGTTATGCTAGGGATCCATCATCACGATTAACAGGAGAGAGTGCGAGATGAAAGCCAAGGTCAGCTGGGTGGAAGGGATGAAGTTTGTGGGTGAGAGTGAATCCGGTCACAAGGTGATCCTGGATGGAGCCAACCCCGGTGAGGGGGCCAGCCCGATGGAGATGATCCTGCTGGCGGTCGGTGGCTGCAGCTCTATTGATGTGGTCTCCATCCTAGAAAAAGCGCGCCAGTCGGTGACCGCTTGTCATGTCGAGGTCAGTGGCGAACGGGTTGATAGCGTGCCCCGGGTTTTCGAGAAGATTAATCTGCACTTCGTGGTGACAGGCAAGGGATTGGCAGAGAAACAGGTGGCCAGAGCGGTCGATCTGTCGATGGAAAAATACTGTTCTGTTTCCCTGATGTTGGAAAAAGCGGTACAAATTACCCATAGTTATCAAATTGTTGAAGCTTGATAACTGACGATTGTTTCGTTGGTACCCTGGCATAAGGCCGTCACATGAGGCCTCTGCACAAGGCCATTACATAAGGCCATCACATAAGGAAAGTGCAATGAAAAAATTGATCGCTCTGCTTCCCCTGTTGGGTCTGGCGGCGTGCAGCAGCCCGCAACCTACCCAGTATCAATACAGCCAATACCAGTGTGGCGAAGAGATGCTGGCCATTACCTATGATGCCCAGGCTGACATGGTGCAGTTCCCCTATGCCGGGGTTTACCACAAACTGGCGCGTGTGGAGTCAGAGTCTGGCGCCAAATATTCTGACGGCCTGACCACCTTCTGGAATCAGGAGAAACAGGCGCTCCTCACCCAGAAAGGGGTTACGCTGCTGACCTGTACGCTCAAATAAGTGTCCACAGATATCTGAAGGCGTGCAGCTTCGTGTCCCAGTCTGGCCAAGACCAGACTGGGACAAAACTGTGAGACCACAAAAAACGGCTTGCCGGGAGGCAAGCCGTTTTTCTATCCATCCCTTTTCAATAAGCCAGCATTAACTGTTAATTGGTCGGGACGCTATGAAGCAGTTCGGCAGCGAGCTGCTGGCTGAGCGCCTGACGTTGGCTATCAGCAATGCTTACATCGCTGGTCAGCTGGATGATGCTGCTCCAGACTGCTTTCTGGGTTTTGCGATCGAGCAGCACTATGGCCAGCGAGCCTTTGCGCTGGTTGGCCGAGGCATAGACCCCGGGCGTCATGCCGAGGCGGGCGAAAATCTCGCCATCGCTCATATCCTTGCCGCCCGCGACGCCTATGGCGACCCACAGATCCGCCTCGTCGAGCGGCGCACTCTGCCACCCCTTGCCATTGAGCTCCCGGCTCACCGCCTGCTGCATCGGCTCCAGCCACCCTTCCGCCAGCTCACCGGCGAATTGATACTGCTCGGCCAGGGCGTAGCGCGGGGTTGCGCCATAGGTCCAGTTGCCAATCGGACGAACCAGCATGGTGCCGGACTCCAGCGTGGGGGCCGTCGGCCCGCTGCTGCAGCCGCCAAGCAGGGCGGCCAATACCACAGAGATAAACGCTAACCGCATTGTGAACTCCTTGGCTTAAGTGATCTTGCCGGTTTCAAGTAGTTGCTGGATGAGTGGCTTAAGGATCAACTCCATGGCAAACCCCATCTTGCCACCCGGCACGACGATGGTATTCATTCGTGACATGAATGAGCCGTCGATCATCGACAACAGATAGGGAAAATCGACCTGTTTTATGCCGCGAAACCGGATCACCAGCATACTCTCGTCCAGACTCGGGATCACCTTGGCACTGAAGGGATTGGAGGTGTCCACTGTCGGCACCCGTTGGAAGTTGATATGGGTGCGCGAGAACTGCGGGGTGATGAAGTTGATGTAATCATCCATGGAGCGGACTATGGAGTCGGTTACGGCCTCACGGGAGTGGCCGCGCTCCGAGGTATCGCGGATCAGCTTCTGGATCCACTCCAGGTTGACGATGGGCACCACGCCGATGAGAAAGTCCACGTGGCGGGCTACGTTGTGATCCTCAGTGACCACACCACCGTGCAGCCCTTCATAAAACAGCAGGTCAGTGTCGCTCGGCAGATGCTGCCAGGGGGTGAAGGTGCCGGGCATCTGGTTGAAGGGGACCGCCTCGTCAAAGCTGTGCAGATAGCGGCGATACTGGCCGGTGCCATCCTGGCCATAGCCCTGAAAAAAGCTCTCCAGCAAGCCGAAGTCATTGGCCTCGGGGCCAAAATAGCTGATGTGGCGTCCTTGTTCACGCGCCTTGCGGATTGCCACATCCATCTCGGGGCGGGTGTAGCGGTGAAAACTGTCACCTTCCACCACGGCTGCCTGATAACCCAATTGGTGGAACATGGATCGAAAGGCGATGGTGGAGGTAGAGGTACCGGCACCGGACGACCCGGTGACGGCGATAATGGGATGCTTGGCCGACATAGAATGCTCTCTTCCTTGGGAGTTTCGTTATACGGGCGTGAACCCGAGATGGTCAAGACGGCTCATTGAAACGATCGCGTGGCACAATATTGACCGATTCATGCAACTCGCTATAGACGATCACGGCGATGCCTTGCTGTAATTGAGTCCTTACCATAGCGACTTTGGCTTCAAGCGAAACATCATGCTCGCCATATTCGGTGCCTTCTTGCAGCACAAACTGTTCGATCAGGTTGGTCAGGGTATCGGCATCCAACGCTTGCCAGGGGATTATCATGAAGGGATCTCGATGCAAAAGGGTATAACCGTCAGCTATTGTTGTGCGCAATAAAATGAGTGCAACCTCTTTTTACGCGTTTCGTGGAGTGTGAGACATGTTGTCTGAAGAGCAACGCCGGGCCCCCTCAACGATATCGGCTCACATGGATCTTGCTTGTCGCCAGGCCATCAGTCGCGGCATGGTCTGGTTCTGGTTGCTGAACTGGCTGGTTGTGCTGTTTCTGGCGATACGCTACCAGGTCTACAGCCAGGCAGGCCTGGCCAGTGACGGTACTCTGCCATGGCGCTTTCAGAGTGAGCTGGGCTTTGTCATGGTCGTGCTGCTGCTGCTGCCGGTTGCAGCCCTGCTCTGCAATCATCTGCAGGATCGAGTCTGGCTATGGTGCGCATTGGTCGTAATGCTGGTCTGGGGGGGCGTCTGGACGCTGCATATCTTCACCATTGGTGAAGTTGAGCTGCGAGGAGGGGCAAGTTATGCCAACGGGATCATGCGCCTCAATTTACTGGCTGCGCTGATCGCGTTTTATCCCGACCGACGCGTGTTGTATGCCTATCTCAGTGTACCGTTGCTATTTGGCGTTGCGCGTTTGTGGTGGCTGGAGGTGGATTTTCCGCAGCTTTATCTGCTTGAGGTGGTATGTACCATAATGGCGCTGGAGGTTGGTCGCCGGATGCTGCATCGCTGGTTTGAATTGGCCGTGATGCGTGAGCATGACAATCTGGCCCTGTTGCGGCGCCTCGATGCACTGGCCAAGCAGGATCCACTGACTGGTCTTGCCAATCGGCGCCACTTCAGTCAGGAGCTCGAACGCTGCAAAGCCCATAGTCAGTCGAGCGGCGCCCCGCTTGCCCTTATCCTCATCGATGTGGACTACTTCAAACGCTTTAACGATCACTATGGCCATCAGGCGGGGGATGTCTGCCTGCGGGAGGTGGCGCAGTTGATGATGCGTTCGGTGCGCAGTGAGGCGGATCTGGCCGCCCGTTATGGCGGCGAGGAGTTTGTGTTGCTACTGCCCGATGCCGACAGGCAGAGCGCCGCTGCGGTAGCGCGGCGGCTGCAGGATGGGCTGGCCGAATTGCAGCTTGAGCATCTGGCATCCGATGTTGCCAGTCGGGTGACCATCAGTCAGGGGATCGCGACACTGGAAGGCGGGGAGAGTGGTGAGCAGCTACTGGCGCGGGCCGACCAGGCCCTCTACATGGCCAAGGCTGGGGGTCGCAATCAGTTCTGCACCGCACCCTGAGTCTGTTCGGCAATCCAGTGACTGATCCGCTCATCCAACCAGAACTTTGGCCGCCAGGGGGTGCCGTGCAGAAAACCGACATGGCCGCCGCGCTGGCTCAGCTCATAGCGCACCGTGGGCGAGAGTTGATCCGGCCGGGGAATGACCGCGTGTGACATAAAGGGATCGTCGGCGGCGTGCAGGATAAGGGTCGGGATGGGGATTTGAGCCAGCAGCGGTAGTCCCGAGCAGCTCTGGTAGTAGTGGCTGGCACTGTGAAAGCCGTGCAGCGGAGCGGTGACCAGTTCGTCAAAATCGCGCAGGGTGGCAATCTGCTCCACTTGCCGGGGCTGCCAGCGTTCACTCGCTTTCTGCTGTTGGCTGATCTTGCTGAGCAAATTGCGGCGCATGGTACGCAGCAGATAGTTCTGATAGACCTTTGAGAAACCCTGATTGACCCGTTCGGCACAGCTGGCCAGTTGCAGCGGGGCTGAGACTACCACTGCCGCTTTCAATGCCGCAGGACAGGCCCGTGCCAGCAAGTTGACCAGCATATTGCCACCCAGTGAAAAGCCGATGGCGATCAGCGGTTTGCCCGGGAAGCGTTGGCTCAGCTCGGCAATCAGCTCCTGCGCATCACCGATGGCGCCGGAGTGATAGGCATGCAGGTGGCGATTGGGCTCGCCGCTGCAGCCACGAAAGTGCATCAGCACGGCCTCTCTGCCCTCTTGCTGCAGATGGGTGAATAATCCCTTGGCATAGTGGGAGTGAATGCTCCCCTCCAGCCCGTGAAAGACCACCACCAGTGGTCGCGAATCTGTCGTGATCTCGCCGCTCCAGGCGAGATCGACAAAATCCCCGTCAGTCAGTTCGAAGCGCTCGGCCACAAATCGGGCCGGAGTCCGGCGCAGCCATTTGGGCAATATGGTCTGCAGATGAGGATTGCGGGCCCACCAGGGGGCGTGGAAGTGGCTTTCGGTCAGCATGGCGTCGTCGGTCTGGGTCGAAGATAGAGGGGCGAGAGGTGTTCAGCTCCCGCCAGTCATTGGCTTATTTCAGCAGGCGATCGTGATGTTCGGCACCGCGCAACATGGCCTGGATCAGCTCGTTGGCCTCGAACTTGGTCAGCGCCTCATGGGCGCCCACCTGATGGGCCCGCTCCACACTGATCTCGCTGGAGAGGGAGGTGTGCAGGATGATGTAGGCCCCCGCCAGTTTGCTGTCGCTCTGTACCTCGAAGGCCAGCTCGTAGCCATCGAGCCCAGGCATCTCGATATCGCTCACCAGAATATCGATGGGGGTCTGCTGGCTGGCACGTTGTTGCATCAGGGTCAGTGCGTCCTTGCCATTGGTACAGACCTCATAAGGGATATTGATGTAATCGAGGGCTGCCATCAGCTGGCGACGGGCGACCGAGGAGTCATCAACCAGCAGGATCCGCATCGGCTTGATCCGCTCCCGCTGCACATCGGTCAGCACCGGATAGAGGTGGCTCGGATCGTCCGGATAGACCCGGGAGAGGATCAGCTCCACATCCAGCAGCTGGATCAGCTGGTCATTGACCCGGGTGACACCAGTCACAAACACATTGTGGCCGAGGGCGGCGGGAGGTGACTCGATATCGCGCCAGTTGCACTCGGTGATCTTGTCGATGCCTCGCACCAGAAAGCCCACCAGGGTGCGGCGGCAATCGGTGATGATGATGAAGCAGTGGGGCATCTCCTCCTTGCTGATGGGGCGATAACCCACCGCCATCGCCATGTCGATCACCGGAATAGTGGCGCCGCGCATATTGGCGGCCCCCAGCACGGTCGGATGCGAGTGCGGCATGGCGGTCAGCTGGGTGTAAGGGACTATCTCCTTTACCTTGAGGGTGCCTATGGCAAAGGATTGCTGGGCTGAAAGGTGAAACAGCAACATGCCCTGGGATTGATTGGCTTTGCTCGTCATGGCAGATGTCCTGTTGGTCGAAAGGTTGGCAGTCACTTCAGGCCTTTAGCATAAAGGATTACGGGGGGGATGGCCCTTCCTTGTTAACGACCATCTGGCAAAAAACTGGACTCGTTCAGCCAATTTAGTTGGCGCATTCATACCTGTGTCCGGTTATTGAGCTCCATCTTCGCCAACACCCCACAGCTGGCAGGTCGCTTGCAATGTGGCCTCATCGGCATAACCCAGCTTGCTGGCCACCTGCGCGGGTTTGCTGCCGCCCTTGAGCAATCTGAGCGCCTGCAGCAGTTGCCACTGTTGTTGCAATTCACTCCCTTCCACCGGCACATCGGCTTGTTGTGCCCACAGTTGCAGAGACTCCGGCTGGCCATTGGCCAGCGCTTGCCAACAGGCTTGCAGCTTACCGTAACCCTGCTGGCTGATGGCGCACTGTTGCAGCTCATCCAGGATCACCTGCAGTCGCTGACCGTAGGCCCCTTGCCACTCTTTCGGACGTTGCCACCGGGCCAGAGAGTCGAGCAGGGCATCGAGCAGCGGAGTGGCTTGTAGCCAGCCTGCCTGCTGCGGCTGAGCCACGCGCAAAGAGACGCTCAGCTGATCGTACTCGCAACCGCTGAGGGGGCTGAAGGCCGCAAGGGCATCGGCGCAGAGCCAGAAGCTGCTGCCTGCCGGCAGCAACAGCTCATGTTGGCCCAGTCTCAGCAGCGCGGCGCCCCGGGTGATCCGCAACAGCTGCCCGACCGGAGTTCGTTTGCGGTTGCCGGCGTGCAGGCCCTGGCAGGAAAAATGGTGATACTCGATGGCGTGATGCATGTAAAAACCCTGATATGATGCTGCCTGGAGGTAACAAATATGGAAACCAGACGTAAAAAACGCTTCATTGCCGGTGCAGTCTGCCCGGCGTGCGGCAAGTTGGACAACATGATGCTGTATCTGGAGCATGGAGTCGAGAAGGTGACCTGCGTCGCCTGTGGCGATACCCAGGTACAAACGCCTGCCGAGGTCGACAAGCAGACTCGCGAGGCGGAAGAGGTGATCGGGGTGTTTCGCCCCTGATGTGGCAACGGCGGGTGGAGTGCGGGTCTCCTCGCTGACGCTGTTGCCGTTTTTTTCGTCACTCCGTGGCGCCGCACGGCATATGCGCGGCCCGCTTTTTAGGGTATTCTGAGCCCGTTTTTTTCTATCCGCAGGATCCTGACATGAAAGTAGCTCCTCTGAGCGTGGTTACGCTGGAATACACAGTCACCGACGAGCACGGTGAAGTCATCGACAGCACTGTCGGCAAAGAGCCGCTGGTCTATCTGCACGGCACCCGTTACCTGGTCTCTGGCCTGGAAGCCGAGCTGGAAGGTCGCGCGGTAGGTGAAGCCTTCGAAGTGACTCTGGCACCGAGCCAGGCCTACGGCGAATATGACGAGACACTGGTACAAGAAGTACCGGGCGAGCTGTTCGACGGCATGGAAGTCTCCGAAGGGGATACTTTTGTGGCTGAAACCGACGATGGTCACCGTCCGGTGACCGTGGTTGAAGTGTCCGAAGAGTTCGTCAAAGTGGATGGCAACCATCCGCTGGCAGGCGTAACCCTGGGCTTCAAGGTCGAGATCAAGGACGTGCGTGCCGCCACTGCCGAAGAGCTGGCCCACGGCCACGTTCACGGTGCCGGTGGTTGCGGTCACGATCACGGTCATGACCACGATCACGGCGGCTGCTGTGGTGGTCATGGTCACGACCACGATGAGGATCACGGCCACGGCGGCTGCTGCGGTGGCGGCGGTTGTGGTGGCAAGGGCCATCACCACTGATCACGGCCATGCCGATGATAAAAAAACCCGCGTGAACGCGGGTTTTTTTTATTGGCTGACAGCTATGCCAAGCCATGTTGCCTGACCAGAGATGGCACCGGATCAGTAGTGCGGCGGCGGGGTCTCTTCGGCCATGCTGGCAATCTGGCTGGGCTGTACGCTTTGCAGTTTGTCGATCAGCAGCTGGATCTGGTATTTGAGTCGATCGATTTCACGGCCCTGGGTGGTCACCTCGTCGTTGAGCTGCTCTATGGTGTATTCCGCATAGGCGAGACGGGTTTCCAGGGTTTCGATGCGATCGTTAAGTTGCTGACTCATGGGCCTTCGGGTCCTTACTTGATTGTCCAGATTTCGGCCAGACCACTGGAGCTGGCACTGACAAGGTGGCTATTGTCGCGCAAAGCGACGCCGTAGACCACTGCGCTGGGCGGTTTCACCTTGGGTTGCGGCGAGACGCGCCAGCTCTGCAGCAGGGCACCATCGCTCACTTGCCACAGGGAGAGCTGACGGGAAGGGGCGCCAGTGATGAGCCACTTGCCATCGTTGGCAAAGCGGGCGCTGGTGTAGACCTCGAAGCGGTGATCATATTGCAGCTGACTCACCTCCTTGCCGGTTTTCAGATCCCAGATGCTGGCCCGGCTGCTGTCGGCGGTGAAGGCGTAGCGGCCGCTCGGCTCTAGTCTGGCCATGATCACCCGGCCACCATGGTTGAAGCGCCAGATCACCTGCCCGCTACGGGTATCCCACAGATAGGCGCTGTAGTCGTTGCCGCCGGTCAGGGCGTAGCGACCGTTGGCGGAGAGATCCACCGTATTGACCTGTTCGGTGTGCCCCAGAAACTGCAGGCGACGACCGCTTCGGGTATCGAGCCACTCGGCCTTGCCATCTTCCCGACCTATCAGCACATAACGACCGTCGGCAGAGAGCGCGATGTCCCTCAGCCTGGATTCAGGAAGTGAGTAGTAGCCTTGTGATTGCCCGTCGCTCAGCCGCCAGGTTGCAAAGGTGTCGGGGGTGGCGGTGACGGCATGGCTGTTGCCTTCGGAAAAGCGGGTAATGAATACCAGATCATCCGCCGAGTCGGATTGCTTCCAGCGCCAGCGTTGACGGTTCTGTTCCAGATCCCAGACGATGATGCCCTGGCTGATGCTGGAGACGATGGCTTGCTTGCCATCACTGGAGAGATCTGCGGTCAGCAGACCCGTGCTGGCGAGGGTCATTTGCTGGTTGGGTTGGGAGCTCTGCTCGCAACCGGTGAGCATTAAACAGAGGCTCACCAGATAAATGGCACTTTTTATCATTTTTGCGGTCTCACGCTTTTGTTACCTGCGATCACGGCGTTAGTATAAGGCGCTTATCACGATAAACCTCTCATTTCACGATGGAACCGAGAGCGGTATTTGGAGTTTGGAGAAACTGATGAACAAATTTCTGAAGGTGTCCCTGTTGGCGGCGGCCGTTGCCGTCGGTCTGACTGCTTGCCAAAAAGACGAGAAGCCTGCTGCGGCCAATACCGCCGAAGTGAAGGCAGAAGCCAGCAAGCCGGCAGAGGCGACCAAGGCCGAAGCCAAGAGCTTTGAAGAGCAATCTGGCTACGCAATTGGCCTCTCCATGGGTCGTTACATCGCCAATACCCTGGAGCGTCAGCAGGAACTGGGCATCAAACTGGACAACGCCGTGATCCTGAAAGGGGTGACTGACGGTCTGGGCAAAGAAGCCAAGATGACTGATGAAGAGATCCAGAAGGTACTGCAGGATTATGACGCCAAGATCAACGAGCTGACCAAGGCCAAGGCCGAGAAAGACGCCGTTGAGAATCTGAAGAAGGGCGAAGAGTTCCTGGCTGCCAACGCCAAGAAAGAGGGTGTGAAGAGCACGGAATCCGGCCTGCAATACGTGGTCGAGAAGATGGGCTCTGGCGCCAAGCCGAAATCTACCGATATCGTCAAGGTTCACTACACCGGTACCCTGACCGACGGCACCAAGTTCGACAGCTCCGTCGATCGCGGCGAGCCGGCTACCTTCCCGCTCAACCAGGTTATCCCGGGTTGGACTGAAGGTGTTCAGCTGATGCCGGTTGGCTCCAAGTTCAAGTTCTTCCTGCCGTCCAAGCTGGCTTATGGCGAGCACGGTGCAGGCTCCATCCCGGCGAACGCCGTGCTGGTGTTTGACGTTGAGCTGCTGGCTATCGAGAAGCCGACTGCAGACGACGCCAAGAAGTAATCCCTTCTTGTAGTTAAAAAGCGGCTCCTTAAGGAGCCGTTTTTACTTGTGTATTCCCTGCAATCGCGGGATAACAGAGCTGTCTTGGCGTTGGGTTTGCGCGCGAAAATAAGGCAAAATAGATCGCAGAATCAAATACAAGGATGAGTCCAGTGGCTGAAAATAAATCGCGTGTCCTGCTGGTGGAAGATACCCGTAGTCTGGCGGTGGTCTATGAACAGTACCTGCGCCAGGAGGGGTATGAGGTGGTGCTGGCCGATTGTGGTCAGCAGGCGTTGGCGCAGTTGCTGGCAAGTCCTCCCCCCGTGGTGCTGCTGGATCTGGAGCTGCCGGATATGTCCGGTATGGATATTCTGCAGATGATCACCGAACAGCAGTTGCCCTGCTCGGTGGTGGTGATCACCGCCCACGGCTCGGTGGATGTGGCGGTGGAGGCGATGCGCCTCGGTGCCTTCGATTTTCTGACCAAGCCGTTTGACAGTAAGCGGCTCTGCGCCACCGTTCGCAATGCCTTGAAACACCAGCAGTTGAGCTCGCTGGTTGCCCACTATCGGGAGAACTTCGAGCGTAGCTCCTTCTTCGGCTTTATCGGTGCCTCCATGTCGATGCAGGCGGTCTATCGCATCATCGAGAGCGCTGCGCCCAGCAAGGCGACCGTCTTTATCACTGGCGAAAGCGGCACCGGCAAAGAGGTGTGTGCCGAGGCGATTCACCAGTGCAGTCCCCGCAGCGAACAGCCCTTTATTGCCCTCAACTGCGCCGCCATTCCCCACGATTTGATGGAGAGCGAGATCTTCGGTCATGTGAAGGGCTCTTTTACCGGCGCCCAGGGGGATCGCAAGGGGGCGGCCAGTCTGGCCGATGGTGGCACCCTGTTTCTCGACGAGATCTGCGAGATGGACCTGGATCTGCAGAGCAAGCTGCTGCGCTTCATCCAGACCGGCACAGTGCAGCGAGTCGGCAGCGGCAAGCTCGAGACGGTGGATGTGCGCTTTATCTGCGCCACCAACCGGGATCCGCTGGTGGAGGTGAAAGCGGGCCGTTTTCGCGAGGATCTCTACTATCGGCTCCACGTCATTCCCCTCACTCTGCCGCCGCTGCGGGAGAGGGGCGAGGATATCCTGCTGCTGGCGCGTACCCTGCTGCAGAGCTACGCCAAGGAGGAGAACAAACGCTTCAAGGATTTCGATGTCGAGGCGGCGCGAGTGCTGCTCGACTACCCTTGGCCTGGCAACGTACGCGAGCTGCAAAACGTGGTGCGCAATATCGTGGTGCTCAACGACAAGGAGCTGGTGAGCCCGGATATTCTGCCGCCACCGCTCAATGGGGTTCGCCCCCAACTGCCGGCTGCGATTGCGGCAGCGGTGGCATCTGCTCCGGCCGCCACCGGAGTGGCCAACGGGCCTATCCGCCCGCTCTGGCTGGTGGAAAAAGAGGTGATCGAACAGGCCATCGCCAGCTGTGACGGCAACATTCCCAAAGCGGCGGCCCTGCTCGAGATCAGCCCCTCCACCATTTACCGTAAAAAGCAGGGGTGGGAAGAGTCCAATCGGGCCTGAACCATCTTGCCAGCAGAAAGGGCGGCTAGCGTGCCGCCCTTGCTATTTTGGGGATCAGAGTTTGGCGAGGCGCTTGAGGCGGGTCAGCCGCTCCCCCTCGTTGGCGCTGAACCAGCGGTCCTGTGACAGCAGAAACCAGGCGCGGGAGAAGTATTCCGCGGCCAGCGGATCGTCCAGCACCAAGGCATTCTCCCCCAGCTCCTCGAACAGATAACCATCCTCAGGTTCGCCAGCCTCGGCCATATCGGCCTTGAGCTGGTGCAGCTCTGCCAGCGCCTGCTGGTGCTGACCCTGGGCCCGGGTCAGGCGAGCCAGACTCCAGCGGGCGATAAACGCCTTGGCCGGCTGGTTATGTTGCAGATGCCAGGCCAGGCACTTCTGTTGCTGGATTTTCGCCTCCTCGAAGCGGCCCAGTTCGAACAGGGTCCAGCCCTGATTGTTGTAAAGGGGGGCCAGCCAGCCGCGCACCTTCTCGTCACTGCTGCGTTCCGCCAGCTCCATCGCCAGTTGATGCCAGCGGCTCTGCTCTTCCAGCGGTGCGGCGATGGCGATCATGTGGGCGGCGTCGATAGCAAGATAGGTCTCCTTCTCCTTGAGCCCCCATTGCCAAGCTTGTTCAAACAGCGGTTTGGCACTGGCTTTGTCGCCCGCCGAGTTAAAGGTGCGGCCTCGCTCCAGCAGGGCCCTGATCCGCGCTCTGGGGGTTGTATCTGTGAGACGAGGCGCTATCTCGTCGAGCAGCTGGTGGGCTTCGGCAAACTGGCGCTGCAGCGAATGGGTACGGGCAATTTGGGTCAGCAACTCCAGTTCGAGTTGCAGGTCGGCGGCGGCGCGCGCTTCGGGAAGAAGGGTGTGAAAACGAAGGGCACTGGCGGCGGGATCCTGATAATCCCACAGCGCCATGAAATCGGGCGGATTGTCCATTTGGCCTCCTTGCTGGTTATCCTGTCACCAAGATGCCTGCAGGCCATTGTTTGTACAAGGGCGCCCGTCACAGAGCGCCCCTTGAGCCATGCTAACGGTTGTGCCAGCCGATCAGTAGACCATGGCCAGGCTCATCAGCATCAGGCCGAGGGCGGCAAAGGCCCCCTCCTTGATGGCGAGCCGTGGCACCAGCGCCTTGGGCAGGGCCGGAAACAGGCTCAGGGCAAAGCCAAGCCCCGGCATCAACCAGTGGAATGCCGGATCGCGCAGGGCGGGATTGGCGGCTCCATTGATGATGATCAGCAAAATAAACAGGGTGAAGGCGGGGAGGATAAACCAGCGTACCCCGCCGGCGGCGACCGCCCGCAGCGGCGAAATGCGATAGAGCAGCATGGTCACAAGGAACAGAACAAAAGGGGCCAGCAGATAGAGCGGAGCGGGGTTCATAACATCTTTCCTGAAAACTGATCGTCAAAAAACAGGGAGTCCGGTGCAAGAGGCGCGGGATTTAACCACTCTTCGCAGGTAATCACCAGCAGCCCGGGCCCGGGCTGTGAAGAGGATCCCGGATAAAGGTTTGCTAGCGCGTCTTAGTGCGACCAGAACCAGGCTGCTGCAAATCCCAGCCAGCTCAACACTAGCAAGATCCAGGGCAGGGGATGCTGATGGCTTACTTCAACCAGCTCCAGCTGATCGTCTTGTTCTTCGGTTTGTGGCGCGCCCTGTGGCTGCCTGGCTTTGGCCTGCATTTTTTTCTGGCGGCTCGCTTCGCGGGCCCGCGCCTTCATCTGTTTCTTGTATTCGTCGATGCCTTTCTGGATCCCTTGCGCGATAAGCTGGGTCTGTTCCTTGGTCTGCCCCGGCTTCTGGTTGGCACGGGCAATTTTCATCGCCTCCTGCTGGGTCTCGGGGGAAATCTTGTCGTACTTGGCCATCAAATCATCTCCTCGGGCATGGCTGGCTGGGGAGTATGCCATAAAGGCACGTCCGGGTGGCGTCTCCTTGGTGCGGGAGGGGATCAAGTGAGTGACAGCTCAACAAAAAACCTGACAAATCAGCAGGAAGCCGGATGTTGGGCCGAAGATCACAATTAGCAGAATTTGTGAGTCATCGATGAAAAACGGTCATCTGTTGTTTGTTATATTGGCGCCCGACCCGCTGGACAGGGTTGATAAATAACAAAACAATCAAGGTGATATGGAAATGAATAATAACTTTATCAAAGGCGGCGTGGCACTGGCCGTGCTTGCTGCACTGACTGGCTGTAATACCTCGAGCAATGACACCGTTGCACCCTGCACCGAAAATGTCTGCAAACTGACCATCCTGCACACCAACGATACCCACGGCCGTTTCTGGCACAACGCTGAAAATGAGTATGGTATGGCTGCCCAGAAGACTCTGGTCGAGCAGCTGCGTAGCGAGGCCAAGGCTGCTGGCAGCGAGGTGTTGGTGCTATCTGGTGGTGACGTGAATACCGGGGTGCCGGAGTCCGATCTGCAGGATGCCGAGCCTGACTTCATGGCGATGAACAACATTCGCTACGATGCCATGGCAGTGGGCAACCATGAATTCGACAACCCCCTCAGCGTACTGGAGAAGCAGCGCAAGTGGGCCCAGTTCCCCATGCTCTCGGCCAACATCTATGACAAGGCGAGTGGCAAACACTACTTTGACCCCTACAAGGTGTTCAAGCTGGAGAGCGGTCTCAAGGTCGCCGTACTGGGCCTGACCACCGAAGATACCGCCCAGCTGGTTGACCCCAACAACGTGCAGACTCTGGAGTTCCGCGATCCGACTACGGAAGCGGCCAAACTGGGCCAGCAGATCCGCAGCAACAAGGAGGCCAATCTGGTCTTCGCCATCACCCACATGGGCCATTACGAGAATGGTCAGCACGGCAGCAATGCGCCGGGCGATGTAGAGATGGCTCGTGCACTGCCGGCAGGGACTCTGGATGCCATCATTGGTGGCCACTCCCAGAATCCGGTCTGTATGGAACCGGGCACCACCAACAAGTACGCCAATTTCAAACCGGGTGATAACTGCCAACCGGACCAGCAAAACGGCACCTGGATCATGCAGGCTCACGAGTGGGGCAAGTATGTGGGCCGTGCCCAGTTTGAGTATCAGAATGGCAAGTTGACCCTGACCAGCTATGAGCTGATCCCGGTCAACCTGATCAAGCGCAACGCCAAGGGCGAGGCGATCGATGCCAACGGCGTCGTAACCAAGGACCCGACCAAGATGCAGTTCGTACAGGACGAGATCACCAAGGATCCCGAGCTGTATAACACCCTGCTGGGTTATCAGGAGAAAGGTCAGCAAGAGCTGAATGTCGTCATTGGCTCGGCAGATGGCTTGCTGGTTGGTGATCGCAACTCGGTTCGCAACAAGCAGACCAACCTGGGTCGCCTCATCACCACGGCGACCAGCAGCAAGCTGGGGGTCGACTTTGGTATCGTCAACTCAGGCGGCGTGCGTGACAGCATCCCGGCCGGTGATATCACTTACCGCAGCGTGCTGCTGGTGCACCCGTTTGGCAACACGGTCAACAAGGCTGTCATGAAGGGAAGCGAGCTGGCGACCTATCTGGGCCAGGTGGCAAGCAAGACCCGCAATACCGGTGGTTATGCCCAGTTTGGCGGTATCAACATGGCGGTGGATTGCCAGGCCAAGAGCGTCAATATCACCAGTATCGGTGGCAAGGCGTTTGATCCGGCAGCAACTTACAGCTTCGCGATCCCGAGCTTCAGCGCCTCCGGTGGTGACGGCTATCCGAAGATCGATACCATCAATGCCGGCTTGGTGGATGCAGCCGTGCTGAAAGAGTTCATCGAGATCAAGAAGACCATCAACGTTGCGGATTATCAGCCAGGCAATGAGGTGAGCTATCTGAACTCAACATCTGCCGAAGGGTGCAACTGATTCGTCAGCGGTGCGTTTAGCTCCAGATGTGATCCCCAAGGGCAGCCGGTGGCTGCCCTTTGTCGTTGTTTGGGTGGCGGTTACAACTCTTCAATCATCAATGACGATAGCAATCGCCTGTATGAGGTCAGGTGAGGGGATGAAATGAAAAGAGGCGGCCCGTTGGCCGCCTCTTGCGTAGTGACAATCTAAACCTTACAGCTGTTCGATACCAACTATATGCCAGGGGGCATTGTTTTTGGCCAGATCGCGCTCGAGGTGCCACACCTCTTTGATGTCTTCTTCGACCTGCTCCTGACGGTCCATGTAGCGGCCGCTGAAGCGCACGCTCACCTGAGCCCAGTCGCTGCCATAGTCAGCACGTACCAGCTGGGTATCGACGTACATCACTTCGGTATGCTGGTCGCCAGTCAGTTCGGCGCGCTCGGCTTTGAGCTGTTCAAACAGCTCGGGGCTGACGTATTCGCGCACTTTTTCCAGATCGTTCTTGTTCCACGCCTCTTGCAGGGTGCGATAGTGATCGCGGGCACCGGCCAGGAAGCTGTTCATGTCAAAGCCTGGCGGCAGGCGGAACGGGACGTCGCTGTCGGCAAAGCCGGTGGCTTGCGGTGCGCTGTTGCTCTGCTCAAACTGCTGCGGGGCCGCGGATTGCGGTGGCTGATAGCCCGCATAGGCCGCCTGTTGTGGCTGTGGCGTCGCGACCTTGCCCTTGCGCAGGGTACGGATCAGGAAGACTGCCCCCAGCGCCAGCAGGGCGATCAGCAGGAAGTCCATTCCTTGCAGACCTTCAAAGGCACCGCTGCCCAGCAGGTAGGCAAACAGGCCGCCAGCCAGCAGGCCGCCCAGCAGGCCACCCATCATGCCGCTCTTTTTCGGCGGCGTCTGGGCATTCAGTGTCGGATTCTTGTTGTCGACCGGTTTGGCCGCAGGCTGGGCCGGCGCAGTTTTGTAACTTTTACCAAAGGATTTGCCGCCGCCAAATTTCTTGGCTTCGGCGTGAGGTGCCCCCAGGCCAATGGCCAGGATCACGGCAAACAGGGTCAGCATCTTTTTCATTTTGACTCTTTTCACTCTCGTCTGTGGGTGGGGCATGCTCCGCTTTGGCAAGCTCAGCAAGGCGCATGGCAGGCTGCCTGTCCCTAATTGTGTCGCAGCTTGTATTCATCAATATCACCTCTGGCATGAATTATTCATGAACGAGGTTGCCGCGATGCGGCGTCAAACAAGAGGAGTAAACCGGATGAAAAGCAGAAGATTGAGTCGCAAGGAGCGCAAAATGCGAAGCAAAATCAAAATGGTCAAGGTAGAGCAGACTCTGGTTTGGCCCTTTATGGTGGTATGAGCCGCCAGATAGGGCTCGCCGTAGTTGGCTTTCTTTTGTAAAATTCCCGTCCCCTTCCCGCTGCGGTTTTTATGTGTATGGCAGAGCAAGTGACGGCGAAAAAAGACGCCAAGACACAACAGCTGAAAGTTCCTCCCCACTCTTTTGAGGCCGAACAGTCCGTACTGGGCGGTCTGATGCTGGATAACGACGCCTGGGATCGAGTCGCCGAGCGGGTGATCGACAAGGATTTCTACAGCCGTCCGCATCGGTTGATCTTCCAGGCCATGACCCGCCTCTCCAACGCGGGCAACCCCATCGACCTCATCACCCTGCAGGAGGAGCTGGAGCGCTCCGAACAGCTGGAGGAGGCAGGTGGCTTCGCCTATCTGGTGGAGATCGCCAAGAACACCCCGAGTGCCGCGAACATCAACGCCTACGCCGAAATCGTGCGCGAGCGGGCGGTAGTGCGGGAGATGATCTCGGTCGCCAACGAGATCGTCGAAGCGGGCTACGAGCCACAGGGCCGTACCTCCAACGATCTGCTCGATCTGGCCGAGAGCAAGGTATTCCAGATCGCCGAGCAGCGCACCAGCGCCAACGAGGGGCCCCAGCCCCTGAAGCTCATCCTCGAGCAGACCGTCGACAAGATTGAAGAGCTGTTCAAGACCCCCCACAACGGGGTGACCGGGGTATCGAGCGGTTACAACGATCTCGACAAGATGACGGCTGGTTTGCAGCGTTCGGACTTGATCATCGTGGCGGCCCGTCCCTCCATGGGCAAGACCACCTTTGCCATGAACCTCTGTGAGCACGCGGCCCTCACCGCCGACAAGCCGGTGCTTATCTTCTCGCTGGAGATGCCCTCCGAGCAGATCATCATGCGTATGCTTGCCTCGGTGGGGCGTATCGATCAGACCAAGGTGCGTACCGGCCAGCTCGACGACGAGGATTGGGCCCGTCTCTCCTCCACCATGGGATTGCTGCTGGAGAAGGGCAAGATGTATATCGATGACTCCTCCGGTCTGACCCCGACCGAAGTGCGCTCGCGCGCCCGTCGGGTGGCGCGGGACAACGGCGGCATCAGCATGATCATGGTGGACTACCTGCAGCTGATGCGGGTTCCCAGCCTCTCCGACAACCGGACTCTGGAGATCGGTGAAATCTCCCGCTCCCTCAAGGCGCTGGCGAAAGAGCTGCAGTGCCCGGTGGTGGCGCTCTCCCAGCTCAACCGAAGCCTGGAACAGCGGGCCGACAAGCGTCCGGTCAACTCGGATCTTCGTGAATCGGGCTCCATCGAGCAGGATGCGGACTTGATCATGTTTATCTATCGTGATGAGGTTTATCACGATGACAGCCCTGACAAGGGGATTGCCGAGATCATCATCGGCAAGCAGCGTAACGGCCCCATCGGCCGGGTGCGTCTCACCTTCCAGGGTCAGTTCTCCCGGTTCGACAACTACGCCGGCCCGGCGTTTGACGACGATTATTGATAAGTAACAATCAGGGCAATCCTGTGGTCAGGGTTGCCACTACCGCTCTGACCCGTTTGCCATTTATTGAGAGGCAGCCCGTCAGAGCATGTTTTCCCGGTTCGACAATTATGCCGGTCCGGCCTTCGACGACGATAAGTGAGTGGCGGTCTTCTGCCCGATGAGGGGGAGACCATTTGTGCCCTCGTAAGGGAAAACCATGAAAGCGGCTACTGCCCAAATCAACACTGCGGCCTTGCGCCACAACCTCGCCGTGGTCAAGCGCCACGCTCCCGCTTGCAAGATCATCGCTGTGGTCAAGGCCAACGCCTATGGCCATGGACTGCTGCCGGTCGCCCGCACCCTGGTGGATGCGGATGCCTATGCGGTGGCCCGTATCGAAGAGGCGCTGATGCTGCGCTCCTGCGCCGTGGTCAAGCCCATCGTGCTGCTGGAGGGCTTCTTCTCCGCCGATGACCTGCCGGTGCTGGCGGCCAACAATCTGCAGACGGCGGTTCACACCTGGGAGCAGCTCGAAGCGCTGGAGCAGGTCGAGCTGCCAGCCCCCGTGGTGGCCTGGCTCAAGCTCGACACCGGTATGCACCGGCTCGGGGTGCGGGCCGACGAGATGCCCGCCTTTATCGAACGACTCGGCAAGTGCAAGAACGTGGTGCAGCCGTTCAACATCATGACCCACTTCAGCCGCTCCGATGAGCTGGAGCAGCCCACCACCCGCGAGCAGATCGACCTCTTCAGCAAGTTGACCGTACCGCTGGCGGGCGAGCGGGCCATGGCCAACTCGGCGGGCATTCTGGCCTGGCCGGACTCCCACTGCGACTGGGTTCGCCCCGGTGTCATCCTCTATGGCGTCTCCCCGTTCCCCAACACGTTGGCGGCCGATTATGACCTGCAGCCGGTGATGACCTTGAAGACCCAGCTGATTGCGGTGCGGGATCACAAGGCGGGCGAGCCGGTGGGCTACGGCGCCAACTGGGTGGCGGATCGCGATACCCGCCTTGGCGTGATCGCCATCGGCTACGGTGACGGTTATCCACGCATGGCGCCCAATGGCACTTCCGTGCTGATCAACGGCCGCATCGTGCCGCTGGTGGGGCGTGTCTCCATGGATATGAGCACGGTAGATCTTGGGCCCGGCGCAACCGACAAGGCCGGTGACGAGGCGGTACTGTGGGGCGAGGGGTTGCCGGTGGAGCGGGTGGCCGACGAGATTGGCACCATCCCCTACGAGCTCATCACCAAGCTCACCTCCCGCGTCTTTATGGAGTACGTCTGATGTGGCAGCAGTGCCTGCTGACGTTGAAGCCCCGTTCGCGGGGCTTTCATCTGGTGACGGACGAACTGGTGGCCAAGCTGCCAATGCTGGCGGATTACCGGATTGGCATGGCGCACCTGCTGCTGCAACACACCTCCGCCTCGCTCACCCTCAACGAGAATTGCGATCCGAGTGTGCGCAGCGATATGGAGGCCCATCTGCACCGGCTGGCGCCGGAAGATGCCCCCTACTATCGCCACACCTATGAGGGGCCGGATGACATGCCCGCCCACATCAAATCCTCCCTGCTCGGGGTGAGCCTGCAACTGCCGATCCGCGATGGTCAGTTGGCGCTCGGCACCTGGCAGGGGATCTGGCTTGGCGAGCATCGCATCGATGGCGGTGCCCGCAAGGTGCTGGTGACCCTGCAGGGTGAGTAATCAGGCTGCAATCAGCTGAAAGATGACGATAAAAAAGAGGGGTGGCATTGAGCCATCCCTCTTTTGTTTCTACGGTGTTGTGAGTGACCCGTTTGCCGGTGGCTCTCAGCGCACCTTGAACGGCGTCAGCTCGGCCAGCGGGGCGGCGTCCATAAAGGCTTGCGGCTCCTGGCCCTGTTTGAAGATCTTGAAGTCCTGCTCGCGGGCGCTCCAGTACTCCAGACGCTCGCTGCCGTTTTCTCCGGTGATTTGCAGCAGACTCGCTTCGCGCAGGGCCACCACGTATTCGCTCGGGTTGATGGCGCAGAACTCCGCCAGACGCTCGTCGCGGGTCTCGCCCATGTGGCCGCTGATGCTGGCATCCAGATAGTGCGGGTTGATCTGCAGCGGAAACAGGCCCAGCGCGGGCAGCACGGCGGCGTTGCAGACCGGCATGTCGTTGGTGGTGCGGATGCTCGGGGTCGCCACGTTGCAACCGGCGCTCCAGCCCACATAGGGGACGCCCCGTTCGCGCACGGCACGCTGGATCGGCACGATCAGGCCATTTTCATGCAACATCTGGTTGAGGCGCCAGGTGTTGCCGCCGCTGATAAAGATGGCGTCGGCCTGATTGACGGCCTCGACCGGATCATCGAAGTGATGAATGCTGATGGTCTCGATCCCGAGGCTCTCGGTAAGTTCGTTGGCACGGGCATCCCAGTCGCTGCGGATCACCGCATAGGGGATGAGCAGAATGCGCTTGACCTGTTTGCGAGCCAGCAGGCTTTGAACCCGATCTCGGGCCCAGCCGAGCAGACCCGGAAATTCGTTGGCTTTACCGTTGCTAAGCAGAAGCAGTTCCATCAGATATGTCCTCAAAAAGTGAAAGCGGAGGAGGGAGGGCCACCGGAGCCGCCGTGCGGCCGGATGGCAAGAGGAAGCATGCTACCACCATTGGCGAGGTGGTTCTGTGATCGCGAGGCCCATTCAACTGTTATGGATGGGTGATGCCATGCCAAGCAGTGGATTAATGAACCGTGGTCAACTCGCCTGCCTGCGCCAATAAAAGACCCCGCCGCAGCGGGGTCATGGCAGAGTTAGTCGAGTTTGAGATCGACCCACACCATGCGGTGATCCGAACTGACTCCCTTGGCGATGCCGAGTTTCGCATCATAGACCAGGTGATAACCGGCCTCGAAGCTGGCAGGCCAGAAGACGCCGCTTTTGACCGCGTTGAGGTTGGCGGAGGGGATGACGTGATCCAGCTGCAGCACGCTGGAGTTGGTGATCCGTTCCGGGTTGGGGCGAGTGAGGTTGCGTTTGCAGTCGGTCCCCTTGCTGACACACTCCGGTCCCCCTTCGCTGACCGGGATCAGGGTGCCATTGGTGATGGCCTGATTCATCAGCGGGTTGTTAAGGAGATCCTGAATGGCGGTCAGGTCACCGTCACCGGTGAGCGGATCGGCGTTGAGATCACCCGCGATAACAAACTTGGCGTTTTTGTCCAGCCCCCCCTTGGTGCCCTTGTCATCGGTCATGTAGTTGAGACCCTTGACGTAGTCGTTCCAGAAGGCGATCTCGGCGCGGTTGTGCTTGACGGTGTGACGCGCCGCGTTGGCAAAGATCGGCGGGGTCGGGTGGGAGATCAGGAAGTGAATCACCTCTTCCCCCTTCTCGGTCTTGATCCGTACCGGCACATCGGCGTGGTTCTTGGAGGAGAGCGGGTACTGCTGCCAGGCTGCGTCTGAATACCAGGCATCGCCACACTGGCGGCTGGCCGGGATCTTGACCTTGGGATTGTTGCAGTCATCGATGATGGGATTCTGCTCGCCCGGCATATCCTTCCACTTGAAGTTCTGGAAGGTGCGGATCTGCTTGGTGTCGATGGGGTATTTGGACATTACCGCAAAGGCGTACTGGCCGTGGTAGTTGCCAAAGCCCCAGGCATCGTCGGGGCCGCTGTTGACCTTGCCATCCAGATTGAGGTCATAACCGCTCATCAGGCCGGTGTTGGTGGCGAAATTCTGCAGCACCGGATAGCTGATGGCCGTCACCTCTGCGTGCTGGGCGTGGGCCAGATAGTTGTCGTTGAAGGCTTTCAGATCGGCGGTGCTCTCGCCTTTGCCGTCGTTGTCGAACTCGTTGAGCAGGAACACATCCGGGCGGGTTCGCTGGATGATCTCCGCCACGTTGCGGATCTGTTGCACGTTCTTGGCTTTGGTTTCCGTGGCGCCGCTCAGGCTCCCTTCGGCGAGGCGGGCCAGCAGGGCATCCTGCTCGGTGCGGGTCAGTGCCAGCTCACCGGTCAGCATACCGGCGGCAGTGCGGTCAAAAGAGAGGTTGAAGGTGGCAAAACGAACCATGGGATCAGCTGCCTTTGAGTCGTTGTCGCTGTTGCAGCCAGCCAGCATCCCGAGGGAGATGGCGGCAGCCAGTAGGGTCTTGTTGATATTCTTCATTGTAATTATTCCGTAGCATCAATGAGTTATGCCTTCTGTGAGGCGGCGTCATTATAAGTAGACGGTGATGCTGCGGGGGTTTTGCCTGAGCAAAGTGTGAGGATATTCACACCACATATCTGGCGATGATGAATGTTAGCAGGGCGATATGGGGTGTGAAAAACCGGTTTATACGCTGCAGTTTCCGAGATGAATAGCGCGCTTCCTGCCGTTACCGCACTCTGAATTTGTCACACTACCATCGGCAGGCCGCTCTCGGGGTGGTGGATCACCTGTGCCGGATAGTCATAGAGACGGGCAATCAGCTCAGGGGTGAGCACTTCGGCAGGCGTGCCATCGGCCATCAGCTTGCCCCGTTCCAGCATCACCAGCCGATCGGCATAGCGCGCCGCCAGATTGAGGTCGTGCAGTACCACCAGCACTGCAGTATTGCGGCTGGCGAGGGCGCGCGCCATGGTGAGCAGCTGGTGCTGGTATTTCAGATCCAGCGCCGAGGTAGGCTCGTCGAGCAGCAGCAAGCGGGGTTGCTCGGTCTGCTCGGTCGGGGAGGGGGCCTGCCAGATCTGCGCCAGCACCCGGGCAAACTGCACCCGCTGCCGCTCGCCGCCGGAGAGCCCCGGATAGAGCCGTTTGGCCAGATGCTCGACCCCGGCATGGGTCATGGCCGCCGCCACAATTTCGTCACGCCGCGCCGCCGGTTCACTGTGGGGCAAGCGCCCCATGGCGACCACTTCTTCGCAGAGAAAGGGGAAGTTGAGGGAGGAGCTTTGCGGCAATACCCCGAGCCGGTGGGCAAGCTGGCTGCTGTCCCACTGCTGGCGATCTGCGCCAAACAGGGTGATGGAACCCTCATATTCCAGCTCGCCGGTCAGGCACTTGAGCAGCGAGCTCTTGCCCGCCCCGTTGGGGCCGAGCAGCGCGGTGAGGGTGCCGCTCTCGAGACTAAGATCGAGCCCATCCAGGATCTGGCGCTGGCCACGGCGCAGGCTGAGTCGGGTGCAGCTCAACAGGGGGGAGGAGAGTGAGGATGAGAGTGGTTGCATAACAGTCCGTATCACAGGGCGCGGCGGCCTTTTACCAGCAGCCAGATGAAGAAGGGGGCGCCGAGCAGGGCGGTGATGATGCCCACCGGCAGCTCGGCCGGGGCCAGCAGGGTGCGTGCCAGCATATCGGCTGCCAGCAGCAGGGCGGCGCCAAGCAGGGCCGAGAGCGGCAGCAACCTGACATGGTTGGGGCCCGCCAGCAGGCGCACCAGATGGGGCACCACCAGCCCGACGAAGCCGATCATCCCCGATACCGCCACCGCCACCCCTACGCCCGCTGCGGTGAGCAGAATCAGGCGGCGCTTGAGGGATTGCACATTGACCCCAAGATGACGGGCCTCTCCTTCACCCAGCAGCAGGGCATTGAGGGGATTGGCATCGCGCATAAAGAGCCACAGCAGGGCCGCCAGGGTGAGCAGGGCCAGCGCCACATCGGCCGGTTTGCCTGCCGCCAGCGTTCCCATCTGCCACAGGCTCAGGTTGCGCAGCATCTGATCGTCCGCCAGATAGGTGAGCAGGCCGATCACCGCACCGGAGAGCGCCGTGATGGCGACCCCGGCCAGCAGCATGACGGTGACCGAGGTGCCCCCCTCACGGGTGCCGAGCAGATAGACCAGAGTGGTGGTGAGCGCGCCGCCGAGAAAGGCGAGCAGCGGCAGCAGACCAACCCCGATGGTGGCTTGCAGCTGCTGGCCGAGGGGGGCCAGCAGCACGATGGCGAGCGCCGCGCCGAGCGCCGCACCGCCGGAGACACCTATGATGCCGGGGTCAGCCAGGGGGTTGCGAAACAACCCCTGCATCACGGCGCCACAGAGCCCGAGAATCCCCCCCACTGCGATGCAGAGCAGGGTTCTCGGCAGGCGAATTTCCTGCACGATCAGCAGCTTGTGTGACTCTATCCCGCTCTCCTGCCCGGCAAACAGCGCCCGCAGACTCTCGCCCAGGGTGAGGGTCATGGGGCCGGTTGCCAGCGAACCGAGCAGCAACAGTGCCAGTGCGGCCGTGGTAAAGGCCAGCAGCCAGGAGAGGGGTAACCGCATCATGACCCCTGCTTGATCCACTGGGCGATCTGGTTCGCCTGTTGCAGGGAGTTGAGGCTCAGGCCCCCTTGCAGGGCGTGACCGTCGATGGCGTGAATGGCGTTGCGCTTGCCTGCTGGGGTAGCCGCCAGGGCGGGCACTTCTGCCAGCACCTTGGCCGGATCGGCATATTGCTGCCAGTCACGACCGCTGACCAGCACCAGATCGGGCTGCATCTCGATGAGGGATTCGGCGGATACCGGCTTGTAGTTGCGCAACTCGGCGACCGGATTGATGCCGCCCGCCAGCGAGATCAGCGCGCTGGCGGTGGTGTCCCCCCCGGCGATGCTGGTGGGTTGCCCCTTGTGCAGCAGCAGGAAGGCGACCTTGAGCGGTTTGTTCTGTTTGGCTTGCGCCGCCAGCTGATCGGTCTGAGCCTGGATCTCTGCCTTCAGGCGATCGCCAGCGGCTTTATCGCCCAGCAGGCTGGAGAGGGTGTCGATACGCTGGTTGAGGTTGGCGAGAGTCGGCGCGGTATCCAGCACCTCCACCTTGACCCCGGCACGACGCAGCTGATCCAGGGTCGGGGCCGGGCCCATCTCGTCGCTGCCCACCAGTCGGGTGGGGGAGAGGCTCAGGATCCCTTCGGCGGCCAGCGCCCGGTGATAACCCACCTTGGGCAACCCTTTTGGCAAGGGGCTGCTGACATCGGTGGCGATCAGGCTCGATTCACCGCCAAGGGCCAGAATGAGTTCTGTGGTGGCGGGGCCGATACTGACGATACGCTCTTTCTGTCCGTCGGTGGCAACGGCAGAGAAGGGGGACAGTGAACTGCAGAGCAGGGTGATGGCGAGGGCAAGACGACGGCCCATGCTAACCTCCGAAGGGGTGAATGAAACGGGTGTGCCGCCGAGAATATCAAGGCTTTGGAAAAAATGCACTGATAATGATAGCAATTATCAATTGCATTGATTCCGGTGCTTTATTAGAGTAGCCGCCATGATAAACAGCGGGACAACATGGTCCCGCAAAGGGAGAAAACATGAGCATTGCACAACGCATTCACGCGCTGCTGGAGCAGGATCCCGGCGCTCATCCGTCCACCCTGGCGGCCCAGCTCGCCATCAGCGAATGGGAGGTGGTTCGCCATCTGCCCGCCGAGCTGGTGACCCTGCTGCCCGCCGATCGCGCACAAGGTCTGCTGGAAGATCTGGCCGACTGGGGCCCGGTGACCACCATCGTCGAATCAGAAGGTTCCATCTTCGAGGTAAAAGCCCCCTTCCCGAAAGGCAAGGATGCACGCGGTTACTACAACCTGATGGGCCGCGACGGTGAGCTGCATGGTCACCTCAAGCTCGACAACGTGGCGGGGATTGCGCTGGTCAGCAAGCTGTTCATGGGCAAGGAGGGGCACTCCTTCCAGTTCTTCGGTCACTCCGGCCGCTGCATTTTCAAGGTCTATCTGGGTCGCGACGAGAAACGCCAGCTGCTGGCCGATCAGGTCACCCGTTTCATGGCGCTGCGCCACAACTCTCAAGAGGAAGTCAAAGCATGAGTGAACGTCAGGAGCGTCTGCAGAACCGCCTGCAACCGGAGATCCGCGAGTTTCGTGACAGCTGCCGCACCCTGCAGCTCGCCACCGTCGATGGCGAAGGCAATCCCAACGCCAGCTATGCCCCGTTCGTGCTACAGGAAGATGGCTACTATGTGCTGATCTCCGAGATCGCCCGCCACGCCCGCAACCTGCAACAGGTGCCCCGGGTATCCCTGATGCTGATCGAGGATGAGAGCGGTGCCCGCGAGCTGTTTGCCCGCAAGCGCTTGACCTTCGATGCGGTGGCTGAAGTCGTTGCCCGTGACGACGCTCGCTGGAGCAAGGCGGTCGCAGCGCTGGAAGGGCGTTTTGGCGAGATCATCAAGGGTCTCTCCAACCTCAAGGATTTCAAACTGTTCCGCCTCAAGCCGGAACAGGGGCTGTTCGTCAAGGGCTTCGGACAGGCGTTCGCAGTTTCCGGTGACGAGCTGGTGGATTTCGTCCATCTGGTGGAAGGGCACAAGCGCATCGACAACGGTGCCGAGCTCACCAGCCCGGCCGATGCGCCGGTCTGACGATCCCTGTCGACCACGACAGCCGTCATAACAAAACGGGCAGCCAATTGGCTGCCCGTTTTTATTGCGTTATCTCATCCGCCAGTTCAATCCTGCCAGCTGGCCTTGTTGGGAAAAGCGCGACGATCGGCGTCGGTGGCCGTTTCGTTGCACTCCCCCCGCACTTTCCAGGAGGTCTGGCTCAGCACTATGTAGCCCTGGCGGCAATACTGCTTGGTCGCCAGGGTCTCGGTCAGCAGGTTCTCCTGTAACGCCTCTCGCTGTTCCAGCAGCCGCTGGCTTTGGGCCGCCGAGAGGCCGCGCGGCAAGGTGTCGTTGGGCGCGGCTTCAAAGGTGAACCGCTTGCTCCCCTCCTCGTTGATGTGGGTCAGAAACAGGGGTTCCGGCCCGTCATACTTCTGGCCGGGCAAGCTGGAGCAGGCCGACAGCAGGGGAACAATCAACAACAGGGTGGCAGACAACAGGCGCACGACAGACTCCAGTGAGAAACGAGGCGAGGCTCGCAGATTAGCACGGCTGCAGGGCGGGTGTTACTGCCAGCAGCTCGTCGGTGGTGAGCAGGGTCACACTGCGCCCCTCCGGTAGGCTGAGGTGGCGCCACATCCAGTGATGGTGTTCGGTGATCTGGGCCGCGCTCAGATGGGGGCGATCAGCGGTGGTGTGACCATCGCTCAACACCAGCACCTCGTACCCATGGGAGGCGGCACTGCGCACCGTGGTGTCGACGCAAAAATCGGTGGCACAGCCACAGAGAATGAGTCGATCGACCGGCTGCTCGGCCAGCAGGAAGGCAAGCTCGGTATCGAGAAAGCTGTCACAGGCCGTTTTGCGCACCCGGCTCTCTCCCTTGGCCGGTTGCAGCGCACTGTGCAACTGCCAACCCGGGGTGCCCGGTTCCAGTTCGGTACCGGGGGGCGAGTCATGCTGGATATAGATGACCCGTCCCTGTTGCTGCCTGACATGGGCCGCAGCCCGATTGATATTGGCCAGCACCTGCTCCTGGCGGTAACGGGGCTCGTTGAACAAGCCTTGCTGCACATCGATGATCAGTAACACATCCATATTTTACCCGCCGTTTCCTGGAAGATTAGGGTTGCAGCCACTGGCTGCAGTCACGACTGCGGGATTGATGCAGCGCGCCCATATCTTGCTTCATCTCGTCACTGTTTTGCCAGCGCTTAGGCAGCGGCATGATGGTTACCTGCACATCGGCTGCGGGATCTGCAACAGAGGTCTCATCTGTACGGGGGACGACCAGCGCTACCTTGAGGGCCGGATTGCGGCTGGCGATGCGACTGGCGAGCCCAAGCCCCCCCTCGACGTGGAAATTGCCGGCGATATGCATGATCTGCTGGCCCGGGTGCTTGGCGAGATAATCCACCATGCTCTCGGCCATGGTGTCATCCCAGCTGGTCTGGGCTGCGAAGCGGCGGGCGTTGCTGTCGGCATCGCCGTGGTGCATGGAGGCCATAAATTTCTGGCGATAGGGGTCATCCCCCAGCGTCAGCTGGCGGGCCAGCTGGCTGCGACGTGTGGCTGGCAGTTTGTCGAGCCACTCAGCCCCCTCCTGACCGACACAGCTCACCAGCGGCTTGGGGGCGTTGGCGGCGATCACCGGCATCCGGTGAGCCTTGGCAAACTCTACCAGCGGGCGGTAGTCGCTCGGATAGTTGGGCCAGGCGTTGCCTTCGCGGATCAAGGCCGCTTCACCAATCTGGTTCGCCAGATAGGCATCCAGCGTCTTCTGATCGGCGCGGCTGAACTGCTCCATGGAGAGGGCCAATGGCCGACCGTGCTGCTGACCTGCGGTGTAGAGCCCGCTCAGCAGGCGCGATTGCAACAGATGCACGGCGGGATGGCTGTGCAGCTCACCCACCAGAATGATGTCGGCGTCGGCAATGCGCGCGATTGCTTGCTCCAGCGTCAGGTCTGCTTCTCTTTCGCCGCTTAGCCGGTAGTCATAGAGCGTCTGCAACTGTGATGACTGGGTCGGTTGGGTGGGGGTGGCACAGGCTGCCAGTAGCAGCGGCAGGGCGAGCAGGGGAAGTCGTCTAATCATGGGATCTCACGGCTGATATGTCCGGATGCCGGTGCATCTCGGGGGGCTAATAGAGAATAAGGGCAACACAGGGCGACAGTGTAAAACCAATTTGGTTCAAAACAAATGAGAATGATTTCGTTTCTTGTTGATCTTTGTCGAGAGCCGGGTAATATGCGGCCTGTTTGATAACAGTTCTCAATAAGGATTCGCTGTGACCCATCATAACGCACTCTCTCTGGTTGCCCTCGCCGTGGCGGCCGGTCTCTCCTCCCAGGTCTTTGCTGCCACCCAGAAGGCGGATGAAGTCGTGGTCGTCAGCGGCTCACGGATGGAGCAAAAACTGGAAGATGTCTCCGGCCCCATCTCGGTGATCACCGCCAAGCAGATTGAAGAGCAGGTCGTCACCAACGTCGCCGACCTGTTCCGCTACGAACCCGGTGTGACCGTGCTCGGCGGTCAGGGTGATGCGCAGACCTTCATCATCCGCGGCATGGGTGAAAACCGGGTCAAGGTGGTGCGCGACGGTGTGCGCCAGAACGATGCCTACAGCAAGGGCGGTGTCGGTCAGAGCTACTTCGATACCGACATGATCAAGCAGGTAGAGGTGGCCAAGGGGCCGGCGTCTGCCGCCTACGGCTCCGATGCGCTGGGTGGCGTGATTGCCATCACCACCAAGGATGCCAGCGATTTCCTCAAGGGCAAGGATAGTTATCTGGACGTGACAAGCGGTTACGCCTCCAGCAGCCACCAGAAGATGGCTGGCTTTACCGGCGCCCTGCGCACTGGTGAAGTGGAGAACCTGCTGCGCTACACCTGGCGCGATGGCGGTGTGACCCAGAATTTCGACTCCACCAAGAACGACTTCGATATCGGTACCCACGCCCTGTTGCTCAAGAGCAAGTGGAACCTCTCCGATGAGCAGTTCCTCAAGCTGACCGTTGACTACCTGACCGATGGCGAGGAGCCGGATGCGGTCAAGCTCAACAAGGTCGGTACCGGTACTGCCCGTGTCTTTGATCAGCCTATCACCGACAAGCAGACCGACAACCTCTCTGTGGTGCTGGATCACGGCATCGCGCTGAATCAAGGCTGGGCCGATCGGATGGATAGCAAGGTCTACTTCGCCCGCACCAAGCAGACACTGGATCAGTACGCCTCATCCAAGTATCCGGTCAGCCCCGGCAACCCCTATGTGACCAAAAACTCGCTGGATCACAACGTGTTCGATCAGAAGAACATCGGCGCCCAGCTGCAGTTCCACAAGGCGGTCGCCAACCACCGCCTGGCCTGGGGGGCTGAATACGAGCACACCGACAACGAACGTACCCGTTACAAGGGGCCGACGACTCCCGGTGATTTTGTCGGCTACAACGAGCTGAGCTTCCCGGCTACCACCAGCGAGCGTAGCGCCCTGTGGGCCTTTGACGAGATCAAGTTTGGCGAGCGCTGGGTGCTGACCCCGGGTGCCCGTTATGACTACTACCGGATGACCCCGGACAACGATCCGGCTTACACAGGCGACAAGCTGCACAAGTTCTCCGAAGGGGAGTTGTCACCCAAGCTGGGTCTGGTGTTCAAGGCCCACGAGGCGGCCAACCTGTTCGCCCAGTACAGCCATGGCTTCAAGGCCCCCATGTATGACAGCGCCTTCTCCACCCTGAACCATCAGGCTTACGGCTATCGCATCGAGCCCAACCCGAACCTCAATCCGGAGAGCAGCGACGGCATCGATCTCGGCGTGCGTGGCAACAGCAACGGCTTCAGCTATGAAGTAGCCAGCTTCTACAACAAGTTTGAAGACTTCATCGAGATGGTGGAAGTGGGCAAAGAGGGGCGCACCGCCGTCTACCAGTACCAGAACCTGAGCAAGGCGACCACCAAAGGGGTCGAAGCCAAGGCGGATTACTGGCTCAACGACATCGTCAATGTCTGGGGCAACCTTGCTTACATCGAAGGCAAGGATGGGGATGGCAACTACATCAACAGCCTGAGCCCGCTCAACGGCTCGGTCGGTGTGCGTCTGGAACAGTCCCAGTGGAACTTCAATACCGCGCTGCGCTTTGCTGACGACATGGACAAAGTCCGTAAAGACAGCAAAGGCAACGATTACGTGAAGAGCGCCGGTTGGGGTGTGGTAGATATGTACGCCCAGTTCAACCCGATGAGCGATCTGCAGCTCAACGTCGGGGTCTTCAACCTGTTTGACAAGGAGTACACCAGCTACGAGCGCATCGCCGGTCGTGATGCAGGTTCCGACAACAGCCTGATGACCGAACCGGGTCGCAACCTGAGTGCACGGGTCAAATACGTATTCTAAAAAGACAACACACGCAGTGATCTCGGGCTGTTGCCCGCACCGGATCCCCGCCCTGACAGGCGGGGATTTTTTATACATGTAGCCAGGTGTGAGGTGACCCGCTCACACCATGTTATTCATTGGCTTCGCCTTTTTCTTTGTGTTGGCGAGATATTATGCTATTTGATTTATTGTTAATGACATTTAGTAATTCTTTACAACTGGTGTGCCTAGCTTTTGACTTCGACATCGAACTTTTTCCTCGACACCGCCGACGCTCTTGAGCTGATTACCCGCTTCAATGAGGCCTCTGACGAGCAGACCATAGTGGCCCTGCTGCGTACCCTTAGCCAGCAGATGGGTTTTGACCACTTCCGGCTGGGATTCATCTTTCCCAGTTCGATTCAGCGTCCTGATGTGAGGATTTTTAACGGATGCCCTGCCGAGTGGGTGCAGAGCTACGACAAACAACGTTTCTTTACGGTGGATCCCGTTGTGAGAAAAGGGATGAAGCAGAGCACCCCCATCCTCTGGGGCAGCCTGATCACCGAGTGTTGTGAGCGGCAAGATATGGTGGGGCTGGAGGTGATGCGGCAGGCATATGAGATGGGGCTGCGCGACGGGATCACAATTCCCTGGCATGGGGCTAATGGCCATGTTGGCTTGCTGTCATTGATCACTCGCGCCCCACGAACCGAGCATCAATGGTTGAGTGCCACTCCTTTTTTAAGCTGGCTGGCTGTGCATGTCTTTGAAGCGGTAGCCCGTGTTTGTCTCTGTGTGAGGCAGCCTCAGGAAGAGCTGACGTTACGGGAGCAGGAAGTGTGCCAGTGGGCTGCCGAAGGCAAGCAAGTGAGTGATATTGCCCAGATCCTGGGGATCAAGCCCAGAACCGTCACTTTCCATCTTGAACGGATAGCGGAGAAGCTGGGGGCAAGCAGCAAAAATCAGGCGATATCATGGGCGCTGATGCAGGGTATTGTCAGACTGAACATTGACACGGCACAGATTGAAAATGTGGATGATGACAGTGCATGATGCTGTCTAACGCAAAAAATTGCTCATTACACAGATAAAATCACTTAAAATGACAGTTTTGCCAGTGAGTTTGATGATGTTGCGCAATTTATTGCATATGAAGGAATCGTGCGAGAATTGTCTTTTATTTAACTAATTGAAAAATAAGAATAAAAATAAGTGGCATGGTCGCTGCTAAAGGTTGGTCGAGTGCTATCTCGTTTAACCAATCTATTTAGGAGCATACACATGCCAACTCCATGTTATATCAGCATCGAAGGTAAAACCCAGGGCAATATCACCGCTGGTGCCTTCACCTCTGACTCCGTCGGCAACATCTTCGTACAAGGCCACGAAGACGAGATGCTGGTACAAGAGTTCCAGCACGTTGTCACCGTCCCGACTGACCCGCAATCCGGTCAGCCGGCTGGTCAGCGTGTCCACAAGCCGTTCAAGTTCACCGTTGCGCTGAACAAAGCCGTACCGCTGATGTACAACGCACTGGCGTCCGGCGAGATGCTGCCGAAAGTGACCCTGAAGTGGTACCGCACCTCCGTTGAGGGCAAGCAGGAGCACTTCTTCTCTACCGTGCTGACCGATGCCACCATCGTTGACATCGACTGCCAGATGCCGCACTGCCAGGACCCGGCGAAGTCTGACTTCACCCAGCTTATCCAGGTCTCCATGGCTTACCGCAAGATTGACTGGGAGCACACCGTTGCCGGTACTTCCGGTGCGGACGACTGGCGCGCGCCCATCGAGGCGTAAGCCTTGCTTCGGTACTTTGGTATTCCTTGTAAGTAGTAATGTGTCTTTGAGCCGGTTGTTCAACCGGCTTCTTGTACTGTGCATTTTCTCCAGCCTGGCCAACGGGTTGGCTGGAGCTTTTCTGTTTTGCCATCCCCCTGCCGGGGTTTGATGCCCTGCTGGTGAGTGCGGAGGGATGGCAAAGCACTAAAGGGTGTCCTGTGATGCAGACCCGAACCGCTCGTAACCTGTTAACCCCTTTATCTTTGGTGGCCCTTGCGTTACCGGAGAGGGCGGTAGCGTGGCTGCGCGGCGAGGGCGTGTATGGGCGCGAGAGTTGGCAAGGGCTCAGGCACTGCTTGGCCGTGACAAGAGGGGAAAGCCATGGCTAATCAAACCGGATTGCAATTTACCGTCAAGGTGGGGGCGTTGCCCGAGAGCACCTTCGTGGTGGCGAGTTTCCAGCTGGATGAGGGGCTGAACCGGCCGTTCAATCTGCAGCTGGAGGTGGCAAGTAGCCAGCCCGATGTCGACTTTGGCGCCGTACTGGACCAGCCATGCGAGCTGATGGTGTGGTACAACGGCGAGCTGCAACGCCGGGTCTGCGGGGTAGTGAGCGAGTTTGCCCAAGGGGACAGCGGCTTTCGCCGCACCCGTTACAGCCTTCAAGTCAAACCTGCCCTGTGGCGATTGGGACTGCGCCAGAACTCCCGCATCTTTCAGGCGCAAAAGCCCGATGAAATTCTCAGTATCCTGCTGCAAGAGAATGGCATTACCGATTACGCCTTTGCCCTGAAAAACGAACACGCCCAGCGGGAATACTGCGTCCAGTATCGCGAGACCGACCTCGATTTCGTGAATCGTCTCGCAGCCGAAGAGGGCTTGTTCTACTTCCACGAATTCGAGCAGGGCAAACACCGCATCGTCTTTGCCGACGACGCGGCAGCCCTGACCGCTGGCCCCGAGCTTTTCTTCAACCTCGGTAACCGCTCGCTTGAGCAGGGCCCCTATGTGCGCCAGTTCCACTACCGCGAGGCGGTGCGCCCCTCGGATGTGGAGCTGAAAGACTACAGCTTCAAGACGCCGGCCTATGGTCTCTCCCATAAAAAGCAGGGTGCAGAACTCGAGCATCAGCGCGATACCTATCAGCACTTTGACTACCCGGGCCGCTACAAGCAGGACCCGAGCGGCAAGGCGTTTGCCCAGCACCGGCTCGATGCGTTGCGCAATGATGCGGTGGTGGGCAGTGGCAAATCCAACAGCGCCGCATTGCTACCAGGTCAACACTTCTCACTCACCGAGCATCCGAACGGCAGCCTCAACACCGACTGGCAAATCGTTCATATCTGCCACACCGGTGAGCAGCCACAAGCCTTGGAAGAAGAAGGCGGCAGCGGCCCTACCGTCTACCACAACGAATTTGGCGTAGTGAAAGCGAGCACCACCTGGCGCGCCCGTATCGGCAGTCCGGAAGCACCTCACAAGCCGATGGTGGATGGCCCGCAAATTGCCATGGTGGTGGGTCCCGAGGGGGAGGAGATTTACTGCGACGAGCATGGCCGGGTGAAACTGCAATTCCCGTGGGACCGCTACGGCAGCTCCAACGACCAGAGCTCCTGCTGGGTGCGGGTGAGTCAGGGCTGGGCCGGTGGCCAGTACGGCATGATGGCGATTCCGCGCATCGGCCACGAAGTTATCGTCTCGTTTCTGGAAGGTGACCCCGACCAGCCTATCGTGACCGGGCGCACCTATCACGCCACCAACCGGCCACCTTACGACTTACCGGCTAACAAGACCCGCACCGTGCTGCGCACCGAAACCCACCAGGGCGAGGGCTTTAACGAGCTGCGTTTTGAAGACCAGGCGGGACAGGAAGAGATTTATATCCACGGTCAGAAAGACCTGAATGTTCTCATCGAGAACGATGCCGCTTGGCACATCAAGCATGATGAGCATCGTGACATCGACAACGAGCGAGTCACTCGCATCAGAAAAGTGCCGGGCAAGGATGGCGCTCCGCCCGGCCTCGGCAATGACCACCTGACAGTTGAAGGTGAAAAACGCGATCACATCAAGGCGGACTATTCGCTCACGGTGGATACCTCCCTGCACCAGAAACTGGGTCAATCCCTGTTGGTGGAAGCGGGTGAAGAGGTGCATATCAAGGTGGGTGACAAGCTGGTGCTAGAGGCGGGCTCCGAGATCACCCTCAAGGGGGGGGGCAGCTTTGTGAAAGTTGACCCGAGCGGCATCAAGCTGGTGGGCCCCGCCATCAAACTCAATGCCGGCGGCAGCCCAGGAGCAGGCTCTGGCTGGGCAGGTCAGGCTCCCGTTGCTCCCAAAGGGGTCGAGGTGGTCAAAGCTCCGGAACTGGTTGAACTGGTCAAGGCGATTGCCACCGAGAAGGCGATGGAGGCACTTTTGAAAGAAGAGAAGCCCGCTGCGTTCTATCTCTTTTCTGAATAAGGAGAAAGCATGAAGTTTGCATTTCCCATCCTCACAGCCACAGGGGAAGAGTTCAAAGATGTCAAAGCGCTGACAGTACTTATTAATGGCGAAAAGTCCGGTCATTATCTCCTTGGCAATCACAACAAATGGCATGGAGGTATTCATATCAGCGATCAGAGTGCCCCCTGGTGCAAGGATAAATATCCTGTCAGAGCCATTGCTGACGGCAAAGTCGTTGCTTTTCGGATGATGAAGGATTATCTGACCTCTGAGTTTCAGGGAGAGTCACTGCGTTATTCCAACTGCTTCTGCTTGGTCCAACACGAATATTGTGAAATCAATGCAGAAACAAAAGCTAAAAACGAGTTCACCTTTTATTCGCTCTATATGCACCTGTTGCCTTGGGATAAGTACCAAAGCACCGAGAAGCTGGTGTTGAAAAAGGGTTGGAATGCTCGCAATTCCGTCCCCCATTCGAATCCTGATGCAGAGCAGCTACGTGCCGATGCTGCCTTGCCCCGTTTCACTTTGCCTAAGGATACTGAACTGGAGATGGATAACAGCACTCCCTCCAAAAAGGGGAGTGTTGGGGGGAAGGAGTATGATTTCATCAAGGTGACCATCAAGAGCAAGCTGTCCAATGCCCAGATAAAAGAGGCTGAAAAGGCGGGTGTACTGGTCAGTGAAGGGAGTTCAGTCTGGATCGCCAATAGCCCGGATGCCGTGACCTTTATCAAGCCCAATGTGCCCACCTGGCTATTCGATCAGATAGATGCAGAGCTATTGAAGGACATGACTGGGCGTGCAGATCCTGTCTTGGATGATAAAAGTGGTCGCTTGATGGCTGGCAGTGGCAATGTCTCACTGCCTGCTGGCACCAAGTTGCAGTATGATGCCCACCAACTCGAATTCCATTGGATTGGTGATAAAGCGCGCAAAATGGCCAGATGCAAATATGTCATGCCGAGTGGGAGTGGCGCTCAGGGGAATTGTGGTCTCGCCTGGGTGTGCGTTGAAGATGAATTTATCAAAGCTAAAAGGCTTCCCCCCTCCCATCTCGACGAGCTATATGTGCTGCCATCTCCCGTGGCAATTGCTGCGGGTGAAACCATAGGCTATCTCGGCTTGGTGGAAACACCGGGGTCCCTGATTGGGGGCAAGCAAAGCAAGCATCAGGTCCATCTTGAGGTGTTCACCCAGGATCCCCGTCTGGACGATGTTCTGGCCAACAAGGCGGGAACGAAAGGTGGTGTAACCTATGCCAAAGTGCCTGCCGATTTGATCCTCCATGAGAAGAAGAGTGAGGCAGGCAAAGCCAAGTGGATGGCGACCAAGGATAAAAGCAAGGAAGTGCTGGTTGAATCACCCAAGCTGGAAAAGGATGCTGCCAAGCAGGAGTGGGTCTGTGTCTCATCAGATAAATATGTCAAGAAAGAGCAAGTTGAGTTATTGAGTCAGCATGACTGGTTGAAGATCGGTTTTAAAAAGGTCGATGGCTCAGACTCCGACGGCTATCTGGATCCTGACGCGCCCTCTACCTTCTTTACCGAATTGGTAAAAAGTTTCGATACTGATAAGAGTGGTGAGCTTAGCAGCGAAGAGATACAGACCGCTCTACAAAATAACGGTAATGCCGAACAACTTCATAATCTAATTGTGAAGCATCCCAGTGAATGGTACGAAAAATCATCAGCCAGTAGCTATGAATGGTTGGATAATCTTATGACCAAGATTGGCCTGCCAGACTTTGATTTATTAGTTGATCATGAAAAGCAGCGTATCGATAAGCTGGAGTGGATGCAGAGTGCAGCTAAATTAAAGCTTGGAGAAAACATATGGCATTTTCATCCGATGTGTATAATCGGATTGATGAATAAGATAGAAAACAACCTTATCACATTTGAAATGGTATTTGCTGCCAATTTGAACCAAGGGCGAGTTAATTGTGAAAAAATTCTTCCATACTTAAATGAATACGCTCGAATTTATAATTTAAGAGATATGAGAACGCTTGCTCACTTCTTATCTCAAGTCGGCCATGAATCTAACTTTGTTCCAATTAGTGAGAATTTAAAATATAGTCCTAAGGGTATGAGGAGGATTTTTGGTTGCAAAGGTGGGCCCAAAAATTATGATCCTTTGAAGGATGATGCTACTGAGGGAAGGTTAAGACCGAAACTCTGGACAGAAGAGAGCAAGTATGCATTTAACCCAGAGGCTCTAGGAAGTTATGTTTATGCTAGTAGAGAGGGAAGCGGTAATGGTGATGAAGCATCGGGTGATGGTTATAAATATCGCGGCAGGGGATTAATTCAAATCACATTCAAGGATGCATATAAAAAATTCACAAAAGAGCACAATAAAAGAAACCCTGAGGATTTAAAAGATTTTGTGCTTTCTCCTGATGATGTGCTTGAACTTAGATATGCTACCGAATCAGCATTTTTCTTCTGGTTTGTATATAAAAAAGATTTAAATAAGGTCGCTTCTACAGGGACTGTTAGTGAGGTAACTAAAATTGTAAATGGTGGGAAGAATGGATATGCTGATAGACTAATGAGATTTAATTCTGTTGCTTCTGTAATTGGTATAAAGAAAAGTAATGAATAGAATGGTGGTTTTCATGAGTATACGTAAATGTCTTTTTGTTATTTGCACTTCTTTTGTATGCTTTTTTTCTTATGCGGGAGAGGTAATACAAGGTCCCTATAAAATAAGTCATGACACTGATTCTATTAGTGTTGAAAAAAGTAGCGATGAAGATTGTCCTGTAAACCTAATCGTATCTGGCAATAAGACATCCTATGTTATGGATAAGTTATGTATCAATGGTGATTTTCCAAATGTTAGGAGTGTTTTTTTTGCTAGGTTGGGAGGTGTAAACTATATTGGCACAATCGTTTCTTGGTATAACAAACATCAGGCTGAGGGGATAGATCAAACAGATTATCAGGTGACGATGTATAAAAAAAACAAAAGCGGGATTTATGTGCTTGATAAAGAAAAAAATAATGATGCATCTTTTTATGGAACAGAAGATGGTACCGGTGATGGAAGTTATAGATTTAATGCCGCTTCGGCAGTAAAGAAATATTTAATGGGGAAATATAACTAGGGCAGATGCGAATAAAATAAGAGTTCGATTCTAGTGATTACCAGACACCGGTATCGGCAAATTGTCTGGTTTGCGTTACTTTAGTGTATATTTCCTGCTGTATCAATTTCAGCCCCATCTTCGTGTGTGGTAGGGGGGTAGCTAGCCATTCTATTATTTGTGACAATGGTCAAATTATCCGCAAGGTCGGCTGTAGCAAATAAAAAGAAACCCGCCATGGGCGGGTGGAAGGATTGCAACACTAACCAGGAGGAGGTGTTACCAGGTAGACCCCACCTCTTCGGTAATAGTTCAATTTTATTGAAGTTTTTTCGTTTTCTGCGCAGGGTTTCCATCGGGATCTGCGGGGGAGGATGGGTTATCATTCTGCTCCCGTCATCCGATTGCAGAGGATCTATGCCCGCGTTTTCCTGGTTAGCGCTCTTTTTCGGCGCCTTCTATTTTGTCTACGGTGCTTACTTGCCGTTCTGGTCGCTCTGGCTGGAGGGGGTGGGCGTCAGCGCCGAGATGATAGGTCTCCTGCTGGGGGCGGGGATGGCGATCCGCTTTGCCGGCAACCTGATGGTGATGGGGCAGATCAAGGGGGCGGGCCATCTGTTGCCGGTTACCCGGTTGCTCTCCCTGCTCAGTCTGCTGGCGTTTCTCGGCTTCTATCTCAGTCATAACCTCTGGTGGCTGGTGGGCTTGACCCTGCTGGCGAACTTTATCTATCCGACCCTGATGCCGGTGGGGGAGGCGCTGGCGACCCGCATGGTGGTGCAGGCCCATCTCGATTACGGCAAGGTGCGGCTGTGCGGCTCCTTTGCCTTTATTGTCGCCTCTACCCTGGTGGGGGCGCTGGTGGGCAACTTCGGTAGTGACTGGATTTTGCACACCATGGTGGCGGGGCTGGCGCTGATGCTGCTGCTCAGCTGGCTGCCGCTCTATCCGGCGCCACAGGATAGTCAGGGCGAGCGCGCCAAGGCATCCTTGCTGGCAACCCTGCGCAGCCCATCGGTGCGCCGTTTCCTGCTGCTGACAGCTCTGCTGCAGGGGAGCCACGCCGCCTATTACGGTTTCAGCGCCATCTACTGGAAGGCGCAAGGGTATAGCGGCACTATCATCGGCTATCTCTGGGCGCTCGGGGTAGTGGCGGAGATCTGCATGTTCGCCGCCGACAAGCGTTTCCTGCAACGCTTTGGCGCCCAGAGTCTCTTTATCGCCGGTGCCATCGGTTGTGTGGTGCGTTGGGTATTGCTGGGGGCCTCGACCGAGTTGTGGGTACTGGTGCTGGGGCAGTTGCTCCACTCGGTGACGTTTGGCATGAGTCATCTCGGGGCGGTGCGTTTTATGACTCGCCAGCTGCCCGCCGAGCAGTTGATCCCGACCCAGGCGCTCTATGCGGCCCTAGGCCTCGGCATGACGGTGGCGGCTCTGATGGCACTCTGCGGCGTGCTGTTCGAGCCTCTCGGCGGCGGCATCTTCTTCCTGATGGTGCTGGTGGTCTTGCCGGTGTTCTTCCTGCGGCTGCGCCCCTTTGCGCCGTCTGCGCAGGAGAGGGCTCCAGCCTGATATTTGTCTATTTGAATCATCACCTAACAAAAGGGAGAGCCACGGCTCTCCCTTTTTCGTTGTCGCGGTTGCGCTGTTACTGCTGCTCGCCCAGATAGAGGCGGCTGAGGCGGCGCCAGGTATCCGAGCCGATGGTGCCAGCAAGCAGCTCATTGGATGCAGCATCAAAGCGGCCATCCGGCAGCCAGCCCAGTTGGGGCAGCAGTTGCGCCAGCGTCACGTCATTGTGTTGCAGCTCCCGCTCCAGCGCTTCCCAGAAGGCGCTCCCCTTGACGTAAAAGAGCGGGTAGTAGGAGCGATCGCCCGCCAGCACCTCGCGAGCCGCCCGATAGAGACCACTCTCGCGATGGGGCATTTGTTTGCCCCGCTCGGCCAGCTCGTTGACCGCCGTGACCTGATGCAGCCGAAAGCGGCGCAGCGCTTTGATGGCAAGGTATTCGGCGAGGCTCTCGTTGACCCAGGTGGGCTGTGGAGCAGTACGGCGAGCGCTGAGGATATGCACCGCCTCGTGGGCCGAGGTGCGCAGCAGGCGCAAGGGGGCCTGTGGCGTCGGCTTGCCAGCCTCGGTGGGGTAGTTGGCGACAAACACCTGATCTCCGGCTGCGCCGCCAAGGGAGCGGGTCGCCACATCCCGCCCCAGCCACACCAGTTGCCACGGGTGAGTGGGCGGATCCACATCGAGCTGGAAGGCCAGATAGTCGATGATCTCATTCAGTTGCTGCTGCAAGGCCGGCAGATCGAGCTGGTTGGCGGTCTCGTCATGGCTCAGCACCAGCCGCGGATCTGGCTTGGTGACGGGCACTGTGTCCAGACCAAACGGCAGGATCAGCGGCGGCTGGTTGACATCCGGCAGTGGTTGGCAGCTGCCATCCGGCAGACAAACCTTTCCTTGGCGACTCCCCATCTGGCGCACAAAGTTACCCCACTCGGCCAATAGCCACTGATTGGGAGCAAACAGCAGCGACTGTTGGGCCGAGGCATCAGCACCCTCTGCCGGAGCCGGTGTGAGCGTGATCTGCCAGCCGATCTCTTTGCAAGA
Source organism: Aeromonas sp. A600620 (assembly GCF_029479985.1). NCBI lineage: Bacteria > Pseudomonadati > Pseudomonadota > Gammaproteobacteria > Aeromonadales > Aeromonadaceae > Aeromonas > Aeromonas sp. A600620. Next base: position 230,021 of record NZ_JAAKXB010000004.1, on the reverse strand, counting down.
GAAGGGCTGGTTGAGGGCAACCGGCTGGTTGTTTGCAAGGCAGATCAGCGCGGGGGAAACCGGCGTGGCACTGCCCGGCAACTGACGAGCGGGGAGCAGGGTAAAGGGAGATTTGCCCTGCATGGAGAGGCGCACTTGCAGCACATTGGCGCTGGCGCCCTGCTCGATAAGATAGCGGGGGCCGCTCGCGTCATTGCCAGCGCAGGCCCACAGCGGCAGCAGCCACAGGGCAAACAGGGTGATATGACGACTCATAAGAGGGTTAGCGCTCCTGCTCGTAGCCCAGCAGATCGCCGGGCTGGCAATTGAGTTCACGGCAGATGGCCTCCAGAGTGGAGAAGCGCACCGCCTTGGCGTGGCCATTCTTGAGGATCGAGAGGTTGGCCTCGGTGATGTCGATGCGCTGGGCCAGTTCGCGGGCGGTCATTTTGCGCTCTGCCAGCAGGGCATCGAGGCGGATGATAATGGGCATAGGATCCTCACACCGTCAGTTGCTGTTCATCGGCCAGCAGTTTGGCCTCGCGCATGACCCGTGCCAGCGCCGAGACGATCAATCCACCCAGCAGCAGCTGAAAGTTTGAGGAGCTGATATTGATGGTGCAGTACAGTTCAGGGCCATGCAGAGTGAGCACTATATCCAGCAGTGGCGTGGTGATGATCTCGGCGATGAAACTGGCACACAGCAGCAGTCCGATCATCTTGTAACGACGGATCTGGCCGAAGGTGAACAGCATAGCGCGTCGATAGCCACGAAACAGCTGGAGCAGTTGCCACAGGATGAGCATGAAAACTACATCAGGCAGCAGCATGACCAGGGTCGCCAGCAGGCGGGTTCCCATACTGAGGGAGTAGTCGGCAATCGAGGGGGCCGGAGTGGTCACTACTGGCGAGGGCATGTTCAGTGGGACATTGCTGAGTGTGGAACCGTCATTCACTGCCAGGGCATCGACCAGCTCCTGATGCAGATAGTCGTTGCCACCCAACAGGTGTGACCAGGCTCCCATGACGGTCATAAGTGGTGTGGCCACCAGTGCAAATAGCAGAACCCACTCGATCAGGCCGCTCATTCGTTCGAGCTTGTTGTGTTTCATCGTTTATCTCCAGATGGAATGTGACAGAAAGATTAGGGCCATGAACGGTGCTGCCAGCAGGGTCAGCAGCAGGAACCATTCGATGAGGTCGCTGATGTGTCCGAGCGTGTGGTGTTTCATCGTTTCACCTCTTGCTTGAAAGAGAAAGCTGGAGCGTGCGCGCATGAAATTATTGTTTATCAATAAACCGGCGCTAGTGTTTATCGTTTTACGATATAGTGTCAAGGCTAAATTTATTGAAAAACGATAAATTCAATCTGACTGCAGGGGGATGACTTTTGGCTGTCGCCTCTCTAGACTGGCGAGGTTGTATACAAAAGCTCAACATCTACAAGGGGTTATCGATGCACCAGGGATGGCTGCTGATCGGATTGTCGCTCACCTATCTTGGGCTGCTGTTTCTGATCGCCTTCGTGGCAGACAAGCACAAACGGCACCGTCTCAAGGGGCAACCGCTGCTCTACAGCCTGTCGCTGGCGGTCTACTGCACTTCCTGGACCTTCTTCGGCACAGTGGGGCAGGCGAGTGAATCCCCCTGGTCACCGGTGCCCATTTACCTTGGCCCCATGCTGGTCTTTCTGTTTGGCTGGCGGCTACTGGCCCGCCTTATTCTGGTGGCCAAGCGCGAGCACATCACCTCCATAGCCGACTTTATCGCCGCCCGTTACGGCAAATCCCAGCGGCTTGCCATGGTGATCGCCCTCATCGCCATCATGGGGATCCTCCCCTATCTGGTGTTGCAGCTCAAAGCCATCGTTACCGGGCTGGATCTGCTGATGGTCAACAGCGGCGGCATCAGCCCGACCAGCAACACCAGCGAATTGGCGCTCGGGGTCACTCTGCTGCTGGCGCTGTTCAGCATCCTGTTCGGCACCCGCCATCTCGATGCCACCGAGCATCACAGGGGGATGGTGGTAGCCATCGCCTTCGAGTCGGTGGTCAAATTGCTGGCCTTTATCGCGGTGGGGGGCTTCGCCCTCTGGCTGATCCTGAGCAAACCGGGCGAAGCTCACGAACAGGTGACCCGCGACTTTTTTGCGCAGGTGGTGGCGGTAAGCCCCGGCAACCTGCTGGAGCTTGCCATTTATACGGTGCTGGCGATGTGCGCCGTCATCTGCCTGCCGCGCCAGTTTCATGTGACTGTGGTGGAGAACAATCAGGGGCAGGATCTGCACTGGGCGCGCTGGATCTTCCCGCTCTACCTGTTCGTGATGGGGCTCTTTATCTGGCCGCTGGCGCTGGCGGGCAAGCAGTGGGTGGGGGCCGACATGGCCTCCGACACCTATGTGATCAGTTTGCCGATGGCACTCGGGTTCGATGGCATGGCGATGCTGGCGTTTCTCGGCGGCACCTCGGCGGCCACCGGCATGGTGATCGTCTGCACCATCGCGTTGGCGATCATGGTGAGCAACGATCTGGTGCTGCCGGTGCTGCTGCGCCGCTTCTGGCGGCAGGGGCGTGACGAGCGGCTGGTACGGCTGCTGTTGCAGGTGCGCCGTGGCGCCATCCTGCTGATCTTGCTGGCGGCCTGGGGGCTCTACCTCTGGCTCGGCGATCTCACCAGTCTTTCCCGTATCGGCTATCTCTCTTTTGGCGCGGTGGCCCAGTTTGCGCCGGCCCTGCTGCTCGGTCTCTACTGGCGTCACGGCAATCGCAAGGGGGTCTATCTTGGGTTGAGCCTCGGGGTGAGCCTCTGGTTCGTCACCCTGTTGGTGGAGAGCGGGCTGCTGGCCGGTTCACCGCTGGCTGAACTGTTGGCGCCGCCGGACTGGCCCGCGTTTCGCGAGCTGAGTCTCGGGGCCTGGTGCATCTTCCTGAGCCTGCTCTTCAACCTGCTCGGCTATGTGGCAGGCTCGCTTCTGTCGCGCCCTGCGGTGAGCGAGCGGCTGCAGGCGGCCAACTTTGTCGGCAAGCCGAGCCGCGATACCGCCGCCCTCTATCAGGCGCGGGTCTCGGTCAAGGAGCTGGAGATGCTGGCGGCTCGTTTTGTCGGCTCAAGCCGGGTCAAGCGCGCTTTTGGTCGCTTCGCCGGTGAGCGGGGCGGCACCCTTGCTCCGCAGATGCAGGCCTCGGCCGAGCTGATTGCCCACACCGAACGGCTGCTGGCGGGGGTGTTTGGCACCTCGTCGGCACGGCTGGTGCTTGCCTCTGCCCTGCAGGGGCGCAACATGCAGCTCGAGGAGATCGCCACCATCGTCGATGAGGCCTCCGACGTGTTTCGCTTCAACCGCGGCCTGCTGCAGGGGGCGATTGAGCATATCGGGCAGGGGATCTCGGTGGTGGACAGGGAGCTTCGGCTGGTCGCCTGGAACCGCCGCTACATCGAGCTGTTCCACTATCCGCCGGGGCTTATTCAGGCAGGGCGCCCCATTGAAGAGATCATCCGCTACAACGCGCAGCAGGGGCTTTGCGGCCCCGGCGATATCGAGGATCACGTGGCGCGGCGCGTCGCCTTTATGAAACGCGGCAGCGCCCATATCTCGGCGCGGGAGCGCCCGGACGGGCGGGTGATCGAGATGCAGGGCAACCCCATGCCCGCCGGTGGTTTCGTCATGACCTTTACCGACATCACCCCGTTTCGCGATGCGGAGCGGGTGCTGCGCGAAGCGAACGAACATCTGGAGGCACGGGTGGCCGAGCGCACCCGTGAGCTCTCCGAACTCAACCGCCAGCTGCTGCTGGTGAACCAGCAGGTGGAGCGGGCCAATCAATCCAAGAGCCGTTTTCTGGCGGCGGTCAGCCACGATCTGACCCAGCCCCTCAATGCTGCCAAGCTGTTTACCTCCTCCCTGCTGGAGATGTTGCCAGATGCTGGCGAGCAGGCCCGCATCGCCCGCCATATCGACGATGCGCTGGGGGCGACCGAGGATCTCATCACCGATCTGCTTGATATCTCGCGGCTCGAAGCGGGCAAGTTCAAGGCCAAGAAGCTCGACTTTGCCCTGCGCGATCTGCTCGACAACCTCAAGGCTGAGTTTGGCGTGTTGGCGCAGGCGGGGGGGATCCACTTCTCGGTGGTGGAGAGCAAGCATGCGGTACACAGCGATGTGCGGCTGCTGCGTCGGGTGCTGCAGAACTTCCTCACCAATGCGTTTCGCTACAACCCGGGTGGCCGGGTGCTGCTCGGTTGTCGCCGGATGGGGGAGAAGATCCGCATCGAGGTATGGGACAACGGCCCCGGCATCCCGCAGGACAAGCAGGAGGCTATTTTTGACGAGTTCTCCCGCCTCGATCACTCCCGCACCGCCAAGGAGCAGGGGCTGGGTCTGGGGCTCGCCATCGCCCGTGGCATCTCGCAGGTGCTCGGTCATCAGCTCACATTGCAGAGCTGGCCGGGCAAGGGATCGGTCTTTGCGGTGACCCTCAATCTGGCGACCCGGCCGGTCACGGCCCATCAGCTGGCGGCGCCGGTGGCGCGCGACAGCCAGCTGGAGGGGGTGGCCGTGCTCTGCATCGACAACGAGCGGGACATTCTGACCGCCATGAGCACCCTGCTTTGCCGTTGGGGCTGCGAGGTGCGCTGCGCCGTCGATCTGGCCGAAGCCGAGGCGCTGGTGGCGGAGGGGTTTGTACCGAGACTGGTGCTCTCTGACTACCACCTCGACGATGGCAAGACCGGGTTGGAGGCGCTCGCTGCGCTGCAACGAGTGTGTGGCGATGAACTGGGAGGCATCATCATCAGCGCCGATCGCAAGAGCGAGCTGCAGGCGCAGATCCGCGAGCGGGGGTATGGCTACATCAGCAAACCGGTCAAACCACTCAAACTGCGGGCCCTGATGAACAGCCTGCTGCTGAGTTAAACAGGGGGAGATGTTTCTTATGGCTCCATAAGGGGCTCAATAAAACCGGCTACCTTGTCGCGGATCTTGGGCTGGGCCGCAGGGGTGGGATGAATACCATCGTTCATCATAAGTTCAGGGCGCAGCGCAATATCATCCATGAAGAAGGGTAGCAGGGGCAGATCGTTAGCCTGGGCCAACTCGGGAAAGATCTGTTCGAACTGGCGCAGATAGCGGGCACCGTAGTTGCGGGGCAGCTGGATTTGGGTCAACACCACACGGGTCTGCTGCTCCTTGGCGAGCGCGATCATGCTGGCCAGATTCTGGCGGGTAATGGTCGGCGCGAAGCCACGCAGGCCATCGTTGCCCCCCAGTTCGATCAGAAGCCAGTCCGGCTTGTGCTCCTTCAGCAGAGCGGGCAGACGGGCCAGCGCCCCTTGTGTCGTTTCACCGCTGATGCTGGCATTGAGCAGGGTGTGTTTGCCCCCCTCTTCCTGCCATTTCTGGTTGAGCAGGGCAGGCCAGCTCTGCTCAACCTGCATCTGATAGCCGGCGCTCAGGCTGTCTCCCAGCACCAGCAGGGTCTGGGCCTGAGCCGACGAGAGCAGGCTGCCGAGGCCAACCAACAAGGCAAACAGAATACGCACCATCAATTCAACTCCCGCTATGGATTGTCATCAAGGGATTGGAACAAAGGATACAGAGCATGAGTTCAACCCCCATTATTGTCGTCAAGGGCCTCGGCAAATCGGTTCGCCTCGGCCAGGAAAGCCTCACCATCCTTGAAGGGATCGATCTGCAAGTCAATAGCGGCGAGACGGTGGCCCTGGTCGGCGCCTCAGGCTCCGGCAAGTCCACCCTGCTGGGATTGCTGGCAGGACTCGATCTGCCGAGTCAGGGGAATATAGAAATCCTCGGCAAATCCCTTGGCGAGCTGGATGAAGAGGGGCGGGCCCGATTGCGCGCCGAACAGATCGGTTTTGTGTTCCAGTCGTTTCTGCTGCTCCCGACCATGACTGCGCTGGAGAATGTGATGCTGCCTGCCGAGCTGCGTGGCGAGCGCCACTGCGAGCCGAGGGCCCGCGAGCTGTTGGCGGCAGTCGGGCTTGGCGAGCGGTTGCACCATCTGCCGCCACGGCTCTCCGGCGGCGAGCAGCAGCGGGTGGCCATCGCTCGCGCCTTTATGACCCGTCCCAGCCTGCTGCTGGCGGATGAGCCGACCGGCAACCTCGACAGCAAGACCGGCGAGAAGGTGATCGAGCTGCTGTTTGAACTCAATCGCAAGCACGGCACCACCCTGGTGGTAGTGACCCATGATCATCAGCTGGCCGAGCGTTGCCAGCGGCAACTGGTCATGACGGCGGGCAGACTGGATCGCGAGGTGGCCCATGATGTGGTGTAACGGGGTGAGCTGCGGATCAGGCGGGAGATACAAGGGATGATGCAGTGGCGATTGGGATGGCGGCTGCTTCGCCGGGAAGGTTTCAGCGGCGAGCTGCGCTGGTTTGTGCTGGCGCTGGCCCTGAGCGTGGCGTGCGTCTTGAGTGTGGCGCTGGTAGCGGATCGGCTCGATGCCGGACTCAAGGCGTCAGGCCGCGACTTTATCGGGGCGGATCGGGTGCTGCGCACCGCCGCCGCCCTGCCGGATGGCTGGCTGGCCCGAGCGAAACTGGATGGCTTGGCGGTGCAGACCACCGTCAGCTTCAACAGCATGCTGTTTCACGGCGATGCGTTGCAGCTCGCCTCCATTCGGGCGGTGCCCGATGGTTTTCCCTTCTATGGCAAGCTCACTCTGGAACCGGCCCGCGCCCCGGCCCCCGGCGAGATCTGGCTCTCCGCCCGGGTGATGCAGCTGCTCAAGGTCAAAACGGGGGATGAGCTGGAGGTGGGCAATACGGTGCTCAAGGTGGCTGGTCTGCTTGGCGAGGAGCCGGATCAGGGTTTCAGCCCCTTCTTGCTGGCGCCGCGTGCACTGATCCATAGCGCAGATATCGAGGCGACCGGCGCTCTGCTCCCCGGCAGCCGCCAGCAGTGGCGCTATCTGTTCAAGGGGCCGCGGGAGCCGCTTGCTCGTTACGAACAGTGGTTATTGCCGCAGTTGCAGGCCGGACAGAAGTGGATCAAACCGGATGACAGCGAATCCCGTGTCGGCCGCTCGCTGGCCAATGCCGAGCGTTTCTTCCGGCTTGCTTCCCTAAGCGGGGTATTGCTGGGGGCGTTGGCGATGGGGATCGCGGTGCGCCACTTTGCCGAGCGCCAGACCAATATGGTGGCGCTGCTCAAAACCCTGGGGGCATCCCGTCGCTCGCTCTGGCAACTGATGGGAACCCTGCTGCTGTCGTTGACGCTGATCGGCGCGTTGCTGGGTCTGGTCGCGGGTACGGCCATGCAGTGGATCACCTTGCAACTGCTGGGGGACCTGCTGCCGCCGGATCTGCCGCCTCCCTCTTGGCGCCCCTTTGCCCTGGGAGTAGCGGTGGCGCTCTTTATCACCCTGCTGCTCGCTTTTGTGCCCTTCTTGCGGCTGCTGAAAGTGCCGCCGCTGCGGGTATTGCGTCGGGAGCTGGAGGCGGGCATTCCCCCCTGGCTGGCCCTGCCGGTCGGGTTGCTCGGGCTGTTTGCGCTGGTTTGGGGCTTTACCGCCGATGTGCGGCTGGCGCTGGGTCTGGTGGGTGGCATGGGCTTGCTGATGGGGCTGCTGGCCCTGCTGGCGGCGCTGATGTTGCGGCTGGGAGCAAACGTGAACGGGCCTCATGCCTTGCGGTTGGCGCTGGCCCACCTGTCGCGCGAGCGCAGCAGCGGCCTGTTCCAACTGGCGGGCTTTGCGCTGGCATTGATGCTGTTTGGCTTGCTCTGGGCGGCAAGGGTCGATCTGCTGGATGAGTTTTCGGCTCGTCTTCCCGTCGATGCACCCAACCGTTTTCTGGTCAATGTGGCCGAGAATGAGCGGGAGGGGATCCTGAGCGAGCTGGCGGCAGCCGGGGCCACCACCTCCGACTTCTATCCCATGGTGCGCGGCAGGCTGACCCATATTGCCGGTGAGGCGGTGGGCGAGGGGGCCAGCAGTGGCCGCGAGGGGGTAGATCGGGAGCTCAACTTCACCACCACGGCTACCCTGCCAACCGACAACAAGCTGGTGGCCGGGAAGTGGCTTGCCGGGTCCGGCGAGGTGTCGGTGGATAGCGAGTTGGCCAAGCGACTCGATATCAAGCTGGGGGACATGCTCGCCTTTACTATCGAGGGGCGCAGCTTCGGCGCCAGGGTCACCAGTCTGCGCAGCATCAAGTGGGACAATATGCGGCCCAACTTCTACATGATCTTCTCCGAGGATCTGCTGGCACCCTTCTCCCGTACCTGGCTTGGCAGCTACCGGCTGCCCGAGGCGGGGCGCACTGCCGAGGTGGAGTTGATCCGCCGCCACCCCACGGTGAGTCTTATCGATGTGGATGACCTGATTGCGCGGCTCACTCAGGTATCGGAGCAGGTGAGCCGGGCACTGGCGCTGATGCTGGGGCTGGTGACAGTGGCCGCGCTGCTGGTGCTGCTGACCCAGACCCAGGCCAGCATGGCTCAGCGTCGGCGCGAACTGCTGCTGATGCGCACCCTGGGTGCCAGCAGCGAACTGCTGAAAAAGATGCTGCGTTGGGAGCTGGTGGCCAGTGGTGCGCTTGCGGGGCTCTGCGCCGCCATGGTGGTGGAGCTCTGCTCCTTTGGCCTGCAGTGGTGGTGGTTCGAGGGGGTGTGGCAGTTCCACTGGGCCATCTGGCTTGGCCTGCCGACTCTGGGGGCGCTGTTGGTGACGCTGGCGGGGCAGGGGATGCAGCGCCAGCTGCTGGCTGGCACCCTGAGCGATCGGCTGCGGGGGCTGGGTCAGGGACTGTTGTAATCCGGCCAGCGCGAGCCGATACACACAAGGTGCAATAGCGCAGCCGCAATAAGCAAGCAGCCCGGCCTTGGTCGGGCTGCTTGCTATGCGAGGTGCTGACGAGTGGACGCAGCGAACAGGTGTGAGTTAGCGGGGCTCGCGCAGCAGATTGGCGAGGGCACTCGGCAGCTCGGGATAGCTGAAGTGGAAACCGGCCTGTTGTAGCCGAACTGGTATCACCTTTTGTCCGGTCAGCAGCAGATCTGCCGCCTCCCCCATCACCAGTTGCAACAGCGGCGCCGGGACGAAGAAGAGGTGTGGACGGTGCAGCGTGGTGGCAAGGGTCTGGCTGAACTCCCGGTTGCTGACCGGATGGGGCGCAGTGCCGTTGAAGATGCCGCTGCACTCTTCGTGCTCCAGTATGAACAGGATGGCGCGCACCAGATCCTGCACATGGATCCAGCTCATCATCTGGCTGCCCGACCCCATGGGGCCGCCGAGTCCGAGTCGGTATGGGGGGAGCATTTTGGGTAGCGCTCCCCCATCCATGCCGAGCACCAGCCCGATCCGCACGATACAGACCCGGGTCTGCTTGCTTTGTGCTTCCAGTGCCAGGGTCTCCCACTGTTGGCAGAGTTGGTGGGTGAACTCGTCGTTGGGAGAGCGGCACTGCTCGTCGAGGGTTTCGGTGCCCTGTCTGCCATACCAGCCGATGGCGGAGGCGTTGATCAGCACCTTGGGCGGCGTTGTGGAGAGCTTGATGAGATCAACCAGCTGCTCGGTCAGCAGCCAGCGGCTGTCGCAGAGCAGCTGTTTACGCGATTCGCTCCAGCGTCCGGCGGCGATGGGTTCACCCGCCAGATTGATCACTGCGTCCACGTCATTGAGGTCATCGAGCCGGTCAAGGTTATCCAATACCTTGATATCGTGACCGAGCAGGGAGTAGGCGCGGCTCCCCTGCCTGCTCAATACCACGACCTCGTGATTGACCTTGAGATGGGCAACCAGCTTGCGGCCGATAAAGCCGGTTCCTCCGGTAATCAGAATCTTCATCGTTGCACGCTCCTGCTGCCGTTTGCTCTACTCTAATGGCGTCGTCCTCCTTCAACAAGTGGACGAGTTTGACACGTTTTGTTCATTCGACTGATGTTAACTCTATCCTCTTCTTGCGACATATTGTTGAACAATAGTTTGAATTGATTGATTTTTGTCGGGTGGACATTTGTTGTTCAATCGCTATTATGGCGACCCTTTCGCCTGTCCACCGGGGCTGTCACCCACCATCCGAGCATCAAAGAGGCCGCCATGCCATTTCGTCGTTTGAAACTTCGCCAGCTTTACTCGAGGATTCTGGTGGCACTACTGATGGGGGGCGGGATCCTGCTGCTGGGGGTTGTTGCCGTTATCTGGCAGACAGTGACCGAGATAGAGCATGATTCTGATTCACGCTTGCAGCATGCCCGGATGATGTTTGATCGCTCCATCGGCCATGCCCGGCAAGCGGCCATCAATGTGGAGGGGATGCTTGGTCACCCCTGCAAGGAGGCGGCACAACTGCTGCGCGAACAGGTGGCCACTGTGCCTGATGTCCGCTCTGCCAATCTGGCTATAGGAAATCGTATCTATTGCACCTCGCTCTATGGTGACTACGATGGCCCCTTCAACCCTGACAGTTATGTGGATGGCAGGCTGCAACTGCTGCCAGGCAATGAGGTCACACCGGATCGCCCCCTGATCGTGCTGCGCCACGAAACGGACAAGGGGAGTGTGCTGATCGGTGTGGATGGCTACTACCTGCGCAATACCCTGGAGATCTCCAGCAAGAACTCCCCGATGGCTCTGGTGGTGGGGCAGAGGGCACTGTTTGGCTCAGGTCAGTTCGGGGCGGCGCCCTCTCCGGCAGAAGAGGGTTATATTGCCCTCGCTTCGGCCGATTTCCCCTATCAGGTCGTCACCCGGATCACGGTGCATGATTACTTGAGCCACGCATGGCGCTACTCCAGAGATACCTTGATCCTCTCTCCACTGCTGGCGCTGCTGATTGGATTCGGCACCTTCAGGCTGATGGGGCGTAGCAGCTCACCAGCGGAGGAGCTCAAGCGGGCGTTGATCGAGGAGGAGTTTATCCCCTACCTGCAGCCGGTGGTCTCCGGTGAGGATGAGCAGTGGCGTGGCTGTGAGGTGCTGATGCGCTGGCAGCATCCCAAGCAGGGGATGATCTCGCCGGATCGCTTTATCCCGCTGGCGGAAGATAGCGGCCTGATCGTGCCCATGACCAGCCTGTTGATGGCCGAGGTGCGTGACCACTTCTCCCCTTATGCCCGCAAGCTGCCGGCAAAGTTTCATTTTTGCTTCAATATCAGCGCCAAGCACTTCCAGGATCTCGACCTGTTGGCTGACTGCAAGGCCTTTCTCGACGCGTTTAAGGACAATCCCGTTGATTTGGGGTTGGAGCTGACGGAGCGGGAGCTGCTGGTGGCTGATGAGACAACCGCCCGGATGTTTGCCGAGTTGCGCAAACTGGGCGTGTTGATCGCTATCGATGACTTTGGCACCGGTCACTCCAGTCTGACCTATCTGCAGCAGTTTCAGGTCGATGCAATCAAGATTGACCGTAGCTTTGTAGAGATGATCGGTACGGATGCACTCTCCAGCCATATCGTTGAAAACGTGATTGATCTGGCGAAGCGACTTGAATTGATCCTGATCGCGGAGGGGGTCGAGAAGCAGTCGCAGGCGGACTACCTGCGGGCTCGCCACGTTGACTATCTGCAAGGATATCGCTACGGCCGCCCCATTCCGATGAAGCAGTTTTGCAAGACCCTGTTTGGCTGAACGGGTGAATGGGGAGCATAAAAAAAACCAGCGAGCGCTCGCTGGTTTTTTGTTAATACGGTTTGGCTTGGGCGTTCAGAGCATCCGCTGGAGGGCGCGGGCCAGCCGCTTGACCCCCTCCTCGATGGTCGCCTCATCGACGCAGGAGAAGCTCAGGCGCAGGGTGTTCTTGATTTCGGGGCGTACATAGAAGGGGGCGCCGGGCACGAAGGCTACCTTCTCCTTGATCGCCTCATCAAACAGGGCCATGGCGCTGATGTGGGCTGGCAGAGTCAGCCAGAGGAACATGCCCCCTTCCGGTCTGGTGTAGCTGACGCCGGGCGGGCAGTGACGGGCCAGTGCAGCCTCCATGGCAGCACGCTGGCGACCATAGACCTCCTTGATCTTCTCCAGATGGGCATCCAGTGAATTGTCGGTCAGGAAGCGGTGCAGCACCTGCTGGCTGAAGGCGTTGCTGTGCAGATCGGTGGCCTGCTTGGCGATGGTCACCTTCTTGCGTAGCCACTCCGGCACCAGCATCCAGCCCAGACGGAAGGCGGGCACCACGGTTTTGGAAAACGAGCCGAGCAGCACGGTATTGTTTGGCGCCAGCTTGGCAATGGGGGGCAGATGCTCCCCTTCGAAGCGCAGCTCGCCGTAGGGATCATCTTCCACCATCAACAGCTCGTGGCGCACCAGTCGCTCGGCCAGTGCCTCGCGGTTGGCACGGTTGTAGGAGACACCGCTCGGGTTCTGGAAGTTGGGCACGCCGTAGAGCAGCTTGGCATTGGATCCGCTTGCCAGCAGCGCATCCAGCGCCGCCAGATCCAGACCCTCTTCTTCAAGGGTGATCGGCTTGAAGGTGGGTTGATAGACAGAGAAAGCCTGAATGGCGCCAAGGTAACCCGGCTCTTCGATGATGAGATCCTGACCCTCGTCGATCAGCACCTTGCCCAGCAGATCCAGCGCCTGCTGGGAGCCGCTGGTGATGAGGATGTTGTCCGGATTGACCTGCATGCCGTGGCGGGTCAGATAGCGGTCGGCAATATATTGGCGCAGCGGGGCGAAGCCTTCGGTCGCCGCATATTGCAGGGCGGCAGCCCCTTGCTCGCGTAGCACATCCTGACAGGCCTGATCGATCGCCTTGACCGGAAACAGGTGGGGATTGGGCAGGCCACCGGCGAAGGAGATGATCTCCGGATTGGCGGCAACTTTGAGGATTTCACGGATAAAGGAAGGCTCGACCTTCTCGAAGCGCTGGGCAAAAAACGGCTGCATAGACAATTCTCTCGGCATGTGGGCGGTCGCTCCATTCGACCGCCAGGTTATCCGTTTGTATCAGATTTCAGAAATGAGGCAATGATTGTCACAAAAATCGCCAAAAAAGGCAGGTTTGGCACCTGCCCGAATTTTACCTGCCCGTGTGGCTCCCATGAATTGAAATGAGTTAGGGCGATCTTGTTTTGTGGACAAGCAACTGACCTTACAAACCCGGTTCCTTGAGGAAGCGGATCATCAGGTCGGTGTTGGCGCCAAGTTGGCTTTCTACTCTGCCTGGGAATAGTTCCGCCATCTTGTCGAGGCGGTCGTACTGGGTGTGCCAGATTTTTCCCCACTGGGTTTCGCTGTCACGATCGCAGGCGCTCTTGGTGGTGGCGTCATAGCAGTCCCACAGCGCTGGATTGGTGCTTTGGGAGTAGCCGTCATAGCCATCAGCGCCGTTGATGGTGAAGTTGGTCGCTTCAACGTAGGCGATCGGCACCCCCAGGCAGGCAAAGGGAGCGTGATCTGACCAGCTGCCAGTCTCCCCTTCCGGATAACCGCTGTAGCTGGGATGAATGGCAAACGGGGTCGCAGTCTGTTTGGAGAGGGTAAGCAGGCGATCCCGCACCTTGGGATCGAAGCTGTAGCGGCTCGGATCTGTGCAGTTGTATTCGGCGACGTCCGAGTGGGCTGAGTGGACGTAGACGATGTCGCCCCCGGCGATGGTGTCGTAGTTCACCATCGCCAGCAGCTTGGCGACGGCGGTGCTGTCGAGGCTGGCGGCATAGGCTTTGGAGCCGTTGAGACCGTTCTCCTCCGCCCCGAAGAATGCAAAGCGAACCGTGTAGGGCAAGGTTTGTCCTTTAAGCGCCTCAGCCACTGCCAGCAAGGCTGCGACGCCAGCGCCGTTGTCGGTGGCTCCTTCAGAACCTTTCTTGTCGCCCGTACTGTCGTAGTGGGCGCCGATCAGGATCACCTTGTCACTTGTGCCCTTGAGCTCAGCGATCAGGTTTTGGGAGTTTTTACTGGCGCCGCTTTTGGTGTAGGTGAAGGGTTGGCGTTGCACATCGTAGCCCCAACCGGTCAGATGGTCCTGGATCCATGCCGCGGCACGAGTTTCTGCCTCTGTCCCCGTGGGGCGCGCGCCAATCCCTTCTGCGGTTGAGCTCAACTGCACCAGATACTCATAGGCCTGCTCGGCGGCAGCAGGGGTTTGTGAGTCATTTGTTGATGTGTCGCATCCCGCAAGCAAAGTGGTGATGGCAAACGCCAATGCTCTGTATTTCATACTGCAATCCTTTGTTGTGTATGGTTTTATTTGCGCAGGCAGCATGTACTCGACGCGTGACCGATTCTGTGAACGGGTCGGCATTTGTCAACTGTTGTCAATGAAATGGAGAGAGATGAGGGATTTGTTTCGCGAAACACTTGCGCCTTGGGCCTATCTTGGGATAATTCGCTCCCCTGTTTTCGCGGGTCGATGAAATGCCGAGCCGCGAGCGGTCCCGCTAGGGATCGGACACAAGATGTATTACCCGGATTGATGAAATAACGAGACCATTATGCCTGTGACCCAAGATGTATTTAACGAAGACGGCAAGTTCATGCGCAAGATCCGCAGCTTTGTCCGTCGCGAAGGCCGCCTGACCAAAGGGCAGGAGAAGGCCCTGGAAGAGCTTTGGCCGGTCATGGGCATCGATTTCGAGCCAAAGCAGCTCGATCTGGTCGCACTGTTTGGCCGTGAAGCACCTGTGGTGCTGGAGATCGGCTTTGGTATGGGCGCCTCTCTGGTGGAGATGGCCAAGAATGCCCCCGAGAAGAACTTCATCGGCATCGAAGTGCACTCCCCGGGCGTGGGTGCCTGTCTGGGCACCGCTCAGGAAGCGGGCGTCACCAATCTGAAAGTGATCTGCCACGATGCGGTGGAAGTGCTGGAGCACATGATCCCGAACGGTTCACTCTCCTGCCTGCAGCTCTTCTTCCCGGATCCCTGGCACAAGAGCCGTCACCACAAGCGTCGCATCGTACAGCCTGCATTTGCCCAGGATATTCGTCAGAAGCTGGCCATCGGTGGCATGTTCCACATGGCGACCGACTGGGAAAACTATGCCGAGCACATGCTGGAAGTGATGAGCGCCGCCGAGGGTTACGAGAATACCTCTGCCACCGGCAACTGGATGCCTCGTCCGGACTGGCGTCCGCTGACCAAATTTGAACAACGTGGCCACCGTCTCGGCCACGGGGTTTGGGATCTGATTTTCAAGCGTGTCAGCTAAGCTGGCACGTCAACACACCTAGCGTATCAACTAACTTGAGGAGCTATCATGGCCAATCGTAGCCGCCGCCTGCGCAAGAAACTGCGCGTCGATGAATTCCAGGAAATGGGTTTCGACATCAGTTTCAACTTCCCGGTCGGCACTGCCGAAGAGACCATCGATGCGGTAGTCGATGCGATGATCGATGAGGTTGTTGAACCCCGTAAACTGGCTTTTGCCGGCTCCGGTCACCTGGCCTGGGAAGGGATGATCTGCACCCAGCAACTGGGCAAGTGTACCGAAGAAGACCGCGCCGCCGTCAAATCCTGGCTGGAAGGCAAGGGGATGGAAGCCGTGGTCGTTACCGAGCTGTTCGATCTCTGGTACGGTGAACCGGCCTGATACAAGGCTGCCGCATCTGGCGCCTTGTTGTGGGTAACTGAAAAATCCCGCCGCTGGCGGGATTTTTGTCAGTGGGGATGGGATCTCCACCGCTGTTTTAGTCATGGAATCGCTTATTGCTTATGGTGTTGTCATCCGAATTACTGGCCAGCATCCTTGAAGAGGTGCGCCCGTTGCTGGGACAAGGCAAGGTGGCCGACTACATTCCGGCACTGGCTCAGGTACCGGCCGATCGGCTTGGTATCGCAGTCTGTACCGTCGAGGGGGAGCTGTTCACCGCCGGTGACGCTTTCGAACCCTTCTCCATCCAGAGTATCTCCAAGGCCCTGAGCCTGACCCTGGCACTCACCCTCTATCAGGAGGAGGAGATTTGGGCCCGGGTTGGCAAGGAGCCCTCCGGCCAGCCCTTCAACTCGCTGGTACAGCTCGAGTTCGAGCAGGGGATCCCCCGCAACCCCTTTATCAATGCCGGGGCGCTGGTGGTGAGCGATCTGCTGGAGACCCGCCTCACTGCGCCCCGTCAGCGTACCCTCGAGCTGGTGCGCCGCCTTTCCGGCAATCCGGCCATCATGGCGGATCAGGTGGTCGCCCGCTCCGAATATCAGCACTCTGCCCGCAACGCCGCCATCGCCTATCTGATGAAGGCCTATGGCAACTTCGAAAACGAAGTGGACAAGGTGCTGCAAAGCTACTTCAATGCCTGTGCCATTCGCATGAGCTGCGTCGATCTGGCGCGGGCATTCATCTATCTGGCCAACCGTGGTGTGCCACTGGGCGAGAGCGTGCCACTGTTGCCAGCCCGCACCACCAAGCAGGTCAACGCCCTGCTCGCCACCTGCGGCCTTTATGACGAGGCGGGCGATTTTGCCTATCGGGTCGGCATGCCGGGCAAATCGGGTGTCGGCGGCGGTATCATTGCCCTGATCCCGGGCGAGCTCTGCGTCTGTGTCTGGTCGCCCGAGCTCAACAAAGCCGGCAACTCGCTGGCGGGCACGGCGGCGCTGGAGCAGCTGGCCGAGCGGCTGGGTCGCTCCATTTTTTAACCTTGTTCACTATGAATCGAGAAATCACCATGAAACGACATCTTCGCTTCCTGCAGGCCGCGTTGGCGACCTTACTGCTCTGGTGTGCCCTGCCCGCCGTGGCAGGGGAGTTGCCACCGTTCTCGCTGGCCGATGCCAAGGCCAAACAGGCTGTCATCCTGGATACCCGCGCCAGCTACTTCTATCAGGGGTGGCCGATGGAAGGGGAGAAGCAGGGCGGCCATGTGGCGGGCGCCGAGAACCTCTCTGCCGAGTGGAAATACAGCGATGAAGAGTGGCCAAAGGCGCTCGAGATCAAGGGGCTGAAGGCCGATCGTCCGGTTGCCCTCTACGGTGCGTCCCGCGAAGTGGCCGAGGTGGCCCGTCTGCTGCGCAAGCAGGGGATCAAGCAGCTGTTCGAGCTGCAAGGGTGGCAAGCCGCACCGCGCGAGTCGCTGGCACGCTGGCAGCAGCTGGTCTATCCGCGCTGGTTGGCGGATCTGCAAGAGGGCAAGCCGGTCGCCGCAGCGCCCAAGGGTGACTGGAAGCTGTTTGAAGTTGATTGGGGTTCACCCAAGGCCTACCTCATCAGCCACATCCCGGGGGCCGGTTATATCGATACCAACAGCCTCGAAGAGGAGCCGCTGTGGAACAAGGTCTCTGACGAAGCGCTCAAGAAGCTGCTGCTGGATAACGGCATCCGTCACGACACCACCGTCATCCTCTATGGTCGCAACACCATGGCGGCTGCCCGTGCCGCGCACCTGATGATGTACGCGGGGGTGAAAGATGTACGCCTGCTGGACGGTGGTCTGGATGCATGGTTTATCCAGCACCTGCGTACCGAAACCGGTCTGCCCAACAAATATGAGCCGGTGAAGGAGTTTGGCGTGGCCATTCCCGCTCACCCCGAGTACTACACCACGCTAAGTCAGGCGAAAGAACTGCTCAAGCAGCCCGATAGCGCACTGGTCAGTGTGCGTACCTGGGACGAGTTTGTCGGCAACACCTCTGGCTACAGCTACATCAAGCCGAAGGGCGATATCCCGGGGGCCAAGTGGGGTCACGGTGGGGTGGATGCCAACAGCATGAGCGACTTCCACAACCCGGACGGCACCATGAAGCCGGCCCGCGAGATCCTCGCCATGTGGGACCAGTGGAACATCGAGCCAACTCAGCAGGCCGCATTCTACTGCGGTACCGGCTGGCGCGCCTCCGAGGCCTTCTTCTACGCCTGGCTGATGGACTGGAAACGGATCAGCGTCTACGACGGCGGTTGGTATGAGTGGAGTTCCGATCCCAAGAACCCGACCGTGACCGGTGAGCGCCAGCCCGCCAAGTCATGATTGCGCGCTTGCGCTTGAAAGAAGAGGCCGGACAGATGTCCGGCCTTTTTGTATCCGCTCGGACCTGCGCCAGCCTGCCACTACACTTTGCTGGTGGCTATCAGGTCGATGGAAGGAGTGACTGATGAGACGGATATGGACAGGCCTGCTGGTGGCAGGCGTACTGGCACAGGGGGTAATGGCTGCCGAACGGGCTCGTTATCTGGTGCAACTCAAGCCGGGGGCGGAGGCCGCTGTGCTGGCCCAAAGCAAAGGGATGGGGGGCGAGCTGGCCCTGCAACTGCCCGAGCAGCATGCGCTGGCGCTCTGGTTGCCAGCTGCTGCAGCGACAGCGCTGGCGCGCAACCCCAACGTGCTGTGGGTGGAGCCGGATGCCAAGCGTTATGCCAGTGCCGAGACCCTGCCTTATGGCATTCCCATGGTACAGGCGCCACAACTGAGCGATGGTATGGCCGGAGAGGTGCTGGTGTGTATCATTGACTCTGGCTATAGCGGCAATCACCCGGATCTGCCCCATGGGGCGCAGGTGCAGGGTAGTGACAACGCAGGTACAGGCAGCTGGAGTAGTGACGAAAACGGTCACGGCACCCACGTGGCAGGCACCATAGCCGCCATTGGGGGGAACGACATGGGCGTGGTCGGTGTCTTGCCGAATCAGAGTGTCCCGCTGCACATCATCAAGGTGTTTGGCGCCAACGGCTGGGCCTATACCTCCAACCTGGTGGGGGCTCTCAATGCCTGCAAGCAGGGGATGAGCAGTCGTGGCTTTACTCGCATGGTCATCAACATGAGCCTAGGGGGCAATGTGCCCAGCAAGACGGAAGAGCAGGCGTTCAATCAGGCTTACAGCCAGAATGTGTTGAGTGTGGCGGCGGCGGGCAATGCGGGCAACACCAGCAAGTCCTATCCCGCCTCTTACAGCAGTGTGGTGAGCGTGGCTGCTATCGATAGCAGCAAGCAGTTGGCTTATTTCTCGCAACGCAACGATCAGGTGGAGCTGGCGGCCCCCGGTGTTGCTGTGCTGTCGACCGTGCCGAGTGGTTACGCCAGCTACAGCGGTACCTCGATGGCGACCCCTCATGTGGTCGGGGTCGCCACCCTGGCCTGGTCACAGCGGCTGGAGTGCAGCAATGATCAACTGCGCCAGACCCTGCGCAGCAGCGCCCAGGATCTGGGGGCTGTCGGACGGGACAACAGCTATGGCTATGGTCTGGTGCAGGCCAGAGGCGCGGCAGATCGGCTGGCACTTGGCTGTGGTTCCGGTACCGGTAGCAGTGGCAAACCGGGTGGTCGCAAGTAACTGATTTTTGATGGTGATCTCACTTTATTGTGCAAGTTTCCGACTGCCTGCCGGATTGGAGTAGGCTGGATATGACACCCTCGTGGTGAGGGTGAAAGGAGAAGAGTGCGCCTATGAAAAAACTGATGATGATCCTGGTGTGCGCCCTGGGGCTGGTAGCATGCAGCTCCCAATACATCATGAGCACCAAGGATGGCAAGATGATCACCACAGAGAGCAAGCCCAAGCTGGACGAGAGTACCGGTATGTATCGCTATTACGATCATGAAGGGCGTGAGGTGATGATTAATAAAGAAGATGTGACCCAGATCATGGAGCGTTGAGCGCTCATATGCAGTCAGGGCCGCAATATGCGGCCCTTCACATTTTTACCGGCAAATTCCTTCATTTTCTCAGGCAATCGCCCCTCTTTCGCCGCAAATGCGCGTTCGGGTACAGCTTCCGTTATGGTTCGGTCCGTATTATTGCACTCCGTTTTTTATTGGAGGTGTTATGTCCCTGATGTCTATCTGGAATTCCCGTTTTTCCGCGCGCACCCTGCTGGGTGGTGTCTTGCTGGTGGTGGCGTCAGCCAGCCATGCTGGCGATGATCAGTTCACGCTGGGGCGGACTATTTTGCTGGGGGCCGGTGATCATGGTGCGACAATTCCTTTGGTGATTTGCCGTCAGACCAAATATATCAAGGTGAAGGCGGAACGTGATTTGACCCTGGATCGGGTGGTGGTGACCTATGGTGGTGATCGTACCAAAACCATTCGCTTCGATCGGGAGATGAGCAGTGATAAAGAGACCGAGTGGAAATCACTGGGTTCGCGTCGTTGTGTGAAAAAGATCGAAGTGTACGGTAATTCAGAGCGCAGCAAAGCGGGCGTAAAAGTATTCGGCCGTAAATAATCGATGCATTTTGTCTGCACGAACAGATGAGCTAAAAATAATGGCGAGCCGTGGCTCGCCATTATTTTTTATGGTCGGCTTTGCTATTTTTTCGGCCGAAATGGCTTGATGACAGTTTCATCGCACTCGAGATACGGCCCTTCCATCAAATCGATGCAGTAGGGGATGGCGGGGAATACTGCATCCAGACACTCGCGGATCGATTTGGGCTTGCCCGGCAGATTGACGATCAGGGTGTCGTCGCGCAGTCCGGCTGTCTGGCGCGACAGAATGGCGGTCGGCACAAACTTGAGGGATTCGGCCCGCATCAGCTCGCCAAAGCCCGGCATCATGCGATCACACACCGCTTCGGTCGCTTCCGGCGTGACATCCCGCTTGGCCGGGCCGGTGCCGCCTGTGGTGACGATGAGACAACACTGCTCTTCATCCGCCAGCCGGATCAGGGTCGCTTCAATCTGATCCTGTTCATCGGGGATCACCTGATAGACAGGTTCCCACTCCGAGGTCAGATAGGCGTTCAGGGTGTCGATGATGGCCTTGCCGGAGAGGTCTTCATAGATGCCCGCGCTGGCGCGATCGCTGACGGTGACGATACCGATTTTTGCCTTGCTCATGGTCTGCTCTTGAATGTCCGATAAAAGTGGCAATTAAAATAACATAATCAGTGAGATATGTTAAATCGTCGGAAGGAGCTACTGGTCATTTTATGGATGATAAAGAGTCGAATGAAGCAAAATTAATTTATCCCGACTTTTATTGGAAATAAAAAACATAAAAAAGCAGCCTAAAATGTCTAAGTGTTTTGCATGCTCTTTCTTTTTTAAGCAAATGTTTGTTTCTGCATGTTATTTCAATGGATGATTTTCATCATGGTTGCCATTTTAATAACGATTACCTGAGTGGTGTGGTGAGCTCTTTGCCGCTCGGTCGTATATAAAGTTTTATATGGCTGGTTCCTCAAGTTGTAGAGCCAGCAATAGTCGCCAAGGAGGGCATATGGAGTTGCCTGATTTTGACACCCTGAAGGAGTTGGCCGCGAGTGAGCCCTCCCGGCTGGATGCGATTCTGGAGCAGCAGATCGACCAGTTGATGGCCCGAGCGAGCCCCGATCAGCAGCGCCGTCTGCGCGGGTTGCAGTTCAAGATTGATGGTCAGCGCCGTCTGGCGAAAAACAATCTTGATAGCTGTATCCGGATTACCAACATGATGCGGGAATCTTTTTATTTGATGCGCAGCGAAATGAGCCAGTTCAGAGAAGAGGGGGACCCTCCGCCTGAAAGCGATGGCAGTGGTAAAATAATCCATCTGGCTGACTATCGACGTCGCAAATAATCTGCAATAACCCCCTTGGTTGATATTTCAGCCAAATCGGTGAGGCCATAATAAAGGGAATTGCTGGCGACCTGATTGTTATGATTTTTAATGTTAGTCGTAATGTATTTGTGATGTAATTTCTTTTCTCCTTCTTGTAATAACTAATTAGTCAGGTTGTGATAGGGGTGGATGAATAACAGTAAAAGTTAGGCTAATATGGCCGAAATTTTTATTGCTACGACTCGAAGGGATTATGAGAAGTATCACACCAAGACGGGTGTTGTCGCGGGAGCAACAGACAGAGATCACCCGCATTATCGTCAAGGTGGGTCAGATGTTGGCCCAGTTCGGGGCGGAGAGCAGGATCATCGAGCAGACCACGGTGCGGCTGGGGATGGCGCTGGGGCTGGAGAGTGTCGAGATGGCCATCTCTTCCAGTGCCATCGTGCTCACCAGCCTCTATCAGGGGGGCTGTGTTACCACTACCCGGCGGGTGCGCGAACATGGCATCAACATGCAGGTGGTGTGCGAGATCCAGCGGATCTGCATCATGGCGGAGAAAGAGCTGATCGGTGCCCGTGAAGTGCGCCAGCGCCTCGAGGCCATCGTCCCCTTTCACTATCACCCCTGGCTGGTGGTCCCCATGGTGGGGCTCTCATGTGGTGCCTTTAGCCTGCTGTTTGGCGGTGACTGGCCCATCTTCCTGGTGACCTGTTTCTCGTCTGCCGTGGCGATGCGGGTGCGCCAGCTGATGGCCCGCCATCACCATAGCCCGCTCATCAACTTTGCCGCTACCGGCTTTATCGCCACCTTGCTCTCCTCCAGCGCCACCTTCTTTAACTGGGGTGACCAGCCTTATCTCGCCATGGCGGCCAGCGTGCTGCTGCTGGTGCCGGGCTTTCCGCTGATCAATGCGGTCTCAGACATGGTGAAGGGCTACTTCAACATGGGGCTGGCCCGCTGGGGGACCGCGACCCTGCTGACCATCAGCGCCGCCATAGGTATCATTTTGGCCATGTCGGTCACCGGTATCTGGGGGTGGAAAGTATGATGGATTTGCTCTGGCTACTGGCCAAGGATGCCTTCTGGTCCTCCATTCCGGCGGTGGGGTTTGCCATGCTGTTCAATGTGCCACCACGGATGCTGAAGTATTGCGCCATGGGCGGCGCGCTGGCCCACAGCCTGCGTACCTTGCTGATCCACTATGGTATGCCCATCGAGTGGGCGACGCTGGCGGCGGCCACCACGGTCGGCTTTGTCTGCGTCTACTGGTCGCGCCGTCTGCTGGCGCCGCGTCCGGTGTTCAGCGTTGCCTCCATCATTCCGATGATCCCGGGCAGTTATGCCTTCAAGACCATGATTGCGGTGGTAGAGCTCAACATCAACGGCGTGACCATGGAGTTGATCCAGAGTGCGGTGGAGAACGGCCTCAAGGCGCTGTTTATCGTCGGCGCCCTCAGTTTCGGTCTAGCGATTCCTTCCTTGGTCGTGTATCGTAACCGCCCCATTATATGAATGGTGAAGTGAGAGATTGATACCGTGAAGATTTCCATGATTGCCGCCGTGGCTCAAGACCGTGTGATCGGCAAGGACAACCAGATGCCCTGGCATATGCCGGCCGATCTGGCCCACTTCAAGCGGATCACCCTCGGCAAGCCGGTGCTGATGGGACGCAAGACCTTCGAATCCATTGGTCGTCCACTACCCGGGCGCCGTAATCTGGTGATCAGCCGTAATCCTGAGTATCGGGTTGATGGTGTAGAAGTAATTGATTCTGTTAAGGCTGCATTAGAACTATTGAGTCATGACGAAGCTGTGGAGGAGCTGATGGTGATCGGTGGTGGTCATCTGTTTGAACAGCTCTTGCCGAAGGCTGAACGCCTCTATCTGACCCAGATTGAACTTGAAGTTGAGGGCGACGCCCATTTTCCAGTGTTGGATCATACCGACTGGGAGCTATTGGAAGAAGAGTCTCATTTAGCTGATGAGCGGAATGCTTATCCCTACCGCTTCGAGACCTGGCAACGCCGGTGAATTATGGCATGCGCTAATCGATAGCCACTAAAAAGCCCCTTGTGTTGCACAAGGGGCTTTTTTCGCACGGGCTATTTGCCAGAAGCTCCGTGCCAGCAGGCCGATGGTCCAGAGGTGGCAGGGCGATCTCATCACGGCGTGTGAATGCACCTTCATCCTCTGCTCTGCCCCTCCTCTGCTCCTTTTCTTGTCCCCCAATCTATCCTCATTGTGACCAATAAATGGTTAGATATGTAATTATTTGGTCGCTGTTGCTTATCTGGGTGGCATGTCATGCTTTTACCTCCATCAAACTGCCTTTGCTTGCTCTTTTTTGATTGTTTTTGATGATTTTCCCCAGTGAATCTTCGTTTTATATGGAAAATTTTATGGATAAAACCAGACTTTGTCCGTTTTTTGTCGATATAAATAACTGATTAAAATCAAATGCTTATTTTGGCGTTAGCTTGCTGGGACTCTATTGGTTCTTTTGTTTTGGTTGTCTGTTGCTTAGTGTAATAAGTAATTGGTTCGCGTTCGACGGTTTGCCTGGCAAGTCGTCGGCCAAGAAAAAAGGACAATATGACAGTCAAACTCGAGGTTAAATCACTCTACAAAATCTTCGGCGATCAGCCGGAAAAAGCGTTCAAATTGCTGGCGAAAGGGCATGACCGCGCCAGCATCCTGCAAAAAACCGGGCAGACCCTGGGGGTCCAGGATGTCAATCTGGCCATCGACGAAGGGGAGATCTTCGTGGTGATGGGCCTCTCCGGCTCGGGCAAATCCACCCTGGTGCGTCTCTTCAACCGGCTGATCGAGCCAACCCGCGGCCAGGTACTGATCGATGGTGAGGACATCGCCGCCATCTCCGACGGCGAGCTGCGTCAGGTGCGGCGCAAGAAGATCAGCATGGTATTCCAGTCCTTCGCCCTGATGCCGCACCTGAGCGTGCTGGAAAACACTGCCTTCGGGCTGGAGCTGGCCGGTGTGCCGCTGGCGGAGCGCCAGCAGAGCGCCCGCCAGGCGCTCCATCAGGTGGGGTTGGGTCAGTGGATCGATGCCTTCCCCGATGCCCTCTCCGGCGGCATGAAGCAGCGGGTCGGCCTGGCTAGGGCGCTTGCCAACGACCCTGACATCCTGCTGATGGACGAGGCTTTTTCGGCGCTGGATCCGCTGATCCGCACCGAGATGCAGGACGAGCTGCTCAAGCTGCAGGCCAGCCAGCAGCGCACCATCGTCTTCATCTCTCACGATCTGGACGAGGCGATGCGTATCGGCGATCGCATCGCCATCATGCAGGACGGCCAGCTGGTGCAGGTCGGCACCCCGGACGAGATCCTGAACCAGCCCGCCAATGACTATGTGCGCGCCTTCTTTCGCGGGGTGGATCTGGCCAACGTGTTCAGCGCCCGCGACGTGGCCAGCCGCAAGCAGATGCCGCTCATCAAGAAGCACACCACCGACGGGCCGGGCAACGCCCTGCGCCAGCTCAAGGAGCAAGAGCGGGAGTTCGGTTACGTGGTGGATCGCCGGCGTCGCTTCATCGGGGTCGTCTCGGTGGAGTCGCTCGGTCATGCAGTCAGGGCCAAAGGCAGCCTGGAGCAGGCGCTGCTGGCGGACATCCGGCCCATTATGGCGGACACCGCCCTCAACGAACTGATCAGCCAGGTGGCGGCCGCCCCCTGTCAGGTGCCCGTGGTCGAGGAGGATGGCACTTATCTGGGCCTCATCTCCAAGGCCAACCTGCTGAACACCCTGGACAGGAGTACCCCGGCATGAAGCTGATGAATCCCAATTTTTTACTGAGCGGGCTGCTGGCCCTGGTGCTGCTGGCGAGCCCCGCCCTGCGTGCCGATGAGGTGGCGGCCGACCCTTGGGGCGCCACGGCTTCTAGTGCCACCGAGGTGGCCGATCCCTGGAGTGATACCGCCACCGCCGCCACCGACTGGCAGAACCAGATCGAGACGGTGGATACCACAGCTGCCGTCGACTGGCTGGATCCCTTCCAGCAGGCGTTGGTGCCACTGGACAGCTGGGTCGAGGATGGCATCGGCTGGCTGGTGGACAACCTGCGTCCCGTGTTTCAGCTGATCCGTGCACCGGTGGAGCTGGCGCTGGGCGGCATGACCCATCTGCTGCAGACGGTACCTTCCACCCTGATGATCGGTCTGCTGACCCTGATCGCCTGGCAACTGGTGAACGCTCGCATGGCGCTGGGAACCCTGTTCTCGCTAGTGGTGGTGGGCCTTATCGGCGCCTGGTCCGATGCCATGGTGACCCTGTCGCTGGTGCTGACCTCGCTGTTCTTCTGCGTGCTGATCGGGCTGCCGGTCGGCATCCTGCTGGCGAGGAGCGAGCGACTGTCGCGCTGGACACGGCCGCTGCTGGATGCGATGCAGACTACCCCGGCCTTCGTCTACCTCATCCCCATCGTCATGCTGTTCGGTATCGGCAACGTGCCCGGGGTGGTGGTGACCGTCATCTTCGCGCTGCCGCCTATGATCCGGCTGACCATGCTGGGCATTCGCCAGGTGCCTGCGGATCTGGTTGAGGCGGCCCACTCGTTCGGTGCCAGCCCCTCTCAGCTGCTGTTCAAGGTACAACTGCCGCTCGCCATGCCCACCATCATGGCCGGGGTCAACCAGACCCTGATGCTGGCACTCTCCATGGTGGTGATCGCCTCCATGATTGCGGTGGGGGGCCTCGGCCAGATGGTGCTGCGCGGCATCGGCCGGCTCGACATGGGGCTCGCCTCCATCGGCGGCCTCGGCATCGTATTGCTGGCCATCGTGCTCGACCGCCTGACCCAGGCGATGGGACAGCCGGATCGCAGTCGTACCGGCCGCTGGTATCAGCGCGGCCCCGCCGCCCTGCTGCTGCGCCTGCTCGGCCGCGACAAGTCTATCGATTACAAAGGAGTAAATGCATGAGGCTCATTACCAAGACGCTGACCCTGGGTTCCCTGCTGTTGAGCTCCCAACTGCTCGGCCCGCTCGCCATGGCCAGCACCGAGCTGCCGGGGGAGGGAGTGCGCGTCCAGCCCCTGCAGAGCTCGTTGCCGGAGGAGAGTTTTCAGACCCTGTTGGTCAGCAAGCTGATGGCGCGCCTCGGCTATGACGTCCAGCCGGCCCAGGAGGTGGATTACAACGTGGCCTACGCCTCGGTGGCGCAGGGGGATGGCACCTTCCTCGCCTTCAACTGGATACCGCTGCAAAACAACAAGTATGAGCAGGCTGGCGGCGACAAGGTGTTCTTCCGTGAGGGCACCTATGTGGCCGGGGCCGCCCAGGGCTATCTCATCGACAAGCAGACCGCGACTCGCTACGGCATCACCAATCTGGGTCAGCTCAAGGATCCCAAGCTGGCGGCGCTGTTTGACGGCGATGGCGACGGCAAGGCCGACCTGGTGGGTTGCAATCCGGGCTGGGGCTGCGAAGAGGCGATCAACCGTCATCTGGCCGGGTTTGGCCTGACCCCGACCGTCACTCACAAGCAGGGCAACTACGCGGCGCTGATCGCCGATACCCGTGCCCGTTACCAGGCCGGCAAGCCGGTGCTCTACTACACCTGGACCCCCTACTGGCTCAGCAGCGAGCTGGTGCCGGGCAAGGACGTGGTGTGGCTGGAGGTGCCCGCCGACGGCCCTGATGCGGCCAAGACCCGGCTGCCGAACGGCAAGAACTATGGCTTCCCGGTCAACACCATGCATATAGTGGCCAACAAGCAGTTCGCCGAGGCCAACCCGGCAGCCGCCAGGCTGTTCTCCATCGTCAAGCTTCCGCTCAATGACATCAACGTGCAGAACGGCCTGATGAACAAGGGGCAGAACAAGCCGGCGGATGTGGAGCGTCACGCCGACGCCTGGCTCAAGGGCCACGAGGTGCTGGTGAACGACTGGCTGACCCAGGCGCGCGCCGCCAAGTAATGGGGGGTGGAATGCCACCCTTTTGCGCAAATTAAAACGCCCGGCTGTTGCCGGGCGTTTTTTTATGAAAGCCGTGCGGGTGGACAGCCTGGCTCAGATGCCTGAGCCGTCGTTCTCGCCATTTTCCTCGTGCAAACCGCATTCGCGCTTGAGGCCGAAGAAGCGGGTCTGCTCCTCGCTCATACCGGGCTCCCACTTGGTGGTGGTGTGCACGTCGCCCACCGACAGGTAGCCCTGCTCCCACAGCGGGTGGTAGGGCAGGTCGAACTCCTTGAAGTAGTAGAAGACGTCCTTGTTGCTCCAGTCGATCACCGGCAGGAACTTGAAGCGGCCGCGCTGGATGGCCAGCACCGGCAGCTTGCCCCGGCTGCCGGACTGCTCCCGGCGCAGGCCGGAGAACCAGGTGCGGGCACCCAGCTCGTTCAGGGCGCGGTCCATCGGCTCTACCTTGTTGAGCTGGTTGTAGCGGGTGATCCCCTCCACCCCCTGCTCCCACAGGAGGCCAAATCGCGCCTCCTGCCAGGCCGGGCTGAGCTCGGCCCGATAGATCTTGAGATTTAGCGCGAGGCGCTCGGTCAGCTCGTCGATAAAGCGGTAGGTCTCCGGGAACAGATAACCGGTATCGGTCAGCACTACGGGCACGTCGGCCCGCTCGCGGCTTACCAGATGGAGCATCAGCGCCGCCTGAATGCCGAAACTGGATGAGAGCACATGCTCCCCCGGCAGATTGGCCAGGGCCCAGCGCACCCGCTCGGTGGCACTCATGGTATCCAGCTCGCGGTTGAGGGGCGCGAGTGCCTCGACTTGCTCCTCACGGCCGAGGGCCAGCAGCGCCTGCAGGTCAAGGCGGCCATCTTCAGTGACATTAAGCGGCAGATTAAGCTGCATAGAAGTCCCTCGCAGAATCGATAACGGGTGCAATCACCCCAACCCGGATCACGAAGTCGCCAAAGCATTCGCCCTGATTGCGCTCGGTGGCCCAGCGGCCGATCAGTCGATCCAGCTCGGCCAGGATCTGCGGCTCAGTGATGTTCTCGAGGTGCAGGCGCGGAATGCGGGTGCCCTCCAGGTTGCCACCCAGATGGAGGTTGTAGCGGCCGGGCGCCTTGCCCACCAGACCCACTTCCGCCAGCATGGCGCGGCCGCAGCCGTTGGGGCAACCGGTGACCCGGAAGATGATGGCGTCATCCGCCAGCCCATGTTTGGTCAGCAGCCCTTCGATATCGGTGACAAACGCCGGCAGCATGCGCTCGGCCTCGGCCATCGCCAGCGGGCAGGTGGGCAGGGCCACACAAGCCATGGACTGCTTGCGCTGCTCGCTCACGCCGTCATCCAGCAGGCCGTATTGGCGTGCCAGCCCTTCGATGCGGGCCTTCTCGCTGGCAGGCACCCCGGCGATGATCAGGTTTTGGTTGGCGGTCAGGCGAAAATCCCCCTGATGCACCTTGGCGATCTCCAACATGCCGGTTTTGAGCGACTTGCCCGGGAAGTCAAGCAGGCGGCCATTCTCGATAAACAGGGTGAGGTGATGCTTGCCGTCGATCCCCTCGACCCAACCGAAGCGATCGCCACGGCTGGTGAACTCATAGGGACGAACCGGCCCGAACTGGATGCCGGCGCGGCTCTCGACCTCTGCCTTGAAAGCCTCGACGCCAACGCGCTCCAGGGTGTACTTGGTCTTGGCGTTCTTGCGGTTGACCCGGTTGCCCCAGTCGCGCTGGGTGCTGACGACGGCAGCCGCCACCTCCAGTACGTGGGAGAGCGGAATAAAGCCAAAGTCGCTCGCCTTGCGCGGGTAGGTGCTGGTGTCGCCGTGGGTCATGGCCAGACCCCCGCCCACCAGCACGTTGAAGCCCACCAGCTTGCCACCTTCGGCAATCGCCACGAAGTTTAGGTCGTTGGCGTGGATATCCACGTCGTTGTGAGGCGGGATCACCACGGTCGTCTTGAATTTGCGCGGCAGGTAGTTGGAGCCCAGGATCGGCTCCTCGTCCTGCCCCAGTTTTTCACCATCCAGCCAGATCTCCACGTAGGCGCGGGTCTTGGGCAGCAGGTGTTCGGAGATCTTCTTGGCCCACTCGTAGGCCTCCTGATGCAGCTCGGACTCCACCGGGTTGCTGGTGCAGAGCACGTTGCGGTTCACATCGCCAGCGGTGGCGATGGAATCGATGCCGGTGCTGTTGAGGGTCTGGTGCATCAGCTTGATGTCGCGCTTCAATACCCCGTGGAACTGGAAGGTTTGACGGGTAGTCAGGCGGATGCTGCCGTAGAGGCTGTGCTCTTCGGCGAACTTGTCGATGATCTGCCACTGGGCCGGGGTGATGATCCCACCCGGCAGGCGGGCACGCAGCATGACGTTGTGCAGCGGCTCCAGCTTCTGGGCGGCGCGCTCCGGGCGGATGTCGCGGTCATCCTGCTGGTACATGCCGTGAAAGCGGATCAGCTGGAAGTTGTCGCCGTTGAAGCCGCCGGTGAGCGGATCCTGCAGATCTTGCTCTATGGTGCCGCGCAGAAAGTTGCTCTCGCGCTTGAGGCGTTCGTTGTCGGCCAGCGGTCCTTCGACCGGCCCCGCTTTTGGGTGAGAAAGAGGTTGTTTGCTCATCAATAGACATCCCTTTGATAACGTTTGGCACGACGCAATTCGCTCAAATACTCTTCTGCTTCCTCACGGCTCTTGTGGCCATGTTCGGCAATCACATCCAGCAGGGCCTCCTGCACATCCTTGGCCATCCTGTTGGCGTCACCACACACATAGAAGTGAGCGCCTGCTTCCAGCCACTGGTAGAGCTCAAGCCCTGCCTCGCGCAGACGGTCCTGCACATAGATCTTGTTGGCCTGATCCCGGCTGAAGGCCAGGGAGATCTTCGACAGCAACCCCGATTTCACATAACGCTGCCACTCCACCTGATAGAGGAAATCCTGGGTAAAGTGGGGGTTGCCGAAGAAGAGCCAGTTCTTGCCTTCCGCGCCCTGAGCTTCCCGCTCCTGCATAAAGGCGCGGAACGGGGCGATGCCGGTGCCCGGGCCCACCATGATGACGGGTGTGTCGGGATTGGCGGGCAGGCGGAAGTTGTCGTTGTGCTCGATGAATACCCGCACCTCGCCATCCTCAATCAGCCGATCCGCCAGATAGGAGGAGGCGGCGCCAGAGCGCACTGTGCCATCTTCCTGCGGGTAGCGCACCACGCCGACGGTCAGGTGCACCTCCTCTTCGACTTCGCTCTGTGCGGAGGCGATTGAGTAGAGGCGCGGGGTGAGGGGTCGCAGCAGGCCAACCAGCTGCTCGGCCGTGAGCGCGGTCGGGAAGCGTTTCAGCACATCCACCACCTGAGCGGAGGCGACCAGTGTATTTACCTGGGCCTTGTCACCGGCCAAGTCTTTCAGCGCCGCGTTGTCCGATATATCAGCGAGCCCTGTGATAAAGCCGCCGTGCAGCCGGGTCAGTTCGAAGTGACCGGTCAGGGCGGCGCGCAAGGTGCCGTGGGCCGTGGCTTCATCGCCAGAGAGGCCGGTCAGGGCCAGCACTTCCCCCACCAGGTCGGCGTCGTTGTCGAACCAGACGCCGAGGGCATCACCCGGTTGATAGGTGATGCCGGAGTCGGCCAGATTGATCTCGATATGGCGGATATCCTTGGTGGAATCCCGGCCGGTGATCTTCTGATTGACCGACAGGCGGGCAGGGAAGGGGTTCTCCTTGCTGTACTGGCTGTGGCCAACCGCCTGCTGCACCGCGCTGGCTACGCTGCTGCTGGCCGCTCCGGTAGAGAGGGTCGCGGCAATGGCGTTGAGTGCCTGTTCGCCCCACGCCTTGGCGGCATCCTGATAATCCACATCGAGGCTGGCGAGTTCATAAATGCGCTCGGCCCCTGCGCTGGCGAGGAAGTTGTCAAAATCTTTGCCGGTCTGGCAGAAAAATTCGTAGGAGCTGTCACCCAGCCCCAGCACCGCGAACTTGAGGCCGTCCAGCTTGCCGATCTTGCCTTTTTTAAGCTGCTCGAACAGATCGACGGCGCTCTCCGGCGGTTCACCCTCCCCGTAAGTGCTCACTACCACCAGCAGATGGCTCTCTTTCTTGAGCTGCTTGGGTTTGTAGTCGGCCATCGACGCGAGGGTGGCCGGTAGACCACGGGCTTCGGCCTGCGCCTTGATGGCAGTAGCGACACCTTTGGCGTTGCCGGTCTGGGAGCCGTAGAGAATAGTTAGGCTACCGCTGGGAGCCACGACTTCTGCGCCTGCGGTCGCAACGGGCTGGATGCCCACCTGGGAGAGGCCGTAGAGATATCCGCTCACCCAAGCCAGTTGCTGGGTATTGAGGGTCGAGAGTACCTGACCCAGCTGACGTTGCTGCTCGTCAGAGAGGGGGGAGAGGTTGAATGGGGAATCCTTCAATTGCATCACACGCGTCTTCCATGGTCTGATTTTTGGCCAGATTAAAGGGCGTGTTGGCTAACAACAAAGAATAAAAATATCTTCTTTATTCCATTATTGAATTTTGAAAGTGATTTTGCGGTAAAGGAGATAGAAAAACGCCCCGCTGTTGCGGGGCGTTTTCAAGCTATCGCGCTCGGGATGGATCCCGGCGGGCATGAACCTTACTTCTGCGGACGCAGGGCCGGGAACAGAATGACGTCACGGATGGTGTGGCTGTTGGTAAACAGCATGACCAGACGGTCGATACCGATACCCTGACCGGCAGTCGGCGGCAGGCCGTGTTCCAGCGCGGTGACGAAGTCGGCGTCGTAGAACATGGCTTCGTCGTCGCCAGCTTCTTTCTGATCAACCTGATCCTGAAAGCGCTTGGCCTGATCTTCAGCATCGTTCAGCTCGGAGAAGCCGTTGGCCAGCTCGCGGCCACCGATGAAGAATTCGAAGCGATCGGTTACATCCGGGTTCACGTCGTTGCGGCGAGCCAGCGGAGAAACGGCTGCCGGGTACTCGGTGATGAAGGTCGGTTGCAGCAGCATGTGCTCCACGGTCTCTTCGAAGATCGCGGTGATCACGTGGCCCAGCTCCCAGCCCTTCATCAGCTCGATGTGCAGACGCTTGGCAACGGCCTTGGCGCTCTCGAGGGTCGCCAGATCGTCCAGAGTTACATCCGGGTTGAACTTCAGGATGGACTCGACCATGGTGAGACGCTGGAACGGCTGACCGAAATCGATGGTCAGACCCTCTTCGCCCTCTTTGGCGTAACGGATCTTGGTGTCGCCCAGAATGTCCTGCGCCAGAGTGCGCAGCAGCTCTTCGGTCAGGTCCATCAGATCGATGTAGTCGGCGTAGGCCATGTAGAACTCGATCATGGTGAACTCGGGGTTGTGACGAACCGAGATACCTTCGTTACGGAAGTTGCGGTTGATCTCGTAGACACGCTCGAAGCCACCAACCACCAGACGCTTCAGGTAGAGCTCCGGAGCGATACGCAGGTACATGTCGATGTCCAGCGCATTGTGGTGAGTGACAAACGGACGCGCGGAAGCACCACCCGGGATGACTTGCATCATCGGGGTTTCCACTTCCATGAAGCGCTTTTCATTGAAGAATTTACGGATACCGGCAACCACCTGGGTGCGGATCATGAAGGTCTTGCGGGACTCTTCGTTGGCGATCAGATCCAGGTAGCGCTGGCGGCAGCGGGCTTCCTGGTCGGTCAGGCCTTTGTGCTTCTCGGGCAGCGGACGCAGCGCCTTGGTCAGCAGGCGGATATCGGAAACGTGAACGGAGAGCTCACCGGTCTGGG
This sequence comes from Aeromonas sp. A600620, assembly GCF_029479985.1. Lineage (NCBI taxonomy): Bacteria > Pseudomonadati > Pseudomonadota > Gammaproteobacteria > Aeromonadales > Aeromonadaceae > Aeromonas > Aeromonas sp. A600620. The sequence continues at coordinate 197,004 of NZ_JAAKXB010000004.1, read as the reverse complement.
TCTTGAACAGGGTCCCTTCGACACCCACGATGTCGCCCAGATCCCACTTCTTGAACTGCTCGTTGTAGAAACCTTCCGGCAGGTCGTCACGGGTGACGTAGACCTGGATCTTGCCGGCCATGTCCTGCAGGGTGGCGAAAGAAGCCTTGCCCATGATCCGGCGGGTCATGATGCGACCGGCAATCTTCACCCGTTTACCCAGGCTCGTCAGCTCCTCGGCGCTCTTGTCGTCGAACTCTGCGTGCAGATCGCCAGAGAGGCTGTCGCGACGGAAGTCGTTGGGGAAAGGATTACCCTGGGCGCGCAGGGCGGCCAGCTTGGAACGACGCTCGGTCATCTCGTTGTTGAGTTCGAGAGTGTGGTCGACTTCCGGAGTGATGGTTTGTTCAGACATGGTGATTCCTGCTTGTTTACAGACCTGATTTCAGGCTGGCTTCGATAAACTTGTCCAAGTCACCGTCGAGCACCGATTGGGTATTACGGGTTTCGACGCCGGTGCGCAGATCCTTGATACGGGAGTCATCCAGCACATAGGAACGGATCTGGCTGCCCCAACCGATATCAGACTTGGTCTCTTCCAGGGCTTGTTTCTCAGCGTTCTGCTTCTGAATTTCCAGCTCGTAGAGCTTGGCTTTCAGCTGCTTCATACACTGGTCTTTGTTTTTGTGCTGGGAACGGTCGTTCTGGCACTGTACCACGACACCGGTCGGAACGTGGGTAATACGTACCGCGGATTCGGTTCGGTTAACGTGCTGACCACCGGCACCGGAGGCACGGTAGACGTCGATCCGCAGATCCGCCGGGTTGATCTCGATATCGATATCGTCGTCGATCTCGGGGTAGACGAACACAGAACAGAAGGAGGTGTGACGGCGGCCACCGGAATCGAACGGAGACTTGCGAACCAGACGGTGTACGCCGGTTTCGGTACGCAGCCAGCCGAATGCATATTCGCCGGTGAACTTGATGGTGGCGGATTTGATACCGGCCACGTCGCCTTCGGAGCATTCAATCAGCTCGGGCTTGTAGCCGTGGGCATCGCCCCAGCGCAGGTACATGCGCAGCACCATGTTGGCCCAATCCTGCGCTTCGGTACCACCGGAGCCGGACTGGATGTCGATATAGCAGTCGGAGCCGTCGTGCTGGCCGGAGAACATGCGGCGGAACTCGAGGTCCACCAGCTTGGCTTCCAGTTGCTCGGATTCGGCGATAGCTTCGTTGAAGGTCTCTTCGTCTTCTCCTTCCACGGCCAGGCTCACCAGCATCTCGACGTCATCCACGCCCTGGGTCAGGGTGTCGATGGTGCCGACCACGTTTTCCAGCGCGACGCGCTCTTTGCCCAGCGCCTGTGCGCGCTCGGGTTCATTCCATACGTCCGGCTGTTCCAGCTCGGCGTTGACCTCTTCTAGACGCTCTTTCTTGGCGTCATAGTCAAAGGTACCCCCTAAGAAGCTCGGTCCGCTCAGACAGCTCCTTAAGTTTATTTAATACGGGATTAACTTCGAACATCGTGAAAACTCTCAGGGTCGATGTGATTTAAAAACGGGATATTCTAGCCAATTGTGGAAGGAATAAACAGGGTTGCCTTGGCTTGTGCGGCTCATGCCGTCAATTTCTGGTGCACTTTTCTCCACCTCGGTAGAAAATATCGCCCGCCGACCCATTTTCAGGTTCAGTTTTGGCCATTCGGGTCGCTAATGACTACGTGTAGTGTTGTGCAATTTAGGGAAAAACCCGCTCCTCACCTCAATAAGAAGAACACATGATGAAAAACCTGTCACTCAAGCAGAAGATACTGTTGTCAGTGGTGATCGCCCTTTCGCTGGTGATCTCGTTGCTCTCCTGGCAGAGCTATAGCAGCCAGAAGAGTCTGTTGCTGCAAGGCAGCCAGGAGCAGTTGCAGCGGTTGGGCACCCAGCAGGCCGAGCGTGTCAGCGACTGGCTCGCCGCCCGTCGCGACGTCATTCAGGCGCTTGGCAACAAGGCCGGTGTCGACCCCCTCAATGCCTTGCAACAGGCACAAGTTTCCGGCCGTTTCCAGCTCACCTATTTCGGTGAGAGCAGCGGCAAGATGAATGACTCCGATCCCTCCATCAACCGCGATGGCTACGACCCGCGCTCCCGTGGCTGGTATCAGGAAGCAATGGGCAAGGGCGGCCTGATTGTCACCAAGCCCTATCTCGACGTGGCTTACAACATCATGGTGGTGACCCTGGCCCAGCCGGTTTCTGGCGGGGTAGTCGGTGGTGACCTCTCCATCGCCTCGCTGGTGGAGGACGTCACCAAGATGAAGCTGCCGGCCGATGGTTTTGCCATCATGATGCACAAAGACGGCACCATCATCGCCTACAAGGATGCCGCCAAGGCGATGAAACCGGCCACCGAGATCGACAACGATCTGACCAATGCGCTGATCGAGCAGAGCAAGGCCAGCAACGGTCTGGTGGCGGCCTACTTCGACAACGAAGGACGTGACAAGCTGCTGTGGGCGGTCGATATCCCCGACACCGACTGGGAACTCGTGTTGGTGCTGGACAAGGCCGCGCTGGAAGCGCCGCTCTCCTCCCTGCTGATGACCCAGCTGGGCATGGCGCTGCTGGTGCTGGTGGGCAGTATCCTCGCTATCTCCTGGCTGGTCAGCATGCTGCTGGGCCCGCTCAGCAAGGTCTCCCAGGCACTGGCACGCATTGCCGATGGTAACGGCGATCTGACCCAGCGCATCAAGATCGATGCCAACGATGAAGTGGGTCAGCTGGCGAACAGCTTCAACCGCTTCGTCGGCAGCCAGCACCAGCTGATCGGTAATATCCGCCAGCTGGCCAACGAGCTGAACGCCGATGCCGAGCGCAGTCTGGTGACCAACCAGGCCGCGGTGGACGAGCTGCAGCGTCAGCAGCAGGAGGTGACCATGGTCGCCACTGCGGTCACCGAGATGGCGAGCGCCACCATGGAGATCGCCGGCAACGCCGAGAACACCGCCGCCGCTGCCCAGCAATCTGCCCAGAGCAGTGAGCAGGGCAAGATGCTGGTCAACAAGACCCGCCAGTCCATCAATGGTCTGGCTGAAGAGGTGGGGCAGGCGACCGAGGTGATCGGCGAGCTGAGCCGTCACGCGCAGGCGATCACCAGCATTCTCTCCACCATTCAGGGGATTGCCGAGCAGACCAACCTGCTGGCGTTGAACGCGGCCATCGAAGCGGCCCGTGCTGGTGAGCAGGGTCGTGGTTTTGCGGTGGTGGCTGACGAGGTGCGGGTGCTGTCTCGCCGTACTCAGGACTCCACCCAGCAGATCCAGTCCACCATCGAGACCCTGCAACAGACCACCGCCCGCGCGGTGAGCCTGATGCAGACCAGTCAGGGGCTGGCGGACAACAGCGTGCAGGATGCGGATCAGGCGGTGCGCGCACTGGAAGAGATCACCAGTGCCATCTCCCTCATCTCCGACATGGCGGGCCAGATCGCCACTGCCGCTGAGGAGCAGACCCAGGTGACCGGCGAGATCACCCAGAACACCACCGCCATCAAGGATGTGAGTGACGAGATCACCGCCGCCGCCATGCGCGATCTGGATCAGGCCCAGAGTCTCAAGGGACGGGCAGCTGACCTTAACCAGCAGGTGTCGACCTTTATCCTGTAAGGTGCAACTCTCGGCCTGTTCCGGCTGAGATAAAAAAGCCCCGCCCTCTGTCGAGTGCGGGGCTTTTTGTTGTTCGGGGAAGTGCGGGATATAGGGATTCCGGGTTGCTCGCGGGTCACCCTGGTGGCGGATACGAGCCCCGGCTCTGCCTGCGTCACCTGGCGAGTCGATAACAAACAAAGAGCCCACCGAAAGGTGGGCTCTGATCATATACGTCTGACGGAAAGGGAATTACAGGAATGGCATCGCCATAAACAGCTTGATCACCATGGCGTTGATGATGTCGATAAAGAAGGCGCCCACCATGGGCACCACCAGAAACGCCAGGTGGGAGGGACCGAATCGCTGGGTGATGGCCTGCATGTTGGCGATGGCGGTCGGGGTGGCCCCGAGGCCAAAGCCGCAGTGACCTGCCGCCAGCACGGCTGCATCATAGTTGCTGCCCATGACCCGGAAGGTGACGAAGATGGCGTAGAGCGCCATTGCCACGGTCTGGGCGGCCAGCAGAATGAAGATGGGCAGGGCCAGGCTGGCCAGATCCCACAATTTCAGGCTCATCAGTGCCATGGCGAGGAACAGCGACAGGCTGACGTTGCCCAGCAGGGAGACCTCGCGATCGCTCACCTCATGCCAGTTCAGCAGGGTTAGGACGTTGCGCAGCAGCACGCCGACAAACAGCACGCAGACAAAGATCGGCAGCTCGAAGGCGCCCCCTTTGAGAGAGGCCGAGAGCAGCTCGCCACCCTTGAGGCTGATGGCTATCAATGCCAGCGTTTCGATAACGCTGAAAGTGGTGAGGGGGCGCTCCATATCTGGCATTTCGAAGCCCTGGGGGGCCTCATCCTGATTGTGCTCCTCACCGGGCACCTGCACTTTCTTCACCAGATAGCGAGCCACCGGGCCACCGATCAGGCCGCCCAGCACCAGACCGAAGGTGGCGCAGGCGATGGCGAGTTCGGCAGCGGATTGCACGCCGTATTTCTCGGAGAAGGTGGCACTCCAGGCCGCCCCGGTGCCGTGGCCGCCGGAGAGAGTGATGGAGCCGGCCAGCAGCCCCATATGGGGATCCAGACCGAGCAGGGTCGCCAGACCGACACCCAGACTGTTCTGCACCAGCAGCAGGCCGGTGACCACCATCAGGAAGGTAACCACCGCCTTGCCGCCGCGTTTCAGGCTGGCGAGATCGGCGGAGAGACCGATGGAGGCGAAGAAGGCCAGCATCAGCGGGGTTTGCAGGCTGGTATCAAATTGCAGCTCCATCTGCAGGGTGGAGCGCAGCAGCAGCAGTACCAGCGCGACCACCAGGCCGCCGGCTACCGGTTTGGGGATGTTGAAGGTACGCAGCAGCCCGACTCGGGTAACCAACACCCGGCCAAGCAGCAATACCAGAGTGGCAGCGACCAGCGTTGCGTAGGAATCAAGTTGTAACATTCAGTACTCCCATGTTGATTGGCTGTGTCTTTCATAGCAAAAGACTTACAGATTCAGCCGGGATGAAAACAGTGTGGCTCATGCGCCAACAAAGAAGGGGAAACATCTCCCCGCCCCAGGAAAGATGGGGCTTGTGCGGGCCTGAAATGCTCAGGCATCCAGATGAGATTTTAGTAAAATCCGGCGGATTGTAGCAAAAAGCATCGTTTAATTCCATCTTTGTCGTATTAATGCTCGTTTTAGTGGTTTATTGTGACATTTAGCACTATGTAGGTAGAGGGCAGAAAAGCCGAAAAGGGTGCATGGAACGGCTGTCATTTGGGGCGCCAGTCTCTATAATTCGCCGGTTTCCGCTGCACGCAGAGGCGCTGGCGGGCGTTGACATTGTGGTTCACCCCGACATGGTTCATGTTCCGGCGGTGTTCACTTCATCAAGAGGAGAGGGTGTGAAGAAGTCTATCTACATTGCCTACACAGGCGGCACCATTGGGATGCAGCGTTCCGATCACGGCTACGTGCCGATGGCGGGCTTTATGGAAGACTGTCTGGCGCGGATGCCCGAGTTCCACCGCCCCGAGATGCCGGATTACCATATCCACGAATATGCGCCCCTCATCGACTCCTCCGACATGACCCCGGCGGATTGGCAGCGCATCGCCGAGGATATTCGCGACAACTACGAGAAATACGATGGTTTCGTGATCCTGCACGGCACCGACACCATGTCGTTCACCGCCTCGGCGCTCTCCTTCATGCTGGAAGATCTGCACAAGCCGGTCATCATCACCGGCTCCCAGATCCCGTTGGCCGAGTTGCGCTCCGACGGTCAGCAGAATCTGCTCAACGCCCTCTATATCGCGGCCAACTACCCGATCCACGAGGTGACGCTGTTCTTCAACAACCAGCTCTATCGCGGCAACCGCAGCAAGAAGGTGCATGCAGACGGCTTCCACGCCTTCGACTCCCCCAACTATCCGCCGCTGCTCAATGCCGGGATCGCCATCTCGCTGGAGGCGGGCGAGCTGGGCGTGCCCTCCGAGCGGCCGCTGGTGCTGCACGACATCACCCCCCAGCCCATCGGCGTGGTGACCCTCTATCCGGGGATCTCCAGCGAGGTGATCGCCAACATCCTGCAACAGCCGGTGAAGGCGCTGATCCTGCTGTCATTCGGGGTCGGCAATGCGCCGCAAAACCCGGCCATGCTGGCGCTGCTCTCCGAGGCTTCGGCCCGCGGCGTCATCATCGTCAACCTGAGCCAGTGCCTGCACGGCAAGGTCAATATGGGGGGCTATGCCACCGGCAACGCCCTGTCGCGGGCTGGGGTGATCTCGGGCTTTGACATGACCGCTGAAGCTGCACTCACCAAGCTGCACTTCCTGCTGAGCCAAGACTTGCCATCCCACCGCATTCGCGAGCTGATGCAGCAGTCCCTGCGCGGGGAGCTGACTCCCTAAGCGATGCGGCCCTCACCCTAACCCTCTCCCGGCGGGAGAGGGGATAGCTCGAGGTGCGGTTGGCCGCAAGGCTTGCCATGAAGAGCGTTGGCAGGTGGCCCGTTCACTGTTCGCAGGTGCGAGCCTGCTCCCTTCTCCCCCTGGCGGGAGAAGGGTTGGGGATGAGGGGGATGAGTCACCCGGCATCGATAGGAAAAAAGAGGGGAGCCATCATGGCTCCCCTCTCTGTTGTGGCCGCCACGAGCGGCCTGCCGGGTCAGGCTCAGTGGTTGAGGTCGACCCGCACTATCTCTTCCTCATCGCGATACTGACGCTTGAGCTCGCTCTTGCTCTTCATCACAATCTCGCCGTCACGGCCGATGTTCATGTGCTCGGGATTGTCGAGGTGCATCGCCTGCCAGGCCATCACGGCTTGCAGGGAGGTGGCCTTCTGCTCGTCGGTGAGGGGCTTGCCATCGGGCCACTTGCCCAGCTCGACTGCGGTCTTGAGCCGCTCGTACACCTCTTCGGGCATCTGCCTGATTGCTTGCAAAAACTCACCCTGTTGAAACGACATCCGGCCTTCTCCTTGAACTATTGAGCCATAAACTGCGGGATCTGACGGGTCATGCAGGTAGACTCTATCGGTCTATGCAGGCAGATCCTGGCGGACTACGCCAGCCATCTGCTCCATCACCCGCACTACCTGACAACTGTACCCGAACTCGTTGTCATACCATACGTAGAGCACACAATGATCCCCCTCGGCGATGGTCGCCTGGGAGTCGACGATGCCCGCATAACGGGAACCCACCATGTCGGAAGAGACCAGCTCGGTGCTGGCGCTGAAGTCGATCTGGCGATGGAGGGCCGAGCTTAACGCCATCTGCTGCAGATAGGCGTTGAGGCTCTCCCGATCGGTGGCCTGCTCCAGCGACAGGTTGATGATGGCCAGCGAGACATTGGGTGTGGGCACCCGGATGGCGTTGCCGGTCAGCTTGCCCTTGAGTTCCGGCAGCGCCTTGGTCACCGCCTTGGCGGCGCCGGTGCTGGTCATCACCATATTGAGGGCCGCGCTGCGACCGCGCCGCTCCCCCTTGTGATAGTTGTCGATGAGGTTCTGATCGTTGGTGTAGGAGTGGACCGTCTCCACGTGGCCGTGGCGGATGCCGTACTGCTCCTGCATCACCTTGAGCACCGGGGTGATGGCGTTGGTGGTGCAGGAGGCGGCGGAGATGATCTTGTCATCCGGGCCTATCACCTCATGGTTGACCCCGAACACCACGTTCTTCATCTCCCCCTTGCCGGGGGCGGTCAGCAGCACCTTGCCAGCACCGCGCGCTTTCAGGTGCTCGGAGAGGCCAGCCTCATCGCGCCAGACCCCGGTGTTGTCGACGATCAGCGCATCGTGAATGCCGTAAGCTGTGTAGTCGATGTCAGCCGGGCTATTGGCGTAGATCACCTGAATGAAGGTGCCGTTGGCGATGATGGCGCTGCGCTCCACATCCACCTCGATGGAGCCATTGAAGGGACCATGTACCGAGTCGCGGCGCAGCAGGCTGGCGCGTTTTTCCAGATCCCCGTCGCGACCACCGCGTACCACGATGGCGCGCAGGCGCAGCGGATTGGCGGCGCCGGTACGCTCGATCAGCAGGCGGGCCAGCAGGCGGCCGATACGGCCAAAGCCGTAGAGCACCACGTCGGTCGGCTGCGGCATCTGGTTGCGGCCAAGGGCCGGTGCCAGTCGCGCTTGCAGATAGTCCTCGATCCCCGCCTCATCCTGATGATCCTGCCAGTAGCCGACTGCCAGCTTGCCAAGGTCTACCTCGGCAGCGGTGGGTTTGAGGGCAACGATGGCCTGAAGCAGGGGGAAGCTTTGCTGGATGGGGAGGGGAGCGCCCTGGTGGCGGCGGACGACCCGGTGGGCCTTGAGGATATCGATGGTGGAGGCGTTTTGCAGTGGGCGGCCGTAGAGGGTGATCTCGACCCCTTGTTGTCGGTAGAGGCGACCAATCAAGGGTTGCATGGCTTCGGCGAGCTCCTGGCTCTCCTGCCACGCTTGCAAGTAGTGCTCGTGGGTCATTGACCAGATCCTTTATTTCACGTTGTTGGTGTAAATAGAAAATTCGTCGAATGCAGATCAGTGTAGGGGTCTATATTTCGTTATATTATTCTGCAATCGCGGCCTTATATGGCGCGCGCATTGTAATGGATATGTAACCGGTTTGCTAGCCGGTGGTGGCCGACAGAGGCTTCAGTTGTTACCAACCCGCGTTACCAACAAGATGTGAATCATGGCCAATTTCCCCCTGCGACAGACCTTCATCATGCTTTCAGTCGGCCTTGCCGTAGCTGGCTGCAATGACGATCGGATCCACAATATCTGCAGCAACCATGCCGAGCTCTGTCAGGATCTGGTGGACGATGGCTGGTGTCGCTACGAGCGTACCGATGTGATCCGCAGCCGCTTCTATCTCAAGGAGGAGGGAACGGATCGGCGCAAGTACGAGCTGATGCGCAACCTTGAGCGCTATCTTAAGTGTGCCGAGCGCTCTACCAACATCGAGTATAAGAATGCCCGCGAGCAGAAGAGCCCACGGGTGGAGGGGATGCTGGCGGCTGGCGAACAGTTGACCCAGCTCGATGTGGCCACCCGCAACTCGCAGGATCCCTACTTGCTGCTCTGGCACTGGACCAACAACACCAACGAGCTGGCCCGTCAGCAGTTTATGGCGCTGGAAGGTAACAAGGTGCTCGACGAACCGGAACTTCAGCTGGCCCTTGGCGGAGCCTACGCCAAGAGCGACCCCGAGAAAGCTATTTCCATCATGCATCACGGCCTCTCCCTCTATCGGGAAGGTGACAAGATAAACAGCCGCCTGCTCACCTCCCTCAGCACCCTCTATATGGGCCAGAAGCAGTACGGGCTGGCCTATCTGTGGGGCAAGGTGAGTGAGTCTTTTCAGGATGCGCCAGAGGTCTCTGCCAGGCGTTTTGGTATTTATCACACCCTGAGCAAAACAGATCAGGATGCCTACGACGTGCGAGCGGCTGAAATAGTCGATCAACTGAAACACGGCAGCTATCGGCACTGAGGCTCTGATGATTGCACTATCCCCGGCCAGCTGCTGGTCCGCACCTTTTTCCCTCTCGTTTGTCCATGGCGAGGTGATCACCGATGGCCATACCCTGGAACGCCTTACGGTACGTGCCGTAGTACTCCGTGGCGACGAGTTGCTGCTGGTCCACTCCCGGGTCAACGGTGATCTGATGTTTCCTGGCGGCGGCGTTGAAGCGGGGGAAAACCACCATGTGGCGCTGGCCCGCGAGCTGAAGGAGGAGTGCGGTGCCGAGTTGCTGGAAGTAGGGACCCTGCTTGGCGAGACCCGGGAATACCGCGCCGCCCGCGAGCCGGGGTTCGATGCCTACTGCATCCGCTCGCTGTACTACTTGTGCCGGATTGGTGATCAACTGGTGGAGCCACAGCCACAGCCCTACGAGATCCGCCTTGGCTTCGTGCCCGGCTGGTTTGGCCTCGACGAAGCGCTGCAGACCAACAAGACCCAGCTGGCGGGGCCCTGTCCCCAGTGGACGGCGCGAGAGACCCGGGTGTTGGCCCAGTTGCAACGCTGGCATCAGCAGGGGGTCTTCGACCACGGCTGATGAGTAGATCAAGCTGCAACGGTCAGTGATACCAACAGAAAGAGCGCCAATAGGCGCTCTTTTTCATTGCGAGGGTGGCGGTTACTGGCCGCTCTATCGTGCGAGGTTACTTGACCTCTTCGCCCTTGGCTTGCAGATCCGCGTGATAGGAGGAGCGTACGAAAGGACCGCAGGCGGCGTGGGTAAAGCCCAGCTCCATGGCGACATCTTTCAGCTCGTCAAACTCTGCTGGCGGCACGTAGCGCTTGACCGGCAGGTGGTGGCGGCTTGGCTGCAGATACTGACCCAGGGTCAGCATGTTGACGCCGTGAGCGCGTAGATCCTTGAGCACCTCGACGATCTCTTCGTTGGTCTCGCCAAGGCCCATCATCAGACCGGACTTGGTCGGTACATGGGGGTGCATCTCCTTGATACGGCGCAGCAGCTCCAGCGACCACTTGTAGTCGGCACCCGGGCGAGCGACGCGATACATGCGCGGCGCAGTTTCCAGGTTGTGGTTGAAGACGTCCGGCGGCGTTTCGCGGAACACCTCAAGGGCCTGCTCCATCCGGCCACGGAAGTCCGGGGTCAGGATCTCGATGCGGGTCTGCGGGCTGTGCTCGCGGATCTCGCGGATGCAGTCGGCGAAGTGCTGGGCACCGCCGTCGCGCAGATCGTCGCGGTCCACCGAGGTGATCACCACATACTTGAGGTTCATCTCCTTGATGGTGAGCGCCAGCTTCTTCGGTTCTTCCGGATCGAGTGCCAGCGGGCGGCCGTGGGCCACGTCGCAGAAGGGGCAGCGACGTGTGCAGATCGCGCCCATGATCATGAAGGTGGCCGTGCCGTGGTTGAAACACTCCGCCAGGTTGGGGCAGGAGGCCTCTTCACAGACCGAGTGCAGCTTGTTCTTGCGCAAGGTGCTCTTGATGTGTTCGATCTTCTGGCTGGAAGGGGGGAGTTTGATCCGCATCCAGTCCGGCTTGCGAAGGATTTCTTCGTTGGGATCCGGCATGAATTTCACCGGGATCAGGGCCATCTTGTCGCCATCGCGCAGCTTGACGCCCGGCTCCATACGAACGGGTTTGCTCATGATTCACTCTCGGTGTTTGTTATTGTCTGATAGCCAATCAGGCTGGCCAGTTCGGCCACCAGAATGGATTGCGCCTCGGCCACGCTCTGCGGGCCGCCCAGGGCGCTGGTCTGGGTCATGGCCATGCCCGCATAGCCGCACGGATTGATGTGCAGGAAGGGGGTCATGTCCATGTTGATGTTGAGGGCCAGCCCGTGGAACGAGCAACCCTTGCGGATGCGTAGTCCCAGCGAGGCCAGTTTGGCCTCCATGCCCAGATCGTTTTTCACATAGACCCCGGGGGCATCCGCCTTGGCATAGGCCTGGATATCGCTTCTGGCGAGGGTGTTGATGATGGCTGTTTCCAGCGCGGTCACCAGCTCGCGGACCGAGAATTTGCAGCGGCGGACATCCACCAGGACGTAGAGTACCAGCTGGCCCGGGCCGTGATAGGTCACCTGACCGCCGCGATCGCTCTGCACCACCGGGATATTGCCCGGATTGAGCAGGTGTTCGGCCTTGCCGGCCTGGCCCTGGGTGTAGACGGGGTCATGTTCGACCACCCAGAACTCGTCCGGGGTGTCGCTGGTGCGGTTGTCGGTGAAGGCTTTCATGGCGTCCCATACCGGCTGGTAGGGGCGGCGACCCAGCTGCCTGACTATCAGGCTGTGCTGAGCGGGGATCTGGGATGACATGGTGTCCTCGTGGCGTGCTGCGGCCAAAAACAGTCGCCCCGCAGAACGGGGCGAGAGAGAAATTACAGTACGTATTTCACCAGCTCGATCTTGCCAAGCGCAGTGTACATCGCTTCGATGTGCTCTTTGCTCTGGGCTGTCACGGTCACGCGAACCGAGTGGTAGTTCCCCTTGGAGCTTGGCTGGACGGTCGGGCTGTAGGTACCCGGAGCGTGCTGCTGCAGCACTTCAACCACCATATCCGGCAACGCAGGATCCGCGATGCCGAGTACCTTGAACGGGAATTTGCAGGGAAACTCCAGCAGTTCATCAAACTTGGTATTCATTTACTCACCTTTTTCGTCATCAGCATGATGACTTCATCTTGGATGGCTAGTGGCCGATGGCCCGTGGAGGCCGCCATTTCAAGTCTGTATGGGGGCGGCTAAACCCTATATGGGCGCCGCACACTCCGGGATCAAGGCCGGGAGCGGTCAGACAAGGATGGAAGTGCTGCTTTTTACCACAAATCAGGGTAAGGCGGAACCTGCAGTTTACAGGGTTATTCACTGCCATTGTCCGGCGCAGACAGCAGCGGCGCCTGTTGGCGCCGCTGTTTGGTGAGGATTGTGCGTCGGATTACTTGAACCAGCTGGTGACCAGCAGTACCAGGTAGTCCCACAGACGGCTCATCAAGCCACCTTCCTGCACCTCTTCCAGAGCGACCAGCGGTACCTGCTTGATCTCTTTGTCACCCTGCTTCAGGAACACGGTACCAACGCGTTGACCCTTGGCCAACGGGGCTTTCAGCTCGCTGTCGAGCTGGAAGTCTGCCTTGAGGTTGTTGCCCTGACCGCGGGTGACCAGCACGGAGACATCCTTGTCGACGCCCAGTTTCACTTCAGATTTGTCGCCCATCCAGATCTTCTGGGTGACCAGCTCGGTGCCTGCCTTGTACGGAGTCAGGCTCTGGAAGAAGCGGAAGCCGTAGGTGAGCAGTTTCTTGCTCTCGGCGGCGCGGGAGGCTTCGCTGCTGGCGCCCAGTACCACGGCGATCAGGCGCATGCCTTCGTTGTTGGTGGCAGAGGAGACCAGGTTATAGCCGACCTGGCTGACGTGGCCGGTCTTGATGCCATCCACTTGCAGGGATTGATCCCACAGCAGGCGGTTGCGGTTGTGCTGGGTGATACCGTTGAAGACGAAGGATTTCTGGGAGTAGATCTTGTACTCCTCCGGCTGATCATGGATCAGTGCCTGACCCAGGCGGGCCATATCACGGGCTGTACTGTAGTGACCCTCTTCATCCAGACCGTGGGGGTTCTTGAACTGGGTGTCCTTCATGCCGAGCTTGGCGGCCCAGGCATTCATCAGGCTGGCGAAGGAGTCGGTACTGCCGGCCAGATGTTCGGCCATGGCGACGCAGGCATCGTTGCCGGACTGGATGATGATGCCCTTGTTCAGGTCATCGACAGAGACCTGCTTGCCCACCTCGATAAACATCTTGGAGGAGTCTGAGTAGTTCTTGGACCAGGCGTTCTGGCTGATGGTCACCATGTCGGTGCCCTTGATGTTCCCCTTGTGCAGCTCGTCGCCAACGATGTAGGAGGTCATCATCTTGGTCAGGCTGGCAGGGGGCAGACGCTCGTCGGCGTTCTGCTCGGCCAGCACCTGACCGGAGTAGTAGTCGATCAGGATATGGGCCTTGGCGGAGATCTCCGGCGCGGCGGGAACCACCACTGGGTTGGCGTTCGGCGTGGGTGTCGGCACCGGCGTATTGGCCTGAGCGGTTACGCTGATCAGTGAGGCCAGAAGAACTGAACGGGCAAATTTGGACATCTTGAAATTCCTGCGAGCCAGATGGGGATAAAATGCGGGCCTAACTATACCAGATGCGCCCGCAGGTTATAGTCCGACATGGCGATCATGACTGGTTTTTTATCCATCAATCCCTGCCATCACGCCATAAAGCGACGTGATGGCGGGGCCGGGAGATTGGTCACCGCCGCTGTCAGAGGAGGGATCAGGGTACGATAAAGGCCTGTTCCAGTCCCCCTTGCCGTACTTTTTCCAGCAGTGCGGCTTGTTTATCCGCCTCCACCGGGCCGATCAAGACCCGGAAGATGGCGCCATGGGCTTCAATCCGGTAGGGCACACCATGGCGCTGGGTCATCACCTTGCCCATCGCCTCGGCCCGATCCCGGGAGCCGCTGGCCAGTACCTGGATCATCTTGCCATCCCCACTGCTGGCAGGAGCTGCGGCCTTGGCTGGCGCTGGATTGACAGGTGCCGCTTTGGCGGGCTTGGCGGCGGGTGCCTTGACGGGAGCTGGTTCGGCAGCGGGAGTGGCCATCGCCAGTGCGGTTGGTTCACCCAAGAAGCCATCTTGCGACAGCGTGTTGGAGGCCGCAGCCGGAGTGGTCGGAGTCATTTCGATGGGCTTCATTGGCTCCATGATCACCATCTGATCCGGAGTGTCGCTGATCAGCTCCAGCCGTACTCGGGCTTCACCGCTATCGACCATCTCCAACTGCTTGGCCGCTGCGTAGGAGAGGTCGATCAGGCGCGGGCTGTTGAATGGGCCGCGATCGTTGACCCGCACTATGGTCTCCAGCCCGTTGTCCAGATTGGTGACCCTCACATAGCTCGGGATGGGCAGGTTGCGGTGGGCGGCACTGAACAGCTTGCTGTCCAGCACATCGCCGTTGGCGGTCTTCTGGCCGTCCAGATCCGGCGACAGCCAGCTGGCGGTGCCCTCTTCGCTGTAGTGTTTGATGTCGCGCCACACCTCGTGCTTCTGCTTGCCGATCCAGTAGTCCCGGTTGCCGCTGGCACTCAGGGGCTCGGGGCGCGGAATGGCGCCGGTGGCTTGCGGGATCTCGATAACGGGTGGCTTGCTGACCGGTGCTTGCGGCTCGATGGGGGCGCTCTGTTCCGGCTGGCTGCTACAGGCGGCCAGCAACAAGCTCAGGCTGAGCGGGAGGAGTTTGTGACGAAGATGCATACGCTTCCTGAATGGCTTGGCTAAGTTGATACACCGCCATCGCATAGAGTGGGCTGCGATTGTAACGGGTGATCACATAAAAGTTATGCCGTGCGACCCAGTATTCCGGTCCATCGGCTTGGGCAAACGCCAGCAACTTGACCGGCGTCTGTGGGGCCAGCGGCGTGGCGAGCTCAATCCCTGCCGCCGCCAGTTCTGACCACTGTTGTGTTAGCTCGGGCTCAGGCCTGAGTAGAGGTTCGACTGCCATCAACCCGATCTGGGCCGGTTCCACCACGGATTCGCCCCAGCGCCACTGGTGGCTGGCAAAATAGTTGGCCACGCTGCCGATGGCATCGACCGGGTTGGCAAACAGATCCCGCTTGCCATCCCCGTCAAAATCGACGGCGTAGTGGCGATAGCTGGAGGGCATGAACTGCCCCATCCCCATAGCGCCGGCATAGGAGCCCTTGAGGGTATCGAGTTGCCACCCTTCCTCTTTGGCCAGCACCACCAGCTGGGCAAACTCCTTGGCAAAGAAGTCGGCCCGCTCGGGGTAGTGAAACCCCAGGGTGTAGAGGCTATCGAGCACCGGATGACGGCCCATCTGACGACCATAGAAGGTTTCTACCCCTATGATGGCCACGATGAGCGAGGCGGGCACCCGATAGGTCTGCTCGGCTCGCGCCAGCGTGGCGGCATGCTGTTGCCAGAACAGCTGGCCGTCACGGATGCGATCCGGGGTAACGAACAGCGGCCGGTAGCGATGCCAGGGTTTGGCTTCCCACGGCTTGCTGATGGTGTCGAGCACCTCTTGGCGCAACTGGGCGCGGGCGACCGCGGCCTGCAACTCCGCCAGCGGCACCTGTTGCTGTTCGGCGAGCAGGGCCAACCGATCCGGCGCCACAGCGGCGGTCGCCATCGTGGTGGCGAGCGAGAGCAGCAATCCAACCCGTCTCATCAGGCGAGTAGTCTTCTATGAGTCTGGATGGACATCAGGATACCGAATCCGGCCATCAGGGTCACCATGGAGGTGCCGCCATAACTCACCAGCGGCAGGGGCACCCCTACCACCGGCAAGATGCCGCTCACCATGCCCATGTTGACGAACACATAGACGAAGAAGGTGAGGGTGATGGCGCCGCCCAGCAGTCGCTCGAAGCTGTTCTGGGCCTGCATCGAGATAAACAGGCAGCGGCTGATGACGTAGAGGTAGAGCACCAGCAGCAGGGCAACCCCCACCAGACCGAACTCCTCGCTGAATACCGCGAAGATGAAGTCAGTATGGCGCTCGGGCAGGAACTCCAGCTGGGACTGGGTCCCTTGCAGCCACCCCTTGCCGAAGACGCCGCCGGAGCCGATGGCAATTTTGGACTGGATGATGTGATAGCCGCGGCCGAGCGGGTCTTTCTCTGGGTCGAGCAGCATCAGCACCCGCTGGCGCTGGTAGTCGTGCATCAGGAAGAACCAGAGCACCGGCATAAAGGCCAGCATCAGTAGAACCGCCAAGCCGATCAGCCACCAGCTGAGCCCCGCCAGAAAGATCACGAAGAAGCCGGAGGCGGCCACCAGAATGGAGGTGCCAAGGTCCGGCTGGGCGGCGATCAGCAGGGTGGGCAGCAGCACCATGATGAGGGCGATCACCACATGGCTGAACTTGGGTGGCAGCGAGTGGCGACTGAGCCAGGCCGCCACCATGATCGGCATGGAAAGCTTCATCACCTCGGAGGGCTGGAACTTCATAAAGCCCAGATCGAGCCAGCGCTGGGCCCCCTTGCCGATGTGGCCGAACACGTCCACCGCAATCAGCATCAGCACCACCACGGCGAACAGCGGCACCGACCAGCGGGCGTAGAGGGAGGGGGGCAGCTGGGCCAGGCCGATCATTAGGGCAAAGGCGAGACCGCCGCGCACCAGCTGGCGCACGATGGAGTCCATATCCTGACCGGAGGCGGAGTAGAGCACCACCATGGAGAGGGTCATCACGGCCAACAGCCCCAACAGCAGGGGCAGGTCGATATGCAGCTTGTACCAGATACTCTGCTGGCGGGCTGAATTACTCATGGGGGGCGACCTCACTCGGTTGGGACGGCTTTTCCGGTGCCGGTGGCAGTTGCGGATCTGGGGGCAGCAGATAGGCATCCAGCATCTGGCGTGCAATGGGCGATGCAGCCCGGCCACCACCACCACCAATGGAGTTTTCCAGCACCAGTGCGACGACCGCTTTGGGCGCCTCAAAGGGGGCATAGGCAACGAACAGGGCGTTATCGCGATGTTCCGCCTTGACGGTCTTGATGTTGTAGACCTGATTTTCCTTCAAACCGACTACCTGCGCAGTGCCTGATTTACCACCTGACGAGTAGGGGGCCTTTGCAAATGCATGACGGCCACTGCCTTCACTGCCATGGTTGACGCGCCACATGCCGTCCTGGGCTACTTTCCAGTAGCTGTCGCTCTTGAGCTTGAGGGCGATGTTGGGGTTGACCGGGGCATCGACCACCCCCGCCTGCGAAGCGGTGCTCTTGAGCAAGTGCGGCGTCACGTCGTGGCCGTTTTGGGTCAGGATGCTGATCGCCTTGGCCAGTTGGAGCGGGGTGGCGCTCCAGTAGCCCTGACCGATACCGACAGAGATGGTGTCACCCTGATACCAGGGCTGGCGCCAGCGGGCCATCTTCCAGTCACGAGACGGCATGACACCCTTGGTCTCTTCATAGAGATCGACCCCGGTGTACTGACCGAAGCCGAACTTGGTCATATAGCTGTGGATCTTGTCGATGCCGACCCGATAGGCGAGATCGTAGAAGTAGGTATCTGCCGAGACCTCGATGGCGCGATAGACGTCGAGCCAGCCATGACCCCAGCGGCGCCAGTCGCGAAACTTCTTGGTGGTACCGGGAATGGAGAAGCTCGGGCCGCCGAAATAGCGGTAGCCCGGGGTGATGGCCCCCTCGTTGAGACCCATGATGGACATCATGGGCTTGACGGTGGAGGCAGGGGCATAAATGCCCTGAGTGGTGCGGTTCACCAGCGGCCGTGCCGGATCGTTGAGCAGTGCCGAGTAGTTGGCGCTGGATATGCCTGTCACGAACAGGTTGGGGTCATAACTCGGGCTCGACTCCAGCGCCAGGATGGCACCGGTTTTCGGGTTCATCATCACGATGGCACCACGCTGGCCGGCCAGCAGTTGCTGGGCCTTGAGCTGCATCCGGACGTCGATATTGAGGTAGATATCCTTGCCCGGAACCGGAGGCTGGAACTTGAGGGTGCGGACAATCCGGCCGCGGTTGTTGACCTCGACCTCCTGATAACCCGCCACCCCGTGCAGCTCATCCTCGTAATACTTCTCCACCCCCTGCTTGCCGATATCCTTGGTGGCGGCATAGTTGGCGAGTTTGTCCTCTTTTTCGAGACGCTCCACGTCGCGGGTGTTGATCTTGGCCACATAACCCAGCGCATGGGTCAGGGTGTCGCCAAACGGGTAGTAGCGCTTGAGGTAAGCCTCGATACTGGCTCCCGGATAGTTGTGCTGGTTGACCGAGAAGAGTGCCACCTGATATTCGGTCAGCTTTTCGTAGAGAGGGACCGGCTTGAAGCGACGTTGGCGTTTCACCTCGGTCAGAAACTTCTCTTTGGTGCCTTCCGGCAGCCCCAGCAGGGCGATCAGCTGGTCAGCGGTTTTTTCAAGATCCCTAGTCTCTTCCGGGACGATTTCCAGACTGTAGACAGGGCGGTTCTCCGCCAGCAGCACGCCGTTGGTGTCGTAGATGAGACCCCGGGGTGGCGCCACCGGCACTACCCGGATGCGGTTGGAGTTGGAACGCGTCTGGTAGGTGTCGTAGGACTCGACCTGCAGATAATAGAGATTGCCCAGCAGCACCAGCATCAGCACGACGATGCCGATGTAGGCTACCAGGGTGCGCCGGAAGAACAGATTGCCCTCGGCACTGTGATCGCGCATTTCGATGCGTTGTTTCAGCATGCCTTTACCTCAAGACCCTTGGGGGCAATAAGAGCAGGAACTGCATTGTTCACTCTCTGTGATAGGGGTGAATATGAGAGGTGAGACTCCAGAGACGCATGGCTCACTCTCTATGATACGGATGATTGGTCGTTATGCTCCAGGCACGGTAGAGGCTCTCGGCCACCAGTACCCGTACCAGCGGATGGGGCAGGGTGAGCGGTGACAGGGACCAGCTCTGTTCGGCAGCAGCCTTGCACTCGGGGGACAAGCCTTCCGGTCCGCCGACCAGCAGGGCCACATCGCGGCCATCGAGTTTCCACGCCTCCAGCTGGGTGGCCAGCTGCTCCGTGGTCCAGGGCTTGCCCGGAATGTCGAGGGTAACGATGCGCGAGCGCCCCGCAGCCGCCAGCATGGCTTCCCCTTCCTTCTGCAGGATGCGGGGAATGTCGGCATTTTTGCCCCGTTTGCCAGCGCCGATCTCGACGAGTTCAAACGGCATGTCTTTGGGGAAGCGGCGACGATACTCTTCGAAGCCATGCTCTACCCAGGCGGGCATCTTGGTGCCCACCGCAATCAACTGGATCTTCATGGTCGTTACACTTGTGCTCTTATTGCGTATTCATTTGAGCGGCACCGCTCCACAGCTTTTCCAGTTGGTAGAAGTCACGGTGTTCATCCTGCATCACATGCACGATCACCGAGCCCATATCTACCAGCACCCATTCACCGCTCAGTTGCCCTTCCACGCTCAGCAGATCCAGACCCGCGTGGCGGGCCTCGCTGGCCAGATGGTGGGCAATGGCGCTGACGTGACGACTGGAGTTGCCGGAACAGATGATCATGGTGTCAGTAATGCTGGATTTGCCGCGTACATCGAGGGTGATGATGTCGCGGCCTTTCATGTCATCGATCTTGTCGATGATAAAGGCATGCAATTCTTGGCCTTGCAATGAGTCTCTCCTGTATTCCGGCGCGCAGCGTTTGCGTCAGGGCGGCGGATTATATCATGGTCACTCCCGTTTCCCATCGGGTGGGGCGGGATAACGACAGGGGCTAGCGGCGGTTGGCGCGGTAGAGCCCCTGTTGATCAATATAGTGCGCAACCGACTCGGGCAAGAGGTAGCGGGTGTCTTGTCCCGCATCCAGCAAGGCTCGCAGTCGGGTGGCTGACAGTTCGATGGGCTGGTTGTCCGCCAGCCAGATATGACCGGCCAGACGCTGATGCAGCGCGTTGGCATCCGCGGTGTGATGGCGCGCCAGCAGCTGTGCCACCCCGGCCGGATAATCCGGTTGCCAGCCCGGCCGCACGCTCACCACCAGATGGGCATAGTCGAGCAGCTCCTGCCAGCGGTGCCAGCT
The DNA here is from genome assembly GCF_029479985.1 of Aeromonas sp. A600620. Classification (NCBI taxonomy): domain Bacteria; kingdom Pseudomonadati; phylum Pseudomonadota; class Gammaproteobacteria; order Aeromonadales; family Aeromonadaceae; genus Aeromonas; species Aeromonas sp. A600620. Next base: position 176,815 of record NZ_JAAKXB010000004.1, on the reverse strand, counting down.
TGGCAGGCTCAGCAGGGAATCCATCCCCATCAGAAAACAGAGCGGCGTATCGGGCAGTTCATGACGCAGCTCGATCAGGGTATCGATGGTGTAAGAGGGCTTGTCCCGTCTCAGCTCCCGCTCATCCACCACAAAGTGGTGGTTCTCTGCCGCCGCCAGTTTGACCATGGCGAGACGCTGTTCGCTGGAGCAGAACGGATTGGCGCGGTGGGGCGGGATATGGTTCGGGATCAGCCGCATTTCGGCCAGCCCGAGAGCATCGCGCGCCTCGATCGCCGGGCGAAGATGACCGATATGGATGGGGTCGAAGGTGCCGCCAAGCAAACCGACAGGCGCCTTCAGCACGGGCTGCTCTCCATCACCAGCGGCAGCGGGGTGCCATCACGAAAGCCGAGGGCAATGGTCTGCAGCATCAGCCACGCCTGTTCGGTATCAAAGCGGCGCTGGGCGCCATCCAGTTGCGCCATCAGCTGCCATAGTTGTTGCAACTTGGCGAAGGGGAGACGAGTCAGCGCTTGCTGAATGAGCTGCTGGCGGCTCTGCCAGATGCGCAGGCGGCTGAAGTGCTCCCCCAGCGGCTGGCCGTTGCGCATCACCAGCGACAGCTCGGTCAGCTGCTCCAGCTCGCGGCAGAGGGTCCAGGCCAACATCCCCGGCTCGGTGCCTTCGGCCCGCAGGGCGGCCAGAATGCGCTGGGCCCGGTTCACCTTGCCCTCCAGCAGGGTATCGACCAGCTGGAACGGGGTGAAGTGGGCGTGGCGGATAATGGTCTCTTGCAGATAGGTGACGCTGATGGGCTGGGGCGGCGAGAGCAGGGTCAGCTTCTCGATCTCCTGGCTGGCGGCCAGCAGGTTGCCCTCGTAGGAGTGGCACATGAAGTTGATGGCATCGGGCAGCGCCTTGAGGCCGAAACGCGCAAAACGGGCGCTCATCCAGCGCGGGAAGAACTTGGGCTCCGGATGGTTGACCGGCACATAGGTGCCAATCTGGTAGAGCTTGTCGAACCAGGCTGCTTTCATCTGGGTCTGGTTGAGGCGACCGCCGCTCAGCACCAGCAGCAGGTCGGGATGAAGCTGCTTGCCAATTTCGCTGATACGGGCGGCCAGATCCTTGTCCACCTTGGCGGGCAGCTCCAGTTCGATGATCTGACGGGCGGAGAAGAGGCTCATGGCCTGACAGGCATCGTAGACCTGATTCCAGTCCAGCCCCTGTTCCACCACGAAGGTGTGGCGCTCATCGAAACCCTGCTTGCGGGCGATCTGACGGATGGCGTCGATGGCCTCCAGTCGCAGCAGGGGCTCGTCGCCAAAAACGAGATAGCAGGGCCGAAGCCCTGCTTTGAGGTGGTCACCAAATTGTTCCGGGTAAATCCGCATCAGAAGCTGACCTGACTCAACTGCCGGATCACCTGATTGGCCGCCTGCTCCTGCATTTCGCGGTTGAGCTGCTCCTGCTCACGGGAGGAGGCGAGCGCTGCATCCGGCTTGTTGAGGAAGCTGCGGTTGAAGTTGATGGGGAAGACCTGGGTCGGCTTGCCCGGTACCGAGATGGTGAACTGGGTACCAAAGCCCAGCACATATTCGGTGTCCGTCCCCAGCGCGTTGACCGAGGCGACCTGACTGGTGCTGCCTACGCCGCCCAGAGTGAGCACCGGAATGCCCTCCTTGTCGGCCAGGGTCACGCCAGAGGCCTTCAGACGGGTGGTAACCATCCGGTAGAAGTCGCTCTTGTTGTCGCCCACGACCTTCATGGTCATCAGCTCGCTCGGAATGCCGTTGCCGCGCATGTGAAAGCCGCAGCCTTGCAGCAGCAGACCAGCCAGCACGATGGCCATCCAGCGGGTGAAGATGGTGCCCATAGAAAATCCTCTTTGCATTAAGGGAAAGCGGCGGGCGCAGGGCCCGCCGTTATCATCCGTTTGCTGTCACAGATTGGCAATGATCAGTTGGCAACCGATCAGTTAGCAACGATGTTGAGCAGCTTGCCCGGTACATAGATCACCTTGCGCACGGTCAGGCCGTCGGTGAACTTCTGCACGGAGGCATCGGCCATCGCCAGCTTCTCGACATCGGCCTGGCTGATCTCGGCCGGCACGGTCAGTTTGCCGCGCATCTTGCCGTTGATCTGCACCACCACCAGCTTCTCGGTCTCGACCATGGCCGCTTCATCGGCCACCGGCCAGGCTGCGTGATCGATGTCGTCGCCCTTGCCCAGCATCTTCCACAGCTCGAAGCCGATGTGCGGGGTGATGGGGTAGAGCATGACCACCACGGCTTCCAGCGCTTCCTGCATCAGGGCGCGGTCCTGCTCGTCGCTACCCAGCTTGGAGAGATTGTTCATCAGCTCCATAATGGCGGCGATGGCGGTGTTGAAGGTCTGACGGCGACCCACGTCATCGCTCACCTTGGCGATGGTCTTGTGCAGTTCACGGCGTACCGCTTTCTGCTCGTTGGTGAGAGCAGCCACATCCAGAGCGGCAACGGCGCCACCGGAGACGTGCTCGAAGGTGACGCGCCACAGGCGACGCAGGAAGCGCTGGGCACCCTCTACGCCGGAGTCGGACCACTCCAGCGTCATCTCTGCCGGGGAGGCGAACATCATGAACAGACGGACGGTATCGGCGCCGTAACGCTCGACCATCAGCTGCGGGTCGATGCCGTTGTTCTTGGACTTGGACATCTTGGTCATGCCGGAGTGCATTACCTCACGACCTTCGTTGTCGATGGCCTTGGTGATGCGACCCTTCTCGTCACGCTCTACCTTGACGTCGGTCGGGCTGACCCAGACGTTGCCGCCTTTCTCGTCTTTGTAGTAGAAGGCGTCGGCCAGCACCATGCCCTGGCAGAGCAGGCGCTTGAACGGCTCGTCGCTGTTGACCAGACCGGCGTCACGCAGCAGCTTGTGGAAGAAGCGGGCGTAGAGCAGGTGCATACAGGCGTGCTCGATACCGCCGATGTACTGATCCACCGGCAGCCAGTGGTTGGCAGCAGCCGGATCCAGCATGCCCTTGTCGTAGTCTGGGGAGCAGTAGCGCGCGTAGTACCAGGAGGACTCCATAAAGGTGTCGAAGGTATCGGTCTCGCGGAACGCTTCCTGACCGTTGTAAGTGGTCTTGGCCCACTCGGCATCGGCTTTGATCGGGCTCTGGATACCATCCATCACCACATCTTCCGGCAGCAGCACCGGCAGCTGGTCTTCCGGCGTCGGCACTACGGTACCGTCAGCCAGGGTCAGCATCGGGATGGGGGCGCCCCAGTAACGCTGACGGGAGACACCCCAGTCACGCAGACGGTAGTTGACGGTGCGCTTGCCCTTGCCGAGCCCTTCCAGCTTGCTGGCAATGGCATCGAAGGCGCCCTGGAAGTCGAGACCGTCAAACTCGCCGGAGTTGAACAGCACGCCTTTCTCGGTATAAGCGGCGTCGCTCACGTCGACGTCGCCATCAACCGGCTTGATCACCGCCTTGATGTCGAGGCCATATTTGGTGGCGAATTCGAAGTCACGCTGATCGTGGGCCGGAACTGCCATCACGGCGCCGGTGCCGTAGTTCATGAGCACGAAGTTGGCGACCCAGACCGGTACCTTGCGGCCATCCAGCGGGTGAATGGCATAGAGGCCTGTGGCCATGCCCTTCTTCTCCATGGTGGCCAGTTCAGCTTCGGCTACCTTGGTGTTCTTGCACTCTTCGATGAAGGCGGCCAGCTCCGGGTTGTTCTGGGCTGCTTGCAGCGCCAGCGGGTGACCGGCAGCGATACCGACATAGGTGACGCCCATGAAGGTGTCCGGACGGGTGGTGTAGACCTCCAGCTGCTCAGCCTGACCCTCGATGGCAAAGCTGATGTTGACCCCTTCGGAGCGGCCAATCCAGTTGCGCTGCATGGTCTTGACCATCTCCGGCCAACCTTCCAGATTGTCGATGTCGCTGAGCAGCTCTTCGGCGTAGTCGGTGATCTTGATGAACCACTGGGGGATCTCTTTCTGCTCCACCGGGGTGTCACAGCGCCAGCAGCAGTTGTCGACCACCTGCTCGTTGGCCAGTACGGTCATGTCGTTCGGGCACCAGTTTACGGAGGAGGTCTTTTTGTAGACCAGACCCTTCTCGTAGAGCTTGGTGAAGAACCACTGCTCCCAGCGGTAGTAATCCGGTTTGCAGGTGGCGACTTCACGATCCCAGTCATAACCCAGACCCAGCATCTTCAGCTGGTTCTTCATGTATTCGATGTTTTCGTAGGTCCAGGGCGCCGGTGCGGTATTGTTTTTGATCGCGGCGTTCTCGGCCGGCAGACCGAATGCATCCCAACCTATGGGTTGCAGCACGTTCTTGCCATTGAGGCGTTGATAACGGGAGATCACATCACCTATGGTGTAGTTACGAACGTGCCCCATGTGTAGTCGACCAGACGGATAGGGGAACATGGACAGGCAGTAGAACTTCTCCTTGTCTACCTTCTCCACGGCCTTGAAGGTTTTCTTGGCATCCCAGTGCTTTTGCACTGCTGGTTCGATTGATTGGGGAACGTATTGCTCTTGCATTGGTGACATCCGGATCTGTGAAATGAATAGATAAATCAGCTGGGAAATCGCAATAGAATACCCATATCCTGCGGCGGCAACAACCGCCAGCGTCCCTTGGGCCTTAAGCCGGGCCAGATCAGGGTTTAGTAGAGGAGTTAGAGCCATGGACAAACGTCAAAAAGGGTACGAAGCCTTCATTGCCGAGCTGCAAAAACAGTGGCAAGAGACTGAAGAGTTCCAGGGGGAGCGCCTCAACCGGATGATTGCCAAGGTGCAGGCCTATCTGGAGGCGGCCAGCGACCTGACTCAGGACGAACTGGCGCTCATCGCCGAGTACGTGAAGCGGGATCTGGGCAACTATGACGAGGGGCGCCATGATGATAGTGCGCAGGTGGAAGAGTCTGCCTTTATGTTGGCCCTCAAAGACACCGCGTGGTCCTGGCTGGCGGATGTGACCGACCGCGCCCAGGTGGAGTGGCGCGAGCTGGCCGACGAACTGGAGCACAAGGGGGTTTACGAAGCGGGTGACTGGGTGGGGCTGGGGGTCATGGTGTGCGACCAGTGCGGCTGGCGCCATACCGTGCTACACCCACAACAGCTCGATACCTGCCCCGAATGCGGCTGCGCCGAGTATTACCGCGAGCCGCTCTCGCCCTGAGTCATGCCATCAATGCGGACGAGATAACGAGCAAAAAGGCGCCATCAGGCGCCTTTTTCTTACTTGCAGGTTTCGTTGGGGCGTTTACTTGCCCGCGACTGAGAGACCGCCAAAACGGATCTGCGGGGCGTAGAAGCCCTTGCCGTCGTTGTGGTGCAGGGTATCCCCGACCGATTCCAGCTCGCCCAGCAGGCGGTAGAAGTTGCCCGCTACCGTGATGCCGCGCACCGGCTGCAGGCGAACTCCATCGCGGCAGAGGAACCCTGACGCGCCAAAGGAGAAGTCGCCGCTCACCGCATCGGCACCCGAATGCAGGCCATCAAGCTTGACCAGCTCCAGATAGTCGCCGCTCTGCACTTCCGCTTCGCAGTGGGGGCCCGCGCCAAACACCAGATGGCGAGCGGTCACATCGAGGGCGCTGCGGGCACCGCGTGCGGCCGAGCCGTTGCTGGCGACGCCAAAGTGGCGGGCGGTGGCGCTGTTGTGGAGCAGGGTTTTCAGCTCCCCTTCGCCAATCAGCAGCAGATCCGAGCTGGCCGCCCCCTCGCCATCAAACGCCTTGATGTTCATGCCGCCCGGCATATAGACCTTGCTCTCCAGAGTAAGCCAGCGTGACGCCACGCTCTGGCCGACCTTGCTGCGCCAGGGGTTGATCCCCTGCTGGGCCCACTTGCCTGATAGCACGCCCTGAAAGCAGCCAAACAGGCTGGCGAAGCAGTTGGTGCTAAAGATGACGCTGTAGCGACCGCTCGGTACCGCTTCACCGGGCAGTAGTCCATCGGCGATGGCGTAGATCTGCTCGATCAGGGCCTGGCTATCCAGCTCGTCGAAGCGACGGCCATACTGCCCCTGCGAGTGCATCGATTGGCGGCCATCCCGTTCCACCAGCGCCGAGGTGTAGCAGCCGACGCTGAACTCGCCGTGCTGGCAGAGGGTACCCTGACTGTTGGCGAGCCAGAGCTGGCTCTCACCTTCGAAGAAGCTGTTGTAGGGGGCGCCGCTCACATCGGGCATGGCCAGCATGTCAGATTCGAGGCGCAGGGCCAGGGCGATCTTCTCCTCAACCGGCGTGGTATCGGGCTGGTTGATCTCGGCGCAATCTGTGGTGATCCGGCTATTGGCCACCGAGATGCGCTGATCCGCATCCACCTTGGCAAAGCGGCTGGCATCGAGCGCATCTTGCAGCATGGCATCAAGCGCCAGCTCATCGAGGGATTCCGAGTAGGCGATGCCGACTCGGCCCTCTTTGATCAGGCGAATACCGAGCTGCTGGCTGCTGGTGACCTTGTATTCACCCAGCTCGCCCTTGTCTGCCTTGAGGGAGAAGGCCTTCTCCTGATTAGCGATGATGTCCGCCTCGGCGCCGAGGTCGGCCACCTTGTCGAGCAGGCGGGTGAGCAGTTGGTTCATGTCGAGTTGGCTCATCAGGCATTCCCTCCCACCAGAATATTGTCCACTTTGAGGGCCGGCTGGCCCACCGAGGTGGGGACCGAGCCCGAGACCGAGCCGCACATGCCGGCGGCCAGTGCCAGATTGCGGCCTACCATGGAGATCTCTTTCAGCACCTGCGGGCCGGTACCGATCAGGGTGGCCGACTTGAGCGGTCTGGTGATCTTGCCGTGCTCGATGAGGTAGGCCTCCTGCACATTGAAGTTGAACTCGCCGGTGCCGGGTTGTACCGAGCCGCCCCCCATCTTCTTGGCGTAGATGCCATGTTCGACGGTAGCCAGCATATCGTCGAGGCTGTGGTTGCCCGGTTCGATATAGGTGTTGCGCATGCGCGAGGTGGGGGCGTACTTGTAGGATTCGCGCCGACCCGAGCCGGTGCGGGCGTAGCCCGTCTTGAGGGCGCCCATTCTGTCCACCAGAAAACCGGTCAGTACGCCGTCCTTGATGAGCTGGGTGTGCTGGGTCGCCATCCCCTCGTCATCGACGTTGATGGAGCCCCAGGCGTTGCTCTGCAAGCCTTCATCCACAGCGCTGACTGCCGGATTGGCGATGAGCTGGCCCATCTTGTCATGGAATACAGAGGCCTTCTTGGCTACCGAGGTGGTCTCCAGCAGGTGGCCGCACGCCTCGTGGAAGATGACGCCGCCAAAGCCGTTCTCCATGATGACCGGCAGGGTGCCGCTCGGGCAGGGAGCCGCGCCCAGTTTCACCAGTGCCTGACGGGTGGCGGTGAGGGCCAGCTCGCGCGGATCGATGCGATCGGCATGCTCCCAGCCCATCAGGGCGCCGGGGGCCTCGTAACCGACGCTCTGCTCGCTCCCTTCCATGGCGATGGTCTGGGCCATGATGCGGTTGTAGTGGCGGCGATCGGCCACTTGCACTCCTTCGCTGTTGAAGATCTCCACCTCCTGCTCCCAGCCCAGCACGTTGCCGGAGAACTGGCTCACCTTGCTGCTCTCGGCACGGGCCACCGCATCCATGGCGTGCAGATAGGCGATCTTCTGCTCCAGCAGCTTGTCTGCCGACAGCGGCAGGGCCACCGGGTTGCGATCGCTCAGGCGGGTGAAATCGAAGGCGGTGGCGGTCACCACCGGGTCGCGGCGGTCTTTGGCCGCCAGCAGGGTGACGATGCGCAGCAGTTCGTCGCGGCTGGCCAGATTGGTGTAGCCGTAGAGCACCTTGTGGCCGTAACAGAGGCGCACGCCGATACCGAAATCGAGGCCGCCGCTGATGTTCTCTATCTGGCTGGAGAGCAGGCTGAGCTGGCTGCGGCGCTTTCGCTCGACAAACAGCTCGGCAAAATCGGCACCCAGCGCCAGCGCGTGATCGAGCACGTCACGGGCAATGGTGGGGGCCAACAGGGAGAATGGAGTCATAGAATATCCTTTTCTGGTCTGTCCGTTTGCTTCCGACATCCGGTTCTGATTGTTATGGGATGTCGAGTCCATTGTTGCAGACCAGCACAAAAAAGTCGCTATAGCGTCATGCGATGATACCGATTGAGAAAATCGGTGCGATAACTGCGCCCGGCGGCCAGGGCCAGGCGCTCAGGGTCGTTTTGCCAAAACGTAGGAAAGATCAGAGCAGGGCGTGGATTTCGCTCAGGATCTGTTCGACCCACTGCTCGATGCGCGGATCGGTCTGGTCATATTGGTTGGCATCATCGAGGGCCAGCCCGACGAAGTGACGGCCATCGTCGATCAGTGCCTTGGAGGCATCGAATTCGTACCCTTCGTTGGGCCAGTAGCCCACCAGCTTGACCCCTTTTGGCACCAGCTGATCGTGCAGCATGCCGAGGGCGTCCTGGAACCATTCGCCATAACCGAGCTGATCGCCGAGGCCAAACAGGGCGACGATGCGTCCCTCCAGATGGAGATCAGTGATATCTTCCCAGCGGGACTCCCAGTCCTCCTGCAGTTCGCCAAAATCCCAGGTGGAGATGCCGAGGATCAGGATCTCGTAATCCTCCATCAGGCGTAGGGAGACATCCTTGATATTGTGAATATCCACCAGCTCGGGGCCGATGAGGGCGCGGATCTTCTCGGCAGCCATCTCGGTGTAGCAGGTGGTGGAACCGTAAAACAGACCAATCTTCATCGCTCTTCTCTCTGTTGGCGCTTTCTCGCTTGCTTTGGCGCGTTCTCTCATGCTCGTGTGGGTTGCGCCATGTTGGCAACACGATGGGTAACGTAAGGGGAGGGCGCCAGTCTAGCAGATTGCCATTCGACCTTCACCGCCCGGCAAGGGGGGTGGCAAACGTGCCTTATCTTTCCAATGAAAGTGCCTTGTCTTTCCAAGGAGTTGGCGCGTTACAATGGGCCATCTTTCCCCTGATTGCAGCGCACCATGAGCAAGCCCGACCCCCATCCCCTGATTGAACCCTTTCTCGATGCTCTCTGGCTGGAGCGGGGATTGTCTGACAACACGGTCAGCTCCTATCGCAGCGATCTGGAGAAGTTCTCCCTCTGGCTCGACGAGCAGGGGAGCTCGCTGCTGCTGGCGGGGATGGACGAGATCCAGCACTACCTCGCCTGGCGGGTCGATCACCAGTTTGCGGCCAGCAGCACCGCCCGTTTTCTCTCGGCCTTGCGCCGTTTCTATCAGTATCTCAACCGTGAGAAGCTGCGCAGCGATGATCCGACCGTGCTGCTGGAGGGGCCCAAGCTGCCGAAAAAACTCCCCTCCGATTTAAGCGAAACGGAGGTGGATGCGTTGCTGAGTGCGCCGCTGGTGGATGACCCGCTGGAGTTGCGGGACAAGGCAATGCTGGAACTGCTCTACGCTACCGGCTTGCGGGTTTCCGAGCTGGTGGGGCTCACTGCCGAGCATGTCAGTTTGCGTCAGGGTTTGGTGCGGGTGGTCGGCAAGGGCAATAAGGAGCGGCTGGTGCCGATGGGCGAGGAGGCGATGCACTGGCTGGAGCGTTACTACCGCGAGGCCCGCACCCTGCTGCTGGGGGGCACCAGCTCAGATGTGGTGTTTCCCTCCAAGCAGGCCCGTATGATGACCCGCCAGACCTTCTGGCACCGCATCAAGCTTTACGCGCAGCGGGCCGGGATTAACGGCGAGCTATCCCCCCATACCTTGCGCCACGCCTTTGCCACCCATCTGCTCAACCACGGCGCCGACCTGCGGGTTGTGCAGATGCTACTGGGTCACGCGGATCTCTCCACCACCCAGATCTACACCCATGTGGCCAACGAGCGACTCAAGGCGCTGCACGGGGAGCACCACCCCAGAGCTTGAGTGGCTGGCCTCCCAAAAACAAAAAACCGCCAGCAGGCGGTTTTTTTATCTCTACACGACAGGAGATGGCGCTTATTTCCCTTGCTGGGATTTCAGCAGATCACGGATCTCGGTCAGCAGCTCCTGATCCTTGGTCGGGCCTGCCGGGGCGGCGGCTTCCTCTTCCTGCTTTTTCTTGAGGGTGTTGATGGCCTTCAGTCCCATGAAGATGGCGAAAGATATGATCAGAAAGTCGATGATGGTCTGGATGAACTTGCCATAGGCGATGACCACGGCGGGTGTTGTCCCTTCTGCAGCCTTCAGGGTGACCGCCAGGTCGCTGAAGTCCACGCCGCCCAGGATCAGGCCGATGGGCGGCATGATCACGTCACCGACAAAAGAGGAGACAATTTTGCCGAAGGCGGCACCGATGATGATACCGACGGCCATGTCGATGACGTTGCCGCGGGCGGCAAAGGCTTTGAACTCTTGAATCAGACTCATTATTTCCTCCGAAATTAAACAAGATAGCGCGTTGACTACCCTGGCCAAAGGGCGAACTCTTGTCAGGAAAAACAGAGGCTAAGCTGCGTTATTCCTGTCGTCCTGACTAGCTTGCGGGCGTTATGAGTCCTTGGCAATCGGGGGGAACCATTTTTTTGGTACAAAGTGATATTAATTTTTTGATAAGTAGCTGGTTGAATGATGAGCTGTGCTGCTGTAGTTTGCTGGGTCGATTCATTCATACCGCGTGAGTAAACAAGTGAAGTATTTACTACTGGGAATGATGCTTTTGTGCACATTTGCTGCCAGAGCGGGGATGGATACCCAAACCTTGAAACAGACCATTACCGCCCGGTTAGGGGTCTCTGTTTATCTGGTGGAACAGACCCCCATTCCCGGGCTCTATATGCTGGGCACTTCACAAGGGGTGCTCTACAGCGATGCCAAGGGGAACTATGTGGTGCAGGGGGTCATGCTGGATATGACTCATAACATGAAGAACCTCACCATCTCGGGCATGCGCGAGCAGCGTCGACTGGGCTTGTCCCAGGTGACCCATACACCGGTCGTGCTCCAGGCCAGTAATGAGCGTCATCGGGTTGCGCTCTTTTTCGGTGAGCAGGATGCCGCTCGTCGCCAGCTGCCCGGCACGCTGCAACATCTGCAGGCGTCCGGGGTCAGTGTCGAGCTCTACCCCGTGATTGAACATGCAGGACAGGCTTCCCACTGGTGCCAGGATCCCCTGCTACAGAATGATCCCTTCAAAGCCTATTTGCCTCAAACGGCATGTAGTGAGACCCTTATCCAAAATATTGGCCTGAGCCAATGGTTGGGGGTCAAGGTACTGCCGGCCTGGGTCTCCTCCGACGGGGATCTGGTGCGCGGGTATCAGAGCCCCGAACAGCTGCTCAAGATACTGGATCATATTGATGTCCCTGCAAATCCGTCGTCGTCCGCGAGTTGATGATTCCCATCTGCCTGCCACCCTGCATCCCCTGCTCCGCCAAATCTTCGCCAGCCGTGGCGTAGAGGATCCCGCCCTGCTGGAGCGCAGCGCCAGCCAGCTGTTGCCGCCCCAGCGCCTCTATGGCATGGAGCAGGCGGTGCCGCTGCTGGCGGAGGCTCTGACTGCCCAGAAACGGATCCTGATTGTCGGCGACTTCGACTGCGATGGTGCCACCAGTTCGGCCCTGTGTGTGCTGGCCCTGCGCGCCATGGGCGGTCGCCACATCGATTTTCTGGTGCCCAACCGCTTCGAGTTTGGCTACGGCCTTACCCCCGAAATTGTCGAGCTGGCGGTGGCCCGTGGCGCCGAGTTTCTTATCACGGTGGATAACGGCATCTCCAGCATCGCCGGGGTGGCGGCAGCCAAGGCGGCGGGCATGCAGGTACTGGTTACCGATCACCATTTACCGGGTCAGGAGCTGCCTGACGCCGATGCCATCGTCAACCCGAACCAGCATGGTTGCGATTTCCCCTCCAAGTCGCTGGCCGGGGTGGGGGTGGCCTTCTATCTGATGGCGGCCCTCAACACCCATCTGCGTCAGCTCGGCTGGTACGAACGGCAAGGGTTGCGCGCCCCCAATGTGGCGGATTACCTCGATCTGGTGGCCCTAGGCACGGTCGCCGATGTGGTGGCGCTCGATGGCAACAACCGTATTCTGGTCCATCAGGGCTTGCAGCGGATCCGGGCCGGGCGCTGTCGCCCCGGCATTCAGGCGCTGGTGGATGTGTCGGGCCGCGATGGTCGCCGCCTCACCGCCGCCGACCTCGGCTTTGCGCTGGGGCCGCGCCTCAACGCGGTGGGCCGTCTCGATGATATGTCCCTCGGGGTTGCCTGTCTGCTCTGCGATGATCTCAATTTGGCGCGCCAGCTTGCGGCCGAGATGGACAGCCTCAATCAGGAGCGCAAGGAGATCGAGCAGGGGATGCAACAGGAGGCCCTCGCCACTCTGGAGCAGATCCGTTTTCGCGATGGCGAGGTGCCGTCGGGCATAGTGCTGCACCGCAACGAGTGGCATCAGGGGGTGGTGGGGCTGGTGGCCTCCAAGGTGAAGGAGAAGTACTACCGCCCGGTCATTGCCTTTGCCGAGAGCAGCGAGACCGAGCTCAAGGGCTCCGGCCGATCCATCCCCGGCGTGCACCTGCGCGATGCACTGGAACTGCTCGATACCCGCCATCCGGGGCTGATGGGCAAGTTTGGCGGCCACGCCATGGCGGCGGGGCTGACCCTGCCCAAGGCCAACATCGAGGCGTTCGGTCGGGCCTTTGAGGCAGTCATCAGCGAGCTGGTGACACCGGAGCTCTTGACCGGGGTGCTGCTCACCGATGGCGAGCTGCTGCCGGACGAGCTCACTCTCGAGCTGGCAGAGCTGATTCGCGCCTCCGGCCCCTGGGGTCAGGCCTTCCCCGAGCCGCTGTTTGACGGCGAATTCGTGCTGGTGCAGCAGCGGCTGGTGGGGGAGAAGCACCTCAAGATGATGCTGACAACCGATTCTGGTCACGCGGTGGATGCCATCGCCTTCGGCGTCGATCTCAAGCGCTGGCCCGATGCCTCGGTGAAGCGGGTGCGGCTTGTCTACCGGCTCGATGTCAACGAGTGGCGCGGCAACCGCAGCGTGCAGCTGCTGGTGGAGCATCTGGAGGCAGCCGGTCTCTGAGCTGGGAGCATCGCTGCTTTATCGCAGATAGCGCCAACAAAAACGGCCACCCTCGGGTGGCCGTTTTTGTTGGCAGATCTCTGGAAAAGGGCGTTGACCTGTCTATAGCTTTACAGTTTAAGCTCGTCTCTATCGGGTCACCTGAGGGCCCGCACCGTGAGTGATTGCCATGAAAATATCCGAACTGGCCCGCCGCTGCGGCCTCGCCCGCTCCACCCTGCTCTATTACGAGAAGCTGGGGGTGATTACCGGTACCCGGGCCGCCAACGGCTATCGCCACTATGACGAGGGGGATCTGCAGCGACTGCAGATGGTTCAGGCCCTGCAGGCAGGTGGCCTCAGCCTCAAGCAGTGCCTCGCCTGTCTGGCTGGCGAGATAGATCAGGCGGCATTGCTGGCCCGGGTCAGGGAGCTGGATGAGGAGCTGGCGCGGATGCAGCGCGCCCGGGATCTGTTGGCGGATCTGGCAGGGCTGCGCCCGCGCTCCGGTGAGGAATTCAAGGCCTGGCAGCTGCAACTGCAGCGCGAGGCACCGGAGGCCTACTTCGCTTGGGTGATGAAACAGGGTTTTAGCGAGAAAGATCGCTACCACTTGCAATGGTTGAGCAAAGACATGAATGAACATGAGCGTTACATCAAGGACTTTATCCAGCTGCTGGATGGCATGAGTTACTGGGGGCCGGGGGATCGCGCCTTCACTCAGCAGCAGTTTGCCGCCTTGCCCATCCGGCCGCGCCGTATCCTCGACATGGGCTGCGGGCGCGGTGCCTCGACCATGGCGCTGGCTCAGGTGACTGATGCCGCCATTGTGGCCATCGATCTGGAAGAGGAGGCGCTGGCCGCCGTGGCGCACTCCGCCCGTGCTGCGGGCTTTGAGCATGTCTCCACCCTCTGCGCCAACATGGCGGCACTGCCGGACGATCTGGTCCCGGCCGACCTCATCTGGGCAGAGGGGAGCGCTTACGTGATGGGGGTTGCCAATGCACTGAAGGCGTGGCGTCCACTGCTCGCGAGCCCACAGGCTTGCATCGTGCTCAGTGATGTGGTCTGGCTGACCGATAACCCGCCAGAGGCGGCGTTGGCATTCTGGCAGCAGGATTATCCCGCCATGCAGACGCTGGCGGGCCTGCTTGAGACGGTACAAGCGGCAGGCTACCGCTGCCTGTCACACACCCCCTTGCCGATGAGCGCCTGGAACAACTATCTGGCCCCTATCGAGGTCAATCTGGTGCGCTATCGAGACGAGCTGGGGGAGAGTGCCGCCTGGCAGGACTTGAGCCGGGAAGTGGCCATCCACCGCCAATATCTGGGTAGTTACGGCTATGTGATCTGCTGCCTGCAGGCGATGTGAAGAGGATGGCTATTGCCATTGAGGGTGAGCCAGGGACCGGACGGGGGAGCAGATGCTCCCCCATTTGTTTGGGTTTTTAAATGCTCAGTTCAGTGATAATTGAGTGTTTAGTGCTGATTTGAATGATTAATTGAATATCAAAATCCAATAAAGCGATTGCTTGTGATATATTTATCCCCGCATTCCTGTCATCCCTGAAGGAGCTCGAACCTTGCCTCTTGCCAGTCGCTTCACCCCAAGCCGCATACAGCACGGTGCAATGGCCTTTGCCATCGCCTGCATTCTGTGGCTCGCTGCTTTTGCCGCAGCTGGGCTGAGCGCCGTTTCGCAGGGGCCATCTGCCGGGGCGATGGCGGGGATGGCACTGCAAGACCCGCTCAACCAGCGTCTCGTCGACACGGTCGGCTTGCTGCCGGGCAACCAGTGGCGCCACGGGGTCGAGCAGGGGCGGCGGTTGGCGAAAGCGCGGGACGGCCATCTCTATCAGATGCTGCTGGCCTGGTTCCAGCACGACATCCTCGGCCTGCTCTGTGGCCTGCTGTTCTTTGTGCCGCTGATCTATGTCAGACAAGCTTGTGGCCACGTTGGCTATCTGCATAAACGGCAACTCTGCGGCCACCATCTGCAATATCGTTTCTGTCAAGGCGACTAGCTCACCCGGCTGGCGGACGCTCATCCACATTTTCACACGGCTTTTAACGCTACCGATTGACTGACGGGGCAGGCAGACACCTGCAGCCTGCGCTCTATCGTCCGGAGTTGCGTCCGCGCTTTCTGTTGTGTCGTCCATGCTGCTGGCCATCGGCCAGAGGCAGACTTTCTCTTTGCGCAAACACCTGGTGAGCACACCTATGGACTACTACCTCAACCTGTTTATTCACTCGATCTTTGTCGAAAACCTCGCCCTGGCCTTCTTTCTGGGGATGTGTACCTTTCTGGCCGTCTCGAAGAACATCAACACCGCCTTTGGCCTTGGCATGACGATCCTGGTGGTGATGGTGATCGCCATTCCCCTCAACAACTTGATTTACCGCCATATCTTGCGGGCAGGCAGTACCTTTTTCGGTGAATTCGATCTGGGATTTCTCGATTACATCATCTACATCGGGGTGTTGGCGGCGCTGGTGCAGGTGATGGAGATGGTGCTCGACAAGTACGTTCCGGCGCTCTATCAGGCGCTCGGTATCTATCTGCCGTTGTTGACGGTGCACTGCGCCATCTTCGGCGGGGTGATGTTTATGGCGCAGCGGGATTACGATTTCATTGAGTCACTGGTCTACAGCGCAGGTTCAGGGCTTGGCTGGCTGCTGGCCATTGTCGCCATGGCCGGTTTGCGCCAGAAACTGAAGTACGCCGATGTCCCCGAGGGGCTGCGGGGCATCGGCATCACCTTTATCGTGGCGGGGCTGATGTCCCTCGGTTTTATGTCCTTCTCAGGCATATCGCTTTGATTGAAGATGAAAAAAACGAGGCGCCTGCGGGCGCCTCGTTGTTTATCAGGGATTGCGGATGGCCATTACAGCTCGCGGGCCCAGGGATGAGCCTTGGGACGCAGCGCCAGCGCCAGACCCAGCAGCAGCACGGTCAGACCGTAGAGGGGCCAGCTGCCAAAGCGCATGTAGGGGGTCTCGCCGTGGGCGGGACGCACTTCGCTGCGCAGCACGCCCGCTTCAAACTGCGGGATCTGGCCGATGATGCTGCCATCGATCTCGGTAACGATAGTGATACCGGTGTTGGTGTCGCGCAGCAGCGGACGAGCCAGCTCCAGCGCGCGCATCCGGGCGATCTCCATATGTTGCCAGGGGCCGATGCTGGTGCCGAACCAGGCATCGTTGGAGACGGTCAGCAGGAAGTCGGTATCGGCATTGACGTTGCGGCGCACTTCCTCCGGGAAGATGATCTCGTAGCAGATGGCGGCGGCAAACTTGAGCCCCTTGGCGATCAGGTTGGGCTGCACCTCGTCACCCCGGCTGAAGGAGGACATCGGCAGGTTGAAGAAGGGGGCGATGGGGCGCAGCAGATCTTCAAACGGCACGAACTCGCCGATGGGCAGCAGGTGGTACTTGTTGTAGCGGTTGGAGTGGTTGTAGAAGTAGGACTCCTTGCCATCCGCATCCTGCACCCCCATGCCGAGCACGGTATTGTAGAAGCGCTGTTGCTGCTCGTCGTAGTGAATGATCCCCGCCAGCAGGCCGGTATCGTTCACCTTCATCGCCTTGTCCAGATTCTCCAGATAGGGGCCCATCGCCTTCTCGATGGCCGGGATCGCCGACTCCGGCCAGATGATAATGTCAGCATCCTGATTCTCGCGGCTCAAGTCCTGATAGGTGCGCACCGTGGGGGCCAGCGCCTCCGGATCCCATTTGAGGGATTGGGCGATATTGCCCTGCACCAGTGCCACCTTGACCGGTTCGCCACGGGCCACCCAGTTGAGTTGCATCAGGCCGTGAGCACCGGCAACCAGCAGGGCAGGCACCGCCAGCCAGAGCGGGGAGCGGGATTTCCACACCAGCCAGATAGCGGAAGCGGAGAACAGCAGAGCAAGGGTGATGCCTTGCACCCCGAGAATGGGGGCAAAGCCCTTGAGGGGGCCGTCGATCTGGCTGTAGCCAAACCAGAGCCAGGGGAAGCCGGTCATCACCCAGCCGCGCAGCCAGTCAGCCACCAACCAGAGGGCCGGGAAGGCGAGCAGCCAGCGGCTCCAGTGACGGCCGCCAAAGAAGCGGGCAAAGACCCAGCAGGCGAGCGTCGGGTAGAGGGCCAGATAGGCGGAGAGCCCGGCCAGCAGGACGAAGGCCATCGGCAGCGGGATGCCGCCAAACTCGGTCATGCTGACATGGATCCACCATAGCCCCGGCAAAAAGAGTCCCATGGCGTAGCCAAAACCGCGCCAGGCGGCCTGTTTCGGCGTGGCTTTGTCCAGCAGGGCGTAGAGGCCAAGCAGGGAGGGGATCACCAGCGGCCAGTAGCCGAAGGGGGAGAAGGCCAGCACGGCGATGGCGCCAGAGGCCAGCGCGCTAAGGCTTAACAGAATTTTGGAAGTAACAGGGGATATTCTCACGGGCGATGGTGCTCGTCTTGGTGTGCAACTGGGGTCGAATGGCCGGTATCTTAACCTGTAAGCGGGGCAACGGCGAGCCTCGATGCCGGTGGCAGAGAGCACAACGCCCCGAGGTCGGGGCGTTGTTTCACACATTGAGCGGATCTGCTTATTGCGGCTCGGATTGCGCCGCCGCGTGGTGCTCGGGGATCTTCACCTGCAACTGCTGCAGACGACGCCGGTCGGCATGCATCACCTTGAACAGGTAGCCGTCCAGCTCGATCTCCTCGCCCTTCTTGGGCAGATGACTGAAGGCGTGCATCACCAGACCACCCACAGTATCCACCTCTTCATCGCTGAACTGGGTGCCGAAGAAGTCGTTGAAATCCTCGATCTCGGTAAGGGCACTAACCGAGAAGACCCGTTTGCTGATGCGGCGGATCTCGTCCGGCTCATCCTCGATGTCATCGAATTCGTCATCTATCTCGCCGACGATAAGCTCGAGAATGTCTTCAATGGTCACCAGACCGGAGACGCCACCAAATTCGTCGACCACGATGGCCATGTGGTAGCGCTCTTCGCGGAACTCCTTGAGCAGACGGTCAACCCGTTTGCTTTCAGGCACGATCACCGTGGGGCGCAAGATTTTCTCGAGCTGCAGCGGCTCGCTGGCGTGATGGCCGCCAAACCCGAAGGGGAGCAGATCCTTGGCGAGCAGAATGCCCTCCACATGATCCTTGTCCTCGTTGATCACCGGGAAGCGGGAGTGGCCGGACTCGATGATCACCGGCAGGATTGCATCCACCGGCTGGGACTTCTCGATGGTCACCATCTGGGAGCGGGGGATCATGATATCGCGCACGCGAAGATCGGCGATCTCCAGCACCCCCTCGATCATATCCTTGGTGTCCTGATCGATGAGGTCGCGCTCTTCGGCATCGGCTATCACGTCTACCAAATCATTGCGGTCTTTTGGCTCGCCCTGGAAGAGTTGGCTGAGTTTGTCGAGCCAGGTTTTCTTCGGCGAGCCGGTACTAGGGTGATCGTCGGTCATTTTCTCTCTTGGTTACTCGTATGAACACACTTGAAATAGTTCGGGTTATATAAGGATGGCCATCTGCTGTTTCAAGACGATGACCATCCGGTTCTTTACTCTTCGTCGTTCAGATAAGGATCGGCAAAACCTAGCTCTTGCATTATGTCGCGTTCCAGCTGCTCCATCTCTTCGGCTTCCTCATCCTCGATATGGTCATAACCTAGCAGATGCAGACTGCCGTGCACAACCATGTGGGCCCAGTGGGCCATGAGGGGCTTGCCCTGCTCCTCGGCCTCGCGCTCTACCACCTGACGGCAGATCACCAGATCGCCGAGCAGCGGCAGCTCCAGACCGGGTGGCGCCTCGAACGGGAAGGAGAGCACGTTGGTGGGCTTGTCCTTTCCGCGATATGTAAGGTTGAGCTCGTTGCTCTCCGCCTCGTCGACGATGCGCACCGTCACTTCTGCCTCCTGCTGGAAGCCGAGAATGGTGCCATCGAGCCAGCCTTGCAGCTGGGCTTCGGTGGGCAGGCCGTCAGTGCTGGCGCTGGCCAGCTGCAGATCCAGGGTTACGCTCATTGCTCGCTCTCTTTGCTGGCGTTTGTTTGGCCGGCCACCTTCTCGGCGGCCTGTTTGGCGTCGAACGCCTCATAGGCCTGCACGATGCGGGCCACCACCGGGTGGCGCACCACGTCTTTGGACTCGAAGAAGTTGAATGACAGACCATCGACCCCTTGCAGCACTTCCAGCGCGTGGCGCAGGCCGGATTTGGCGTTGCGCGGCAGGTCTACCTGGGTGATGTCGCCGGTGACCACCGCCTTGGAGTTGAAGCCGATCCGGGTGAGGAACATCTTCATCTGCTCGGTGGTTGTGTTCTGGGCCTCATCGAGAATGATAAAGGCGTCATTGAGGGTTCTTCCGCGCATATAGGCGAGCGGCGCCACTTCGATGATGTTGCGCTCCATCAGCTTCTCGACCCGCTCAAAACCCAGCATCTCGAACAGGGCGTCGTAGAGCGGGCGCAGGTAAGGATCCACCTTCTGGGAGAGATCGCCAGGCAGGAAGCCCAGCTTCTCGCCCGCTTCCACCGCCGGACGGGTCAGCAGAATGCGGCGGATCTCCTGACGCTCCAGCGCATCCACCGCCGCCGCGACCGCCAGATAGGTCTTGCCGGTACCGGCCGGGCCTATACCGAAGCAGATATCGTGGCGCACGATATTGGCAATGTACTGGGCCTGATTGGGGCTGCGTGGCTTGATGAGACCGCGCTTGGTCTTGACCGTCACCTCCTTGCCATAGGGGATGCTCGGCGCCGGTTCGTCATCCTGCTCCAGCACCCGCGACTCCTGAATGGCCAGATGGACCATGTCGGGAGTGATATCGGTCACCTTGCCACCCTTGAGGGGCTGGGTTTCCACATAGAGGTGCTTGAGGATGACGGCGGCGGCATCCAGCTGGGCCGGTTTGCCCACCAGCTGGAAGTGGCTGTCACGGTAGCTGATCTCGACGCCGAGGCGGCGCTCCAGCTGCTTGATGTTGTCATCGAAGGGGCCGCACAGGCTGGCAAGGCGCTGGTTGTCGGCGGGCTCCAGATGCAGATTCAGGGTCGAGATGTGTCGGCTCAAAATATCCTCGTCTCAAGGCGCTCCCCATCCGCCGGGCGAATGGGGAGGAGGGGATTAATGGGGTGTGAAGGCGGCCACGCCCAGCTCGTCCGGTACGTTATCCGGGCGACGTGCCAGGATTTCGCTCGGTGCCGTGGCGATCCGCAGGTTCATCTCGCTCTCGCCGCGGATGAACTTGCCGCGCAGGGAGTTGGGACGCACCTCGGTGATCTCAACGTCGGCAAAGCCGCCGATCAGGGTGTGCTGGCCTTCGAAGTTGACCACCCGGTTGTTCTCGGTGCGACCACACAGCTGCATCGGGTCGAGCTTGGAGGGCCCTTCCACCAGGATGCGCTGGGTGGTGCCCAGCATGGCACGGCCAATCTGCATCGCCTGGTTGTTGATGACGTGCTGCAGGCGGGCCAGACGGGCTTTCTTCACTTCCATATCGACATCGTCAGGCATGTCGGCGGCCGGGGTGCCCGGGCGCGGGCTGAAGATGAAGCTGAAGCTCATGTCGAAACCCACATCCTCGATAAGCTTCATGGTCGCTTCAAAGTCTTCGTCCGTCTCGTTCGGGAAGCCAACGATGAAGTCGGAGCTGATGGTGATGTCGGGACGGGCGGCACGCAGGCGACGGATCTTGGATTTGTACTCCAGGATGGTGTGCGGGCGCTTCATCATGGTCAGGATGCGGTCGGAGCCGCTCTGCACCGGCAGGTGCAGGAAGCTGACCACTTCCGGGGTATCTTTGTAGACTTCGATGATGTCGTCGGTGAACTCGATCGGGTGGCTGGTGGTGTAGCGAATGCGATCGATACCGTCGATGGCGGCCACCAGACGCAGCAGCTCGGCGAAGGTGCAGATGCCGCCATCAAAGGTCGGACCGCGGTAGGCGTTGACGTTCTGGCCGAGCAGGTTCACTTCGCGCACGCCCTGCTGGGCGAGCTGGGCGATTTCGTAGAGCACGTCGTCCAGCGGTCGGCTCACCTCTTCACCGCGGGTGTAGGGTACCACGCAGTAAGTACAGTATTTGGAGCAGCCTTCCATGATGGAGACGAACGCGGTGGCCCCTTCGGCGCGCGGTTCGGGCAGGCTGTCGAATTTTTCGATCTCGGGGAAGGCGATATCAACCTGGGCGCCACGGCCCTCTTGCACTTCCTTGATCATGGCGGGCAGGCGATGCAGGGTCTGCGGGCCGAACACGATATCCACATAGGGAGCGCGCTGGCGGATGGCATCGCCCTCCTGAGAGGCAACGCAGCCACCCACGCCGATCACCAGACCGGGTTTGTTGGCTTTGAGCTTTTTCCAGCGTCCCAGCTGGTGGAACACCTTCTCCTGCGCCTTTTCGCGGATGGAGCAGGTATTCAGCAGCAAGACATCTGCCTCTTCGGGCTCTTCGGTAAGGGTGTAGCCATTGCTGGCATCCAACAGGTCGGCCATTTTGGACGAGTCATACTCGTTCATCTGGCAACCCCAGGTTTTAATGTGAAGTTTCTTGCTCATTGCTTCTCTTGACTTGTTTTGAAATCGGCATGGTCAAAGGACCGCGCATTTTACTCCGCAATCTGGATACTGCCTAGCTAATATCCAGCTGGCAATGGTGCTCACCCGATACCTGTTGCCAGCAAGCTCAATAAGCTTTCTCCTTGATTTGACGCAGCAATTCCCCGTTTGTCTCACTGTTTATCAGCCGCCCTTGCGCTATCATGCAGCCATCCGGTTCACGTCCGGGCGCTGTCGCCGGACGCACCCTTTCAGGAATAAATGTATGGAACAGTGTGATATCGCCATCGTCGGCGCCGGCATGGTGGGTGCCGCCACCGCCTGTCTGCTGGCGGCTCAGGGCCTCTCGGTGCGGGTCATCGAGACCCAGCTGCCGGAGCCTTACGCGCCGGAGCAGCCGCTGGATCTGCGGGTCTCTGCCATCAGTCAGGCCTCGGTGGCGCTGCTGGAGCAGGCCGGTGCCTGGCACCATCTGCAGCAGATGCGGCTCTGCCCCTACCGCCGGCTGGAGACCTGGGAGCTGGACGGTTTTGCCACCCGCTTCAATGCCGCCGATCTCGGTCTGCCCCAGCTCGGCTACATCATCGAAAACCGGTTGGTGCAGCTCGCCCTGCTCAAACGGATGGAGGATTTTCCCACCATCCAGACCCACACCCCGGCGGCGGTGACCAGCCTGCGCCAGAGTGCAGATGAAGTTGTGCTGACTCTGGATGACGGCACCGAGCTGGCGGCCCGCTGGGTGCTGGCCTGCGATGGTGCCGAATCCCACACCCGCAAGCTGGCGGGTATCGGTGTATCGCGCTTCGAGTACCGCCAGCACTGCATGCTGATCAATATCGACACCGACTTTGCGCAGGAAGATATCACCTGGCAGCAGTTCACCCCGAGCGGTCCGCGCGCCTTCCTGCCACTACCAGGCCAGCACGGCTCTCTGGTGTGGTATGACAGCCCGGCCCGGATCCGGGCGCTGGCGGCCATGAGCAACGAAGGGCTTGCCGCCGAAGTGCGCCGCCACTTCCCGAGTCGGCTCGGCGGGTTCACCGTCACCGGCAAGGGGAGCTTCCCGCTGGTGCGCCGCCACGCCAACGACTATCACGCCGGTCGGGTGGTGCTGCTTGGCGATGCTGCCCACACCATCAACCCGCTGGCGGGGCAGGGGGTTAACCTCGGCTTCAAGGATGTGGCCTGCTGGGTCGACTTGCTGCAAGGTGCTGGCGCCGACTGGCATCAGCTGGCGTTGGCCGAGCGTTACGAGCGACGCCGTCGCCCCGACAACCAGCTGATGCAGTCGGGAATGGATCTCTTCTACGGGGTATTCAGCAACGAGATTGGCCCCCTCAAGCTGGCCCGCAATCTGGCCCTCAATCTGGCGGACAAGGCGGGCCCGCTCAAGGAGATGGCGTTGCGCTATGCACTGGGGCTGGTTTGACAGGTAGGAACCAGATAACACGGGCAGAATGCGCGAAGGAGCAAAGGTGATGAACAAGGCACTGCTGGTGATCGATTTTATCAACGACATCGCCCACCCTGACGGGCGCATTGCCGCCTCCGCAACCCATGTGCTGGAGCAGGATGCTGTTGCGCATGCCAATCAGGCGCTGGCCCATGCCCGCGCCAACGGCTGGCTGGTAGTGCTGATCAAGGTGGGCTTTGACGGTGGCTATCAGCTGCAGCCTAAGGGCTCCCCCATGTTTGGTCGCGCTCACCAGTTGGGGGCGCTCTCTTTGGCTGACAGCGGCACCGACTTTCATCCTGATCTGGATGTGCAGCCCGGCGATCTGGTGTTGGCCAAGCCCAGAGTGAGCCCCTTTTATGGCACGGCGCTGGAGCCTGCGCTGCGGGCCAATCACATCGACCACCTCTATCTGTGCGGGGTGAGCACTAGCTGGGCCATTCAGGCGGCAGCGCGGGATGGTCACGATCGCGACTACGCCATCACCATACTGGAGGATGCCTGCGCCGCCGCAGATGCCACCGAGCATCACACCTCGCTGCGGATGCTGGGGCGCATCGCCGAGATCATCAAGGTGTCCCAGCTGGCTTGATCCTTAACGCAGGCAGCACCCGAGCACCGTGTTGAGATTGACTCAGCGGCCCTCTGTCGGGCCGCAGCGCTTTTGGGCAACATGATTGTCGGGCAATATGGTGCTCACATGGACAACAACAAGGATGGACAGATGCGTTATCAGGGACGGATCGCGAGCTGGAACGAGGCGCGCGGCTTTGGATTTATTACGCCGGAGCAAAATGGCGCCGAGCAGGCAATCAATGGAGCACGCAGTGCAGGGCTGTTTGTGCACGTTACGGCGCTGCAATCAGATGGCCGCGTGCCCGAGCCGGGGGAGCGTGTCACCTATCTGATCGGCAGTGGCCAGGATGGCAAACCGAGGGCGTTACAGGTCTTTTTCCCCGATCGCCCGCTCACGTTGGCGGATGCCGTGCCCTCGGCCGAATCATCAGCAGCAAGATCGGCCGCATCATCAGCGGCGCCATCATTTCGGGCGGCAAGTCAGCCGCCACGACCTACCTTGACCAGAGAGAGAAGTAACCCCTATCGACGTCGCAAGAGCAGCTGGAGTGGCAAATTGATCCCTCTGCTGGTGCTCGTCGGCCTCTTTTCCATCTATTCCCGTTTCTCGGCCGAGTCGATGGCGCCATTGCCGGTCTCCTCTTTCAATCAGGAGGAGGTCAGCACGCCACAGGCAACGACCTTTATTCGCCAGTGTGATGGTCGGCAACATTGCTCCCAGATGACCTCCTGCGAGGAGGCAACCTGGTTTTTACAAAACTGCCCTGGTACCAAGATGGATGGGGAAGGAGATGGCATCCCCTGTGAAGATCAGTGGTGTGTTAATTGAAATGCTTTGATTCACAAAGGCCCGATTAATTCATCTCGATTGCTGAGCGCTATCTTCTCCTGGTTCCGTCTG
The DNA here is from genome assembly GCF_029479985.1 of Aeromonas sp. A600620. NCBI lineage: Bacteria > Pseudomonadati > Pseudomonadota > Gammaproteobacteria > Aeromonadales > Aeromonadaceae > Aeromonas > Aeromonas sp. A600620. Next base: position 152,335 of record NZ_JAAKXB010000004.1, on the reverse strand, counting down.
CGGGAGTTTTTGGCTGGGTCAGCGATCGATTGTGGCTGGGTGCGGTGCGGGATGGGGATCGAGGACCAGCTGCACGAAGCGATCGCGGATCGGGTCGGCAAAGGCGGGGTTCCACACCAGACTTATCTCCCACTCGGAACAGGGGCCAAAGAGGGGATAGAGGGTGACGTCCGGGCCCGCGATAAAGCTGACGCTGCGCGGCAGGATGGCGTTGCCGATGCCCGCTGCGACCAGCGCCACCAGCGTCTGGATATCTTCGGCCTCCTGAACCATGCCGGTCAGCCGATTGGCGCCGAGAAAACCGGCGATCTGCTGGCTGAGCCCAGGGCAGCGGTGGCCCACCATCTGCAACAGGGGTTGACGGGTCAGTGCCTGCTGGACGTCGAATGCGGCCGGGTCTGGCTCGGTCATTCGTGTCGGCACCGCCAGCACCAGCCGGTCGATCAGCAATCTGTGCTCCTGCAACTGCGGCGTCTGGGGTCTGCGCATAAAGCCCAGCTGCAATTGGCCGGAGAGCAGCTGCTCCTGCTGGATCGCGGAGGGCATATCCTGCAGATGGACCATCACGTCCGTGACCTGCTGCTTGAAGCGGGCCACCAGCGCAGGGGCCAGCGCGAAACTCGACAGGCCAAACCCAATCTTGAGCCGACCGGCCACGCCACTCGCCACCGCCAGCGCGTGACGTTCAAACTCCCTGCCGTGTTTGACCAGTGCGCTTGCCTGAGTGAGCAGCTGGGCGCCGAGCGCCGTCAGCTCGGCGCCGTGGCGGCCCCGTTTGAACAGGGTGCAGCCCAGCGTCTGCTCCAGCCCCTGGATCTGCTTGGTGAGGGCCGGCTGGGTGATAAAGAGGCGGCTGGCCGCTTCCCGGTAGTTGGCGGTGTCGGCCAGCGTCACAAACGCCTGCAGTTGCCTCAAGTCTAATTTCATTCCAATTGGTTATCCAAAGTGGCGATTTATTGATTATAAATTATCTAATCGCCTTGTTCTAATAGCTCGGCAAGGGGGGAATCGTCCTCCTCTGAACCGGAACAAGGAGCCATATCATGTCCACTCAACGTTATCTTTTTTTGATCAAGGGCAAGCTGGTGCTGGCTCAGCCGTTGGCGGCCCCGGAGACGGGGGAGCTGCTCGCCAGCCTGTTGCAACAGGGGTTTGTGGTCGGCCCGCTGCAGGTGTGGGCAGGCAGCGCCGAACAGGCGCTCGCCTGTTATGAACGTGCCGCCCAGCAGCAGGCTTTTGCCGATGCGCTGCAGGGGGCTGAGCCTGAGCTGGCGGGAGTATCGGCATGATTACCGGCATGAACACGATCACCCTGTCGGTATCCGCCCTGCTGCTCGATATGGATGGCACCCTGGTCTGCTCGATAGGCGATGTGGAGAAGGTGTGGCGGCTCTGGTGTCAGCATCATCAGCTTGCCCCCGAGCCGGTACTGGCGATGTGCCACGGTATGCGCTCACGTGAGGTGATCCGGGCGTTGGCCCCGCAGCTGGATGTGGAGCTGGAAGCGGCGCGGCTCGACGAGCTGGAGATGCTGCATACCGGCGGAGACGCCATCGCTGGGGCTGGCGAGTTGCTGCACTGTTTGCCGCCAGAGCTTTGGGCCATCGTGACCTCCGCCAGTGAGCGGGTTGCCCGTCACCGCCTGAATTGTGCCGCTTTGCCGCTGTCCGCCGTGCTGGTGGGGGCCGAAGCTGTGGTCAATGGCAAACCCGATCCCGAGCCCTATCTGCTGGGCGCTGTACGGCTTGGCGTGCCACCCGCTCGCTGTCTGGTATTTGAGGATGCCCCGGCCGGTATCGAGAGTGCCCTGCGTGCAGGTTGCACTGTGGTGCAGGTAGGGGGCGATGCGCCGCTCAATCCGGCGGTGGTGGCGGTGATCCGCGACTGGCGCGAGGTGAGAGTGGTGTCAGGGAAAGGCGAGTCCTTGCTGGTGATGCTGTCGATGCAGGGCGCCAACCAAGAATGACGGCACGAGAGCTTTGGGAGTTGAATTAGGGGGCTGAGCCTGATGGCTGGCGGTCAGTTACTCAGGCGTATGTGGCTCTTGGTCGCAAAAGTTATAGACGATCCCCACCGATTATCTTCCGGGCGCTTACCTGTAGTGGGTTCACTTTCAACCGGAGGTAAAAAACCGTCTGCAGGCGACCGGATTGATCGCCTGCAGATGGAGCTGGTTTAGCTGAACAGCAGGTAGGAGAGGGTCATGCAGCAGATGATGCCCGAGATGATGGGCACCGAGGTGCGCTTGATGATCTCGATGGGATTGCTGCCGGTGATCGAGGCGATGACGATGATCACCGCGGCGACCGGCGACATGGATCGGATCAGGTTGGCAGTGAGCTGCATCGGCAGGGCCACCGCGACACTGTTGACGCCGACCTTCTCAGTGATCTCGGGAATGATGTTGATAAAGGAGTAGAAGACTGCCAGCCCACTGCCGCTGATAAAGCCGATCAGCGCCGCCGTACCGGAGAAGAAGAACATCAAGATGGAGCCGACGCCGTCGATGTGTTTCACGCTATCGACCAGGGTATCGATGATGCCGATGGCTTTCAGTCCCTCCACCAGCATGCTGGCCGCTACTATGAGCGAGACCACCTGAGCCAGACCCGTCCCCATGCCGGTGAAGAAGATGGCGAACTCCTTGCTGGTCTCCTTGATATTGCCTTTGCGCAAGAGTTCTACCCCTATGGTGAGCAGCAGGCAGACGAAGGTGATCTCCACCAGCCCGAGGGAGATATGGGTGAAGCAGATGCCGAACAGCAGTACCAGCACCAGCGGCAGTACAGGGAAGAGGCCGTAGTAGGCGGGTGGCAAGCCGGTGGGCACGGCGAGCGATTCCTCTTTTTCCTCCAGTCCGCTGCGCGACTGCTGCCGCTTGTCCATCGCCTTCTGCCAGAAGTAGTGCACCACTGCCATCAACGCCAGTGTCGGCAGCGAGATGGGGGCGTGGTAGGAGACGATGTACTCCACCAGCGGGATGCCCAGCTTCTGGGCGGCCAGCACGTTATCGGCCCCCAGCGGGCTGGGCATGATGGTGGCAGTGGTGGCAATGACGGCCCCCGCGGTGAGGGAGGACATGTTCGATGCCTTCAGTACCGGATAGAGGGTCGCCATCAGCAACACTGCCAGACTGGCAGCGCTTGGCACCACCAGCGAGAGCAGATTGCCCAAGAGGAAAATCACCGGCACCAGCAGGTAGGGGGAGCGGATGCGACTCAAGGGGCGGGTCAGCAGCATCACGGTGACGTCGTTGGCGCCGATGTGGCTCATGTAGCTGGAGAAGCCGAACAGCACCATGATGGTGAGGCCGACATTGCCCATCTGGCTGATGAAGATCTGCTTGATCTGGACGAAGGGATCAAGCCAGCTGAGGCCGCTGCTCTGCGCCGCAGGCAGCAGGGGGTGGCCCAGTCCGACGGCGGCAAACATCAGCAGCAGCCCGGCGCCAAACAGCACTATCTTGGCATCGTAGTTTTTGGCGATGAGATAGCCGCAGATGACCAGGATCAGGGTGCTGACAATTATTTCCAGCATGTTTCCAACACTCTCTTCTTGATGTGAATGGGCCAGCGGGCTGGCGGTTCGGGATCAGATGGCGCGGGCAAGGGTCTCCATGCACCAGGCCCTGAATCCGGGCACGTCGATATCGAGACACACCTCGGCGTTGGGCGGGCGTTTGAGCCGGTTGTTGATATCCACCGAGGTGGTGCCGAGGGTGTGCTCACCCCGGGTCTCGATGGCCACATGGCAGGCCCGGGTGATAAAGAGATCGGGGCGCACCAGATAGGCAATGGCGCAGAGATCGTGCATCTTGAGCCCGGTCTGCATACTGCCGCCGCGATAGTGGCCGAACAGGGCGTGGAGCATGGCGCCGGTGCGGTTGAGGGCGGGCAGCGCCGCAATCATCTCGCCGGTCAGGGTGGCCCGGCTGGTGACATCGAGTCCGCACATCACGATGGGCAGACCGCTGCTGAAGACGATGTGAGCCGCCTCCGGATCCACGTAGATATTGAACTCGGCATTGGGGGTGTGGTTGCCCCGACCGGCCGAGCCGCCCATCAACACGATCCGCGCGATCTTCTCCCGACACTCGGGGTGCAGGGTGAGCAGCAGGGCGATATTGGTCAGCGGCCCGATGGGCACCAGCGTCATGGATTGTTCGCTGGCGAGCAGGGTGGCCTTCATGGCTTCGACGGCATGCTCCGGTATCGGCTGTTGCCCGGGTTCGGCAAACTCGTAACCATCGAGGCCGGAGTGGCCGTGGATATGGCTGGCATTGTCGAGGGGGCGCACGAGGGGCTGGCTGGCCCCCTGTGCCACCGGCACCTCTTGGCCGAAAAAGTGCAGCAGGCGCAGGGCGTTGCGGGTGGTCTTGCTGACATCGACGTTGCCGGCGACCGTGGTGATGAGCGCCAGCTCGATCCCGGGGTGAAACAGGGCGGCGGCGATGGCAACGGCATCGTCGATGCCGGGGTCGGTATCCAGAATAATGGCGACAGGGTTCACGCTGTTCTCCTCGAGGTTAATCGGCTTGGCTGGCATCGTGGGGCCAGCAGCAGATAAAGGGGTCGACAATCTCGCGGGTCAGGCCATCGGTGAGGCCGAGATCGGTCAGATGGGGCCCCGCATTGCAGGCAAGGCAGGTTCCCTCGATGGCCTTGAAGACACGGTAGGGGGGCTCCCACTCCACCACCTTGCCGCTCACTTCGCGCAGAGCGTGGAAGCTGGCGGCCAGCTCGCTGGCCGGCAGGTCGGAGAGCATGCCGGCGATGGGCATGGCAACGTGGGCCAGCACCTCACCCTGCTGGACGACCGCCATGCCGCCCTCGCTGGTGATCAGAGTGTTGGCGGCCAGCATCATCTCTTGCGGGTCGCGCCCCAGCACCACCAGATTGTGGGAGTCGTGGGAGTAGCTGGTGGCGATGGCCCCTTGCAGCTCGCCCCACCCCTCCAGCAGCGCCAGCCGGGTGCCCGCCTGATGGCGGCCATGGCGGTGTTGCACCGAGATGAGGCTAAATCCCGCAGGCACGATGACCTGACCATCCCGAACCTCAACCTCGGTTTCACTCCACTGGGTGAAGCGAGCCCCCTTGATGGTCTTGAAGCGGGCCCGACCCGCAGTCAGCCCGGGTACCCGGATGATGAACTCCTCCTGCGTGCGCAGGGGGATCTGCATGGTATCGCGCGGCGCCTGACAACCGGCGACATGCTCGGAGGGTTTGAGAATGGCGCCATGGCGGGCGACCCGCTGACCACCGCTGTAGACCCAGAGCGGGTTGAGATCGGTGAGGTTGTCGAACACCACCAGGTCGGCGCAGCGGCCGGCAGCAACCAGCCCCAGATCGTTGCGCTGCAGCCGGATGGCGGCATTGAGAGTGGCCATCCGCAGCACGTCGGGCACCGCCAGCCCCAGCTCTGCCAGCAGCTTGACCAGCGCAATCATGCCCCCTTTCTCCAGCAGCATGTCGGGCGGCACATCGTCGGTACAGAGGGTGATTTGGGAGGAGAGGTGGGGCAGCTGTTTCAGCGCAGCGACGATCTCCGGCAGCAGGTAGGGGTGGGAGCCGCGCAGCTGGAGGGTGAGCCCGGCCCGCAGCTTCTCCAGCGCATCGGCAGCCGAGGTGAGTTCGTGATCCGAGCTGACCCCGGCGGCGAGATAGGCTTGCAGCCGGTGACCAGTGAGGCCCCGGGCGTGTCCCTCAATCAGGGCATTGCGTTGCAAACCGGCGTGCAGAATGCCGGTCATCCGCTCGCTGCCGCCCAGCACCCCCTGCATGTCCATCACCTCGGCGATCCCCGCCACCTCTGGCCACTCCAGCATGGTGGCCATCTCAGGGCCGTGGAAGTCGGCGCCCGACATCTCGAGACCCGGCGTCGAGGGAACGCTGGAGGGGGCGGCGCAGATGACCCGCAGCGGCAGATTGCGGCTGGCGTCGATGGCATAGCGCACCCCCGCCAGCCCGAGCACATTGGCCAGTTCGTGGGGATCCCAGAAGATGGTGGTGGTGCCCTGCGCGACCACCACATCGGCGTAGCGCTCCGGCGTCAGGTGGGAGCTCTCCACATGGACATGGCTGTCGATAAGACCGGGCGAGAGATAGGCGCCGGCCAGATCGTGGGTCTCGCGTGCCTGCTGGAAGGTGCCGACCGGATGGACGCTGGCGATCAGCGGGCCGACCAACCCCACGTCGACGGGGCGGATCTCGCCGGTCACCATGTCGATCAGGTTGGCGTTGGTCAGCAGCAGATCGAAGGGGGCTTCGCCGAGGGCTGCCTGCACGGCGCGGCGGCGCAAGTTGAGGGATGCATCTTGTTCACACATGAAGGAGATGGCCTGACAAGGGGAATAATGGGCCCACTTTAAGGAGGGGATTGGCCCGTGCATAGCGCAAAGAATTTATAACTGGATAAGAAAGGGTTATGCTGCTGCAAACGTTTTTCTCCGGTTGTCGATTTCATGTCCGAACCCTGGCGCCGTCTGCCTGCGCTCTCTCTCAAGCAGATCCAGTATTTTGTCACGCTGGCCCAGCTGCGCCACTTCACCGAAACGGCCAATCAGATGGCCATCAGCCAGCCCGCCCTGAGCAGTGCCCTGCGCCAGATTGAATCTGTGCTTGGCGGTAAACTGTTTCACCGTACCGCGCAGGCGGTTACCCTGACCGAACAGGGGGAGGCGATCCTGCCCCACGCCAAAGGGCTGCTCAATGTAGCCCACGCCGCTTTTTCCGATATGCAGCAGGTGATGGTCGAAGGGGGCGATGGCACCCTGCGCATCGGTCTGATCCCGTCGGCCTGCACCCTGATGTTTCCGCTGGCGGCCGCCCGTCTGCAGCAGCAATTTCCGGGCTTGCGGGTCGAGTTTCAGGATCACACCAACGACGGTCTGTTGCAGGCGCTGGCCGAGGGGGCTCTGGATGCGGGAATTGGCGTGCTGGATGGCGAGTTGCCCGACTCGCTGGAGGTGACGCCGCTGCTGGACGATGCGCTGGTGGCGGTGATCAACCGGCAGGATCCGCTGGCAGCGGAAGAGATCATCAGCTGGCAGGCGCTGACCCGCCGCGACATCGCCCTCTTTGCCAGAGGCAACGTCAGCCGGCAGGTCAACGGACTGGCCCAGAGCCAGTTGCCCGGGCTCAAGCCCAGATACACCACAGATTATGTCGAGACGCTTTACGGCTTGGTGCGCTCAGGGTTGGCAGTTGCTATCCTGCCCGGACTCTATGCCGCGAACCTGCGCGATCCCCAGCTGAAAGTCGTGGCGCTGCACGAGCCAGTGCTGAGTCGAACCCTGGCGCTGATGTGGGCGAAAGGACTCTCCCGATCAACTCGCATCGACGAAGGGCGAGCCCTGCTGCGCGCCACCATTATCGAACAGCTAAGTAGTCAGCACGGCTGAGGCTGGCACGAGGTGAAGGTGGAACCTAGAGAGACATCCCTGCTGGTGACGCTGCCCGCCTGAGCTGTGGTGCGAGTGCGTGACGACCGCAGATTGCGGTATGAACCATCGCTATCCGAACTCTTGATGTCGCAATAAAAACGCCCCCGAGATGCGGGGGCGTTTTGCTATCTGGCCGTTATTTGAAAACGCGGAAACGGGTGGCATCGTCGATGAAGGTCTTGTCGCCGGCCGGTTGCTGGATGCTGCCAAAGGGCATCTGGGCACGCAGCAGCCAGCTGGCTGGCAGGTTCCACTCCTTGCGTACCGCCTCGTCGATGAGGGGGTTGTAGTGTTGCAGGGAGGCGCCGATCTTCTCCTGGGCCAGGGTGGTCCAGACCGCAAACTGGGCGATGCCGGTGGCATGTTCCGACCAGATGGGGAAGTTGTCTGCATAGAGGGCAAACTTTTGCTGCAGATCCTTGATGACGTCGGTGTCTTCGAAGAACAGCACAGTGCCGAAACCTGCGCGGAAGCTGCCATCCACCTTGGCCTCACTCTGGGCGTAGGCCTCCGGCGGCACGATCTTTTTCAGCTCGGCTTTGACGATATCCCACAGCTTATGGTGCTGGGCGCCAAACAGGATGACGGCGCGGGAGCTCTGGGAATTGAAGGAGGAGGGGCTGTGCCTGATGGCATCCTGGATCAGGGCCGTCAGTTGTTCCGGTGTATGGGACACCTGGCTGCCCAGGGCATAGATGGTACGACGTGCTTTGATCTGTTCGATAAACGGACTGCTCATAACATCTCCTTGTTCTGCTTGGCGTTGCAGCCGGTGATGGACGGTGTGTCCAGCGCCGGCCGCGTCAGGTATAGACTATAACACCCGCAATGCAGAGCGGGGTTAACCCGGGGTAACTAGCGTTTTTCCTGTCAGTTGATATTCGTTTGCGAACCTTGATGTTTTGTTAGTATTGGAAATGTCATTAAAGGGGCGTTGAAGTGATATTAATCAATGATTCACTCTCCTTTCTCTCGCACAATCCCGCTATGTTTTCCCCTGTTCGGATGTCATGTGAGCCGCTCGTATCTCAACAAGCGTTACTATGTGCTGGCCCCCCTCTCCGCACTGCTTGGCTTGTTGATCCTGATCGTGACGATCATCATGGCCATTGCCAGCTATCTGCGGGATATCGACATGACGGTATCCGGCTTCGGTCACATGGCTTCCTCCGTTGAGGCGTCCTTGATCCACGAGATGGTGAAGGTCAATGAGCGGCAACTGGCAGTGCTGGAGGGCTCCCTAGACAAGGAGAAGATAGCCCGCGGCGAGCCGGCCGACTCTCCCATCTGGGCTATTGCCCATCAGATCAAGCCCGGCAACCACTATATCTACTTTTACAACCTGAAAGCGGATCGCATCGACAGTTACCCGGAGTGGCTCGCGCCCCCAGGTTATAAGGCAGCGCTGCGCCCCTGGTATCAGGTGACCGCCATGCCGGGCGACGAGCCCGTCTGGTTTGGCCCCTACCCTGAATACAATACTCAGGAGCTGATTCTCAGCCTGATCAAACGGGTGAGGGATGAGCAGGGGCAGTTGCTGGGTCTGCTGATGGTTGACATGTCATTCGACTCGCTGCAGCAGGCGCTGCAGCGCACGGTTGGTAGTAATCAGGCGGCACTCTATCTGACCTTGCGTGACACTGATCAGCTGGTAGTAGGCAGCAATATGGATCTGCTGGCGGCCAACACCATCAAGCAGCATCAGAATCAGCAGTGGCTCGGCCTGGATGTGCTGTGGCATGGGACGTATATCAAGCGCGAGCTGGCGGATATTGGTTGGGATCTCAACATCTATCTGCCGCCAGTACTGTTTCGTGACAGCCTCTACGATGCGTTGCAGATGGTGGTTTTTCCACTGCTCTCTCTGTTTGCCATCTGGTGTTGCAGCCTGAGTCTGCTGGTGCGGATCTTCCGCCAGGAGCAGGAGCTGGTGTCGGGCTCATTGACCGGCATCGTGCGCGATCTGGAGCGTTCAGCGCCTGTCAGTGAGCCCAAGACCTGGTTCGTGCGGCGTAGCCTGAACGAGATCGATCAGGTCAGGGCCAGTTTTCTCAAGGGGCAGGATGCGCTGTTGCGGGATCCCCTGACCGGTATCATGAACCGACGAGCCTTCGAGCAGCACAAGGCGGCACTGGAGCAGAGGGGGGCGTGCTTCTGGCTGCTGCTGTTTGATGTCGATCACTTCAAGGGGATCAACGACAGCCAGGGCCATGCCTTCGGCGATCAGGTGCTGTGTCGGGTGGCCAACTGTCTTGCTGATGTGCTGGGGGTGAGTACGGTTTACCGGATAGGTGGGGATGAATTTGCCGCTCTGCTGCAACAGCCACAGGATGAGTTGGCGGAGAAACTCGGTTGTCTGCTTGAACTGGTGCGTCAGCAACAGTGGCGTGAACACCATGGGCCGATCACCCTGAGTGCCGGCGGCGCCTGCCATTCTCCTGCCGCCGGCCCTATCTTCGAGCGGGCTGATGCTGCCCTCTACCGCAGCAAGGAGGCTGGCCGGAACTGCTGGCATCTGGCTGAAGGGGTGGCAGGGGCCCTTGACTGACAGCTTTTGTCCCAGCGCGCTGACTATTCGACAGGACGCGGCTGCCAGGTTATCGGTCACTTTGTCGTGACTGTCTGGTTCAATGTTAATTTTCACGTTTTAATTCAATAGGTTGATTCTACTCTTCCTGTGTTGGCTGTGACTGTACTGCCATTGACTGTCGCATCCCTGTTTTCTGCTGGCTGGCGAACCTGATAGCTCTTTGTATAGTGCTGCTGATTATTAATCAGGTTTGACAGGAGTATCCATGGATATGAGTACGCGTGGCATCGGTGCTCTGGCTCTGTTGGGGGCGTCATTGCTGGGCAGCACTGCGGCCCACGGTTCGGAAACTCTCAACACCATTCTCGGTGGTGGCGCAGGCGGGGTGGCGGGCACCATGATCGGCAAGGAGTTGGGGGGAGATACCGGTGCGCTGGTGGGGGCTGCATTGGGCGGCGCAGCCGGTGGTGCGGCGACGGCCAACAAGGGCAACAAGAATGAAGCGGCCCTTGGCGGCGCGGTGGGGGCGCTGGGCGGTGCCGCTATCGGCAAGAGTGTCGGTGGCGATACCGGTCAGCTGATCGGCGCCGGGGTTGGCGGGGCGAGCGGTTCGGCCATCGGTGCCAAGACCGGCGATGGCCACAAGAGCCAGGATCGCTATTACGATGATGACGACGATCATCACCATCACAAGCACCACAAGAAGTACAAAAAGCATAAGAAGCACAGATGGCATGACGACGATTGATGCGTGTGCAGTGAGTGCGGAAGATGCAAAACGGGGCCTGTTGGTCCCGTTTTGCATGGTGTGGTCACTCGATTTTGCGGTGACTCGCTCGTGCGGTTACACCAGCCGGTGCTGGCGGCGACCGGCGGCAAAGGCGTTGATGTTGTCGATCAGCTGGTCGGCCAGTCGCTGCATCGACTCCTCGCTGGCCCAGGCCACATGAGGGGTCAGAATGAAGTGGGGGTATTGCAGCGCCTTCATCAAGGGATGGTCGGGAGGCGGCGGTTCGACGCTCGCCACATCGAAACCGGCACCACCGAGGCGACCGTTGGCCAGCGCTTGCAGCAGCGCCTCCTCATCCACCAACCCACCGCGGCCGACGTTGATCAGCAGGGCGCCCGGTTTCATCAGATCCAGCTCCCGCTCGCCAATGAGGTTGCGGGTGTAGGGGGTGAGCGGGCAGTGCAGGCTGATGACGTCCGAACTTTGCAGCAACTCGTCGAGGGGCAAGCGGTCCTCGTCGTGACTGGCGCCGATCTGGCTCTGGGCGTAACGCACTGTCATCCCCATCCCTTTGGCCCGCTCGCCGAGCGCCTGTCCGAGCGTCCCTTTGCCGATGATGCCAAGCTGCTTGCCGTGCAGATCCATGATGTTGTGGTCGAAGAAGCAGAATTGGCCGCTCTGTTGCCAGCGCCCCTCCAGCAGCGACTGGCGCCAGCAGAAGAGGTTGCGCGACAGGGCTAGCATCAGCGCCATGGCGTGCTCCGGCACCGAGGGGCCCGAGTAGTTGCGGATATTGCACACCCCGACGTTGGCGGCGCGGCACGCATCCAGATCCACGTTGTCGCTGCCGGTTGCGGCCAGGGCGATGAGTTTGAGCTCAGGCAACTGGGCCAGTTCGGCGGCGCCGATCCGTACTTTGTTGATGATAGCGATGCTGGCATCTTTGAGCCGTTCCACCACCTGTTCCGGGGTAGTACTTGGATAGCTCTGCCAGTGGTGGGGGAAGTCGGGGTGATGCAGGGTGATGCCCGCATCCAGGGTATCGCTGTCGAGAAACACAATCTGCTGCATGGACCTTCCTGCCATTGTTCAGGTTCGAGAGGCCATGATGCCAAAGAGGATGCGGTCAGGGCCAGATCGTCGCCGTGGTAGGGTTGGGCTTTATCCGGCAGATGTGAGCTGGCGCGCGCTTTATTGCGCCACGGTGGCGGCTGGTTTAGAGCCAGCCCAGATGGTTGAGCCAGCCCTGAATGCGGGTGGGGGTCTCCTCCAGCTCCATCAGGGCGTAGGGGCGATAGTTGAGCTTGTTGCTGCGCCGGCTCTCGCTTTTGCGGGCCTCGGCGGCCAGCAGTGGCCAGCGACCGCCATCCTCCTGATAGAGGTCCAGGGTGGGGATGGCCGCCTGAGCCACCTGTTTGGCCAGGGTCTGGTTGCTCTGCTGATTGGGGAAGAAGCCATCGAGCAGCACCAGCGCGTCGGGGGCGGGCAACTGTTCGCTGGCGATGAGATTGGCAGTCCAGGCGGCGCCGGTACCTTGCGCCAGGATCAGCTTGAAGCCCCCCTCCTGCAGCTTGGCATCGGCCAGCTTGCTGATCCGCTCGGCAAACTGCTTGCGAAACTCATCGCTGTTTTTCGCTTTTTTCTCGGCGGCTGGGTCCAGTTCGGTCTGCTGGGGGGAGGGCAGCAGCAGCAGGGTATCAAAGCCCAGTCGGCTGAGGGCGCGAGTCAGTTGCCAGAGTTGGCCGCTGCGCTGCCAGTCGGGCAGTAAAATGGCGAGCCCCAGATAGTTTTCACTGTCATGTTTGGCGAACAGCACCGTCTGCTTGTCGATCTGGGTAGCATCGGGCAACCCTTTCCAGTCGCTGGCTTGCCAGTGGTCGAGGGGCATAGGTTCGGCAACGGGGGGGGCGACCTCGCTCGCCTCTGCCCCATGGCCAGCCAGCAAGGTCAATAACAGCAGTGATAAGGATAATCTGGCCATAGTGTGCTCCCCCGGTTATCTGGGTTAGCGGCGGCGGCGGGATTTTCTGAAGGCGGGCGGTGTGATGGCAACTCGGAGGCAATAAAAAAGCGAGCCGGTGGCTCGCTTTTTTGTAATCAATTCAAAGCGGTCAATTAGTTGACGCGACGCTTGAATTCGCCGGTGCGGGTATCGATTTCGATCTTGTCACCGATCTCTACGAAAGCGGCAACAGCCAGCTCGTAGGTAGTGCCTTTCAGACGGGCAGGCTTGGTCACTTTACCGGAGGTGTCGCCACGGGCAGCCGGCTCGGTGTACTCAACTTCGCGCACGATGGTGGTCGGCAGTTCTACGGAGATGGCTTTCTCGTTGTAGAAAGTCACTTCGCAGATGTCTTCCATGCCGTCTACCAGATAGTTCAGCACGTCACCCAGGTTGTCTTTCTCTACGTCGTACTGGTTGTACTCGGTGTCCATAAAGACATACAGGGGATCGGAGAAGTAGGAGTAGGTGCACTCTTTACGTTCCAGCTGAACAACGTCCAGCTTGTCGTCGGCCTTGAAGACGGTCTCGGTAGCGCTGCCGTTCAGCAGGCCCTTCAGCTTCATTTTGACCACGGCGGAGTTACGGCCGGATTTGTTGAATTCAGCCTTCTGAACCACCATCGGCTCGGTGCCGATCATGACTACGTTACCAGCGCGGATTTCCTGTGCGGTTTTCATGTAAAAAATTCCTGTTCGTGAAACGGACGGATAAAAACTGCCAGATTATATACGGCTTTCTAAAAATTTCACCAACCGTGTGACGAGATCCCCATCCCGGAGCAACTTCTGTGACCAGCTTCGCCCATGTTGCTGCCAAATGGCGCTATATCGGGGCCATTGGGCCCAAAGTTCGCCGCAATCTTCGCCACGGTTGAGAGCCAGATTAAAGCGGCGCAGCCATTGGCCGCACTCGGCTGGTAGATCGGATAAGTAGTGGTCAAGGAACTGCTCCAGCTTGACCAGATGGGCCTCCTCCTCCTGTTGGTAGATATGCCAGAGGAAAGGGCGAGCGGCCCACTGGGCCCGCACGAAGGAGTCCTCCCCGCGCACCAGATTGAGATTGCAGCTCCACAGCAGTCGATCGTAACCGGCCTGATCGGTCATCGGCAGCAGCTTGATGGTGAGGTTGCCCGAGTGGAGCAGATCCCCCGCTTTGGCTGCAGGGATGGCATCTGCCAGACCGGCGCCGGTGAGCACATCGTTGAGAGAACGCCCCAGCGGCAACAGCAGGGTGACGGGCGTGGTGCTCTGGCACCAGCTCTCGACCAGACTCTTCAGCGCATCGCTCTCGTAGGTAAAGAGGCTGACCCGCAGCTCGTTCTCTTGTTTTGGTGGCAAACCGAGGCTGGCCCAGTAGGCGGTAAGTCCCGCATCATCTTGCTGCCACAGCTCCCGTTCGGCGATGAGGTAGTGCTCGCACAAAAGGCCGCCGGTTTTAGCGGTAAAGCCCGGGAAGAAGAAGTATTTGTTGAGGCTTTTATTGCCAACCCGCTGGGGCGAGGCGAGGCCGTGGCAATCCTCGACCCAGCTCTCTGCCGAGAGGTATTCCAGATTGAGCCAGCAGGGGGGGCTGGGTTGGCTCGCCATCAGCTCTATGAAGAGGTCGGGCAGCTCGCAGGCAAAGGCCTCGATCACCACTCTGGCCGGGGTCATGTCGGTCGGCAGGGTCTCATGCCAGTGCTGGATATAGATGCCCTCGACCCACTGGCCATCCTGCGCCGGGTCGAGCCCGGGGCAGATGCGGGCGAAACTTGGCAGATCGTCAACCCAGAGCCGCACCTGAACCTCATCGCCATGTGCCGCTATATTCCCCTCCCGCTTTAGCTGGCGGGCGAGTCGCCAGGTGACGCCGATGTCGCCGAAGTTGTCGACGACGCAGCAGAAGATGTCCCAGTCAAACGGGTGCAGGGGAGTGGTCATGGCGCGGGATCCCAGATACAAAAAAACCGGTGCGCAGGGTAGCACACCGGTTGACTGGCTTCTAACCGTCAGCGTGTGACGGTCGCTGCGGCAGGTTACTCCTTGCCGTAGACGTTGTTCTCTTGCTCGCGTACCCGGATAAAGGTGGTGCGCTTGGTCAGCTCTTTCAGCTGGCTGGCACCCACGTAGGTACAGGTGGAGCGCACGCCGCCCAGAATGTCGCGCACGGCGTTCTCGACCGGGCCGCGGTATGGCAGCAGCACGGTTTTACCCTCGGAGGCGCGGTATTCTGCGACGCCGCCGGCATGTTTGTCCATGGCGCTGGAGGAGCTCATGCCGTAGAACTTCATGAAGGGTTCGCCGTCTACATCGACGATCTCGCCACCGCACTCTTCGTGGGCTGCCAGCATGCCGCCCAGCATCACGAAGTCGGCACCGCCGCCGAACGCTTTGGCGACGTCGCCCGGGCAGGTGCAACCGCCGTCACCGACGATCTGGCCGCCGAGGCCGTGTGCCGCATCGGCACACTCGATGATGGCGGAGAGCTGCGGATAGCCGACGCCGGTCTTGACGCGAGTGGTGCAGACGGAGCCCGGGCCGATGCCGACCTTGACGATGTCGGCGCCGGAGAGGATCAGCTCTTCGACCATCTCGCCGGTCACCACGTTGCCCGCTAGGATGACGTGGTTGGGGCAGGCTTCACGAATCTTGCGCACGAACTCGACGAAGTGTTCGGAGTAGCCATTGGCCACATCGACACAGATGAAACGCAGCGCTTCGGACATGGCGAGGATTTGGCGGGTCTTGGCGAAATCTTCAGCCGAGGTGCCGGTGGAGACCATCACATGGCCCAGCAGCGCCGGGTCGGTCTCGTTGACGAAAGCTTGCCACTGCTCAAGGCTGTAGTGCTTGTGTACCGCGGTCATCATCTCGAAACCGGCCAGCGTGCGTGCCATGGCAAAGCTGCCGACGGTATCCATGTTGGCGGCGATAACGGGTACGCCTTGCCATTGGGTCTGAGTGTGTTTGAAGGTGAACTGACGGGTCAGGCTTACTTGGGAACGGCTCTTGAGAGTAGAGCGCTTGGGGCGGAACAGGACATCCTTGAAACCGAGCTTCAAGTCTTCTTCGATACGCATTACAAATTCCTTATTGAGCCTTGTTGAAAGTCACTTTTGCAGTGGCAAATTTTCGGCAGGCGCAAAAAAACCGGTGGTTTTCAGGCCCTCCGGTTTACAACAGTGTAGGCAAAAATCCCTTCAGAACAAGACTGATAATTCGCTCATTGTTGTGGTAGCCTTTGGCGTCACAACCTGAGGTTAACCACCAGTTTCATCCAGCACCGTTCGGTGCCTTGCTCTCCTACGATATTCCCGCCCGCTTGGGCCGCCATTCGGCCACTCTTTGTCGTCTCTCTCCTGACCCGCCAGATATTATCCAAGTAGCTGAAATAAATCGGATTGACCCACAATGGGACTGTGGTAGATCTGGGCGCAGGATTGACAAGGCAGGGCAGTAAAATGGGCAAGATGATGGTGGGGATCACCCTGATGCTGGCACTGTGTGGCAGTGCGCTGGCAGAGACCCCGACCAGCTATGGCTGGATCGAGAAAGGACTTATTTTGCCCACCGGCGTGGCGGTGAAGATGAAACTCGACACCGGGGCGCTCACCTCTTCCCTCGATGCACGCTCTATCACCAGATTCAAACGGGATGGCAAGCCCTGGGTGCGCTTCATGCTGGTGGTGACCGATGCCGACAGCGGCAAACTGGTCAAGCAGCAGTTCGAACGGCGGGTCGAGCGCAGCGTGACGGTGCGTGGGGCGGGCGGCATGGAGCAGCGGCCAACGGTGACCATGTCCATCTGTCTGGGGGACAAGGTGTATGAGGAGTGGTTCACCCTGCGGGATCGCAGCAAGATGATCTATCCGGTGCTGCTGGGCCGACGTCTGCTGGCGGAGCTGGGCCCGGTGGACTCCAGTCGAACCTTTACCGTGCAGCCAGATTGTCATTGAAAGTAAAGAGCCCGCATCGCGGGCTCTTTACTTATCGCTTATCTTGCCGGCGGCAGCGGGAGCAGCACGCTCACCTCCAGCCCCCCTTTCGGCCGGTTGTGGACATCGAGGTCGGCGCCGTGCAACTGGGCGATGCGTGAGACGATGGCCATGCCGAGACCCACGCCATCCCCCTGCTGGGGATTGACCCGAAAGAAGCGTTCATACAACCGGGGCAAGGCGCTGGCGGGAATGCCGGGGCCATTGTCGCTCACATCCACCCTCACCCGATTGCCCTCTCGCTGAACCCGCACCCTGATCTCGCCCTCCGGCTGGGTGTAGCGCAGCGCATTGTCGATCAGGTTGCTAAACAGCAGTTCGAGCAGGGTGGCCTGCCCCATCACCAGCTGCGGCACTTCACACTCCAGCGACAGCTGCTGATCCTTCTTGAGCGCGATGGGGGCCAGGGTCGCCAGGGTGCCTTGCAGCAGGTGGCCTATCTCCAGCTCGGTCAATACCAGTCCCTGCTGGTTGTCGATACGGGCCTGGGTCAGCAGTTGGCGGATCAGCCGATCGCTGCGGTCTAGGGCTTGCAGCATCTTGTGCAGGGATTGCTGGCGGCTTACTTCATCTTCGGCAGCCAGGGCATTTTCACTATGAATGCGCAGCACCGCCAGCGGGGTGCGCAGCTCGTGGGCCGCCTCGTTGGTAAACTGTTTCTCCCGCTCTATGGTCTCCGCCAGCGCCTGCATCAGCCGGTTGATCTCGTTGGTGAGGGGGGTCAGCTCCTGAGCGCTTATCTTGAGGCTGAGCGGGCTCAGGTTGGCGGGGTGACGTTCACTGATGGCCTGGGCCAGCTGACGCAGGGGGGCCAGCCCGCGGGTGATGAGCCACCAGAGCAGGGCCAGCAGGAAGGGCAGGGTGATCAGCAGCGGCAGCATGGTGAGGGTGGCCATCTTGCTGGCCAGTTCGCTGCGCTCGTCGTCCCGCTCGGCCACCACCAGCCAGGTCTGCTCCTGCTGGTTGTAGAGAGTGAAGGTGCGCCACTGGTGATTATCTTTTTCGACCGTGTCGAAGCCGATGGCCAGGGTGACCAGCGGCTGATCCGGGGCGCTGGGGGCGCGCAGCAGCAAGCCGCCCTTTTCATCGAGCAGCTGGAAGTAGAGATTGCGTTCGAACTCGTGGCCGTAGGGGGTGATCTCCCGATCCTCGCCGGTCAGGTTGAGACTGGGGTCTTTTTGCCACTCATCGGGATTTTGCGCCTCCCACTCCTGATAGACGGTGCCGTTGGCGGGCAGTTGCCCCTGCTGGGCCATGTAGCGAGCAAGCAGCTGATTGGTGATGCGGGCCGACTGGGCGAGGCGGGCATCAAACAGCTCCTCCATTTCGTGGCTCGCCTCCATGTAGCCGATAAAGGCGCTGATGGTGAGACTCAGGCTCACCAGCGTCAGGATACCGGTGAGCAGAAAGCGGCGAATGGAGCGGGGACGTTTCATCGTGCGGGTGTCCGGCTTGGCTGTTCGAGCTGGGGAATGATGTAGCCGACCCCGCGAATATTGCGGATGAGGTCGCTGTAGAACTTCTTGCGCAGATGGTGGATATGCACCTCTACCGCGTTGCTCTCGGCCCCTTCATCCCAGCCGTAGAGGCTCTGTTGCAGCTGATCCTTGCTCAGCACCCGGCCGCTCTGGCTGATCAGCTCCTGCAGCAACTTGTATTCATGGGGGGTGAGTTTGACCGCTTCCCCCTGATAGGTGACCTGCTGGGATTCGGGATAGATGAGGATGTCGCCATACTCCAGTACCGCCTGAGCCTGCCCCTTGCTGCGACGAACCAGGGCGCGCAGGCGGGCGTTGAGCTCCTGCAGGGCGAAGGGCTTGACCATGTAGTCGTCGGAGCCGGCATCAAGGCCGACCACCCGATCGTCCAGCGCATCGCGGGCGGTGAGGATCAGCACCGGCAACTGGTGGCCTTCACGCCGCAACTTGCGCAGCAGGCTGAGGCCATCGATGTCGGGCAGGTTGAGATCGAGGATCAGGGCGGCGAACTCGTCGCTCTTGAGGGCTGCCAGAGCGGGCAACCCCTGTTGCAGCCAGTCCACCGTGTAGCCGCTATGGCGCAGTGCATCCTGCATACCATCCCCCAGCATCACATCATCTTCCACCAGCAGGATCCGCATTCTTTTCTCCCTGTTTGTTGGGTGTGGCGATCTGGCTCAGCGCCAGGGCGTGCCGTGGCATAAACAACCCTGCCCACCAGTATGCAAGCTGGTGGGCAGAGTTTAAATAGTTCTTTGATCCATCAGGATTTTATAGCTTGGCCAGCCGATCGCGGATCTCCATTCTGCGCCCTTCGTCGGCCACTTCGCGGCCCGGGCGAGCCGGGGCGGCCAGCGCCTTGTCGAGATAGGTTTTGGCCTCGGCCTTGCGACCCTGATCCAGCAGGAAGTCGCCATAGAAGAAGTTGGGGTCGATGCCATCCGGATTGATGGCCAGCGCCTGCTTGAGCAGCTGCTCTGCCTTTTCGTCATCGCCAAAGCCGACCGGCCAGCCGGGCACCTGATAGTAGAGGGAGCCCAGACTGGTGTAGGCAGAGCCGTCCAGCGCCTTGGGATCCTGCTTGAGCGCCAGCTCCAGCTTGGCTTTGGCCTCTTTCACCAGACCCAGTGCCCCCAGCCCCCCTTTGGCCCCCGCCCAGGTGCTCTTGACGATGGCCGACCAGATCAGCAGATCGGCGCGAAAAGGCTCCTTGGCGCTGGCCGCTTCGGCCTGGGTGCTCAGGGTTTCGAGGCAGCTCTCTTTCGCCTTGCCGCTCTGTTGATACTGGCAGACGGCCCACTGTTGCTGGATGGGGACGAGGGCATCACCCGCGGCCATGACTGAGGTGGATCCCAGCAGGATGGCGATGGCACAAGAGGTCACTGATTGACGGAAAAAGTTCATATTAATGCTCCTTCTTGGTCGGGATCGGGCGGGACAAGTCTGGTTGTGGCGCGCTGTTGGCGCCAGCATCAGCCGTCCCTGGCTGAAGATGACGGGCATAACGTTTGATGATCGGCAGCTGTCTGGCCAGCGCCTTGTCGACAATGCCGGGCAGCATGGCATTGAGCCGCACGAACAGTTTTTCCGGCCAGCCGAGCCAGCTGCGGCGGGTTTCGTTGCACAGGGCGATGACCGCCTCTTCGGCCACTTCCTGCGGGCTGTCGGTCTGGGTGCCGAGCGCCGCATTCATCTCGTAAGCGGCCTCAGAATTGAGCTTGGTGCGGGTGGCGCGGGGGGCAAAGTGCAGCACCTTGATGCCGCTCCCCTCCAGCTCCCGTCCCAGCGCTTCGCTAAAGCCGCGCAGGGCAAATTTGCTGGCGCAGTAGACGCTGTAACCGGGGTAGCCGATGCTGCCCAGGCTCGACCCCATGTTCATGATGATCCCCGGCTTGCGCATGGTTGGCAGCAGGGCTCGGGTGAGCTGGATGGGCGCCTCGATATTGAGCAGCAGCTGGCGCTCCACCTGCTCGAAGCTCTGATCTTCCAGCCAGGCAAACTGGTTGCAGCCAGCGTTGTTGATCAGGATGTCGATCCCGTCCTCCAGCGCCGGGTGTTGCAACAGCTTGGCCCGCTCCTGCGCAGAGCCGAGGTCGGCGAGCACCACCTGATGGCGCTCGGGATGGGGCAGTGACTTGCACAGCCGCTCCAGTGCCGGGCCGCGACGACCGTGCAGCAGCAGGTGTGCCCCTTGGGCCGCCAGCTCCTGTGCCAGCTCCTCACCTATGCCACCGCTGGCGCCGGTGAGCAGCACGAGTTTCCCTTCAAGGTTCATGGTGTGGGTTCCCTTTTTGCTGTCTGCTGATCCGCTGCCAACTTACGGTGTGGCGGTGAGGTTGTAGAGCATCTCGCCGTAGAGGCGGTAGACCACCTTGGCCCCGTGGATGATGGCGGCCTGATCCGCCGGACTCTCGACCCGATCCATCAGGGATTCAAAGAACTTGAGGTGCTCCTGATCCAGGGCGCCGTGGGAGCTCAGGTAGCTCATCGCCTGGGGTGGCAGGCCGAGTCCCTTTTTCAGCTGGTCGGCGACGGTGAGGGCGATGGCCACGCTGGTGCCTTCCAGCACCTGTACCATGCCGAAGAAGCCCATGGGGTTGCCGCGCTGGATCTGGTCGTAGAGGAAGGCGACCATCAGCTCGATGGGCAGCCCGGGCTGGCCGTGGCGCACCGCCTCGGCATCACCGCCACAGGCGCGGATGTCATTGAGGATCCACTCCTGATGGCCATACTCCTCGTCGATGTATTCGGCAATGGCGCCGCGCACCCACTCGTACTCCTGACCCAGCTTGCCGCCGGTTGCCATCAGCAGCGGGACTGTGTGGCGCACGTGGTAGTAAGCCTGCGCCAGAAAGGCGAGATAGGTGTCACGGCTGATATCGCCACGGCGGCAGGCTTCGATAATGGGGGCGTTGAACAGATGTTCACGCTCACTGGCAGTGGCTTGTTGCAGAGTCTGATAGAAGCTCATGACGATTCTCCTGTAAGGCATTGGCTGATTTGCCGGGAAAAGTGTTGGTAAATTTCGTTGCGACGGGGGCGCCCGTTGGCGGTCAGCAGGCCGGGATGTTGATCCAGTGCCACCGGCAACCAGTGGTGCAGCCGGGCATAATCGGGCAGCCGCTGGTTCAGACCTGCGATCTGGCGTGGCAGATCCGCCTCTTTCCCCGGCAGGGGCTGGATCAGCGCCACGTTGGCAGGCTGACCATCGCCAAACACCACGATGCGGGCGATGGCGGGGCAGAGCTGGGCCTCGGCTTCCACCCACTCTGGCGAGAAGTTGCGGCCAAAGGCGGTGATCTGGACATTCTTCTTGCGCCCGGTGATATGGAGGTAGCCCTCATCATCGAGATGACCCAGATCGCCGGTGGCGATCTGTTCGGGAGTCAGTTCGTTGCTGCCGAGATAGCCCAGCATGGCACTGCCGCTCACCATAATTTCGCCGTCGCTGGCGATGGTGACCTGACAGTGGGGCAGGGGGCGGCCGACGCTGCCGAGCTTGTCAGCATCCGGGCTGTTGAGCGCCACCACGGAGCCACACTCCGAGAGGCCATAACCTTCATATACCGGCAGTCCGAGCTGGCGGGCATGTTTGATCAGGTCGGGGGCCACCTTGCCGCCACCGACGGCAATAAAGCGCAGGCTCTTGAGCTGCTGGGCCAGCGTCGGGGTGCTGGTGCAGAGCGCCAGCAGCAGGCGCAGCAGTTCGGGCACCAGCACCAGACTGTGGGTCGACCAGCGTAGCAGCGCCTCCCCCAGCATGGCTGGATTGAGCGAACTGGAGCCGGTGAAGCCGAGCTCACCGAGGGACGGAATGCGGCTGCAGGCGCCGGTCAGCAGCGGCACATAAAGGCCGGTGATGTTTTCAAGCAGGGTCGCCAGCGGCAGCAGGGTCAGGTGTTTTTCCACCTTGGCTGACGCGACTCGCTCGGCCAGCGCATGGCTCACCGCCATCATCTGGGTCAGTGACAGGCAGACTCCCTTGGGCTGGCCCGTGGTGCCGGAGGTGTAGGTGATCTTGGCGGTGCCCTTGGGCAGCGCCGGTCGATTGGCCGGGGTATGGCGCCAGAGCGGCAGCTCGCCGGTGATCAGCGAGAGCGGCTCGGCGGCATGCCACCCCTGATGATATGGGCCCACCAGCGCATCGGCACCGCTGCTCTCCAGCAACCAGGCCTGCTGGGCCTGACTGAAGAAGTGGGGCACCGGAATGACCACGATACCGGCGCGGGTGCAGGCGAGATCCAGCAGCGCCCAGGGCAGGCCGTTGTCCAGTTGCAGAGCCAGACGATTGATGTCGAGCTGTTGCAGCTGGCTTGTAAGACGCTGAATCTGTTGCCACAGGGTCTGGTAATCGAGACGCTGCAGGCTGCTCAGCAGCGCAGGGGATTGCGGAGCCTCGTGGGCATGTTTGGCGATGGCGTCGAACAGGCTCATTGGGCGCACCTTTTTTGATGGGTCTGGTTATCACTGCTCTCACCGGCATCGTCAAACAGGGTTGGCATGGGGGCCAGCAGATTGAGCAGCAGGCTGCGCTGGGCCAGCACCTCGCGCCCCTGATTGATGTCACCCACCATCACCTTGGGTTGGCAGCGGTAGTACTCACCCCAGGCATCGGCGTCGGCTCCCACCTGATGGGCCTGTGCAGGGGCCAGCTCCACCGGGTTGAGTTGCAGGCGGGCAAAGCTGTTGCGCAGCTTGGCAGTGCCGGTAAAGACCACGTAGTCGAGGGCGTTTTCACACAGCAGACGACACAGGGCCGCGAACATCAGGCGGGCATTGCCCGGTTCGCTGCAGGCCAGATTGCCCACTTCGATAATGCGGTTGCGTGCCGGATAGACCCCGAGGCGGGTGTTGATGGCGGCCTCGATGGGTTGCTCCAGATACTGTTCCAGATAGAGAGGCCCCTCACTGGTATGATTGAGACCACAGGCACCGACCAGCGTCCCGTCCGCCCGATAGAGCCCCAGCAGACAGGGGAGAAAATGGGGGATGCGGGCGTTGAACTCGAGGGTGTAGGCGGCCTGGATATAGGTTTGCAGCGCCATGACCTGCTGCGGGGACTTGGCTAGCAGCAATCGGTAGGGGGCCTGGATCTCGATGGTCATGGGTGACTCCTTCTCTTGCGATGGTTTGAGAGTAAAAGGGCAAACTTAAGAAACCCTTAAGGAGCAAAAAAAGTTGTCAGCGAGGCTGCGGGCAGGCAATCTGCGCCGCTGTTATCCAACAGGAAGCCCCCAAGAGGAACCGCCATGTCATCCACCGTCAGCTGCCCCCTGTGTGCCAGTCATCGCAGTTATCCCCTGCCGGTGGCTGGCAAGCGCTATCATCGCTGCCTCGCGTGCGAGCTGGTCTGGCTGGATGAGGCGGATCATCTGGATGAGGCGGCGGAGAAGGCGGTCTATGACGGTCACGACAATCGGGTGGATGATCCCCGTTATCGCACTTTTTTGATGCGGGCCTTTGGCGAGGTGCTGGCGCGGGTACCGCTACCTGCCAGTGGTCTCGATTTTGGCTGTGGCCCGGGGCCGGCGCTGGTGGCGATGGGGCGCGAGGCGGGTTACCAGATGGCGGGATATGACAAGTTCTATGCCGACTTTCCCGAGTTGCTGACGCGTCAGTATGACTTCATCACCAGTACCGAGGTGATAGAACATATCGCCGAGCCGCGCACGGTGCTGGCGCAGTTGTGGGATTGCCTCAAGCCCGGTGGCCTGCTGGTGTTGCAGACCCAGCGGGTGCTCGGTGACGAGCGGTTTAAAAACTGGCGCTATCGCCACGACCCGACCCACATCGTCTTCTTTGCCGAGGCATCGTTTCAGGTGTTGGCCGCCAGCTGGCAGGCCGAACTCAGCTTCCCCCACGCCGATGTGGCGGTATTGCAGAAAGGCACGCCCTGAGGCGTGCCTTCGTCTGTTACTCGTCGGGTTCGCCCGGCGCTACTCCTTGTAGCCCTTGTCCTGCCACTGGTAGTACATCAGGGCAGATTTTACGCCAATTGACTTGAACGGCTCTGGCGGCAGCCACATCGGCAGACTCTGCTCGGCATGGTTGAACCAGGGGTGCTCCTTGCCCTGATAGAGGCTGGCCACGATGTCGCCAAACAGGAAGGAGAGATTGATGCCGTGGCCGTTGTAGCCGAGGGCGTAGTAGATGTTCTTGTGAGCCCCCATCACCCCCACCGCTTCAGTGCTGTCGCCTGTCATGCCGAGCACCCCGTCCCACACCTGTTCAAATTTGATCCCCTTGAGGGCCGGATAGAGGGTCACCAGCTCGGTCATCATCATCTCGCTGACCCGGTTAAGATCGCCCTTGTAGTTGAGGCCGTCGTTGAAGACGTACTCGGCATTGCCGCCACCGATGACGATGCGGTTATCCGGGGTCAATACCAGATGGAACAGGATGTTGCGGGTGTCGTAGTAGGGCACCCGGCTCTGCCACTGGATGGCGTTAAGCTGATCCCGTGTGAGCGGCTCGGTAACTGCGCTCTGGGCGTGTACCGGGAAAACCCGCCCGCTGAAGTAGCCAAGCTTGGAGGTGTAGCCGTTGGTCGCCAGCACTATGCTGTCGGCGGTCACCTTGTACTTGTGGGCCACATTGAGCTCGATCTGCTTGCCCTCCTTGATCCCCTGCACCGGGCTCTGCTCGTAGATGGTGACGCCTGCCTGCTCCACCGCCTTGCGCAGGGCATTGACCAGTTTCATGGCGTGTACTTGGCCGCCATTGGGGTCGTAGACCGCCCCCACGTAGCGATCGGTGCCGAGCTTCTCTTCGGTGGTATCGGCGTTCCAGTACTGGAGCGGGATGCCGAGGCGATTGGCGGTTTTCACATAGTCGCGGTACTCGGCGATATCCTCCTCATCGAGGATCGCCTCCACATAGCCATCGAGCTTGAGGTCGGCCTCGACGCCGGTTGAGGCGACCAGCGCCTGCAGCTTGCGCATGCTGGCGACGGTGAGATCGTAGTGGCGCTTGCTCGCCTCCCCCCCCTCGTAGAGATCCATCACCTCGGAGCCCGGCAACACCATGCCGCCGTTGCGGCCCGAGGCGCCGCTGCCCACCTGCTTGGCTTCGAAGATGGCGATCTTGAGCGACGGGTTGGCCTTGGCCAGATGCCAGGCGCTGGAGAGTCCGCTGTAGCCGCCGCCTATGATGGCGATATCCACCTTCATGTCTTGTGCCAGCGGGGCGCTCTCCTCTGCCGGTTTCTCCTTGAACCAGTAGCTGGTGTTGGGCTCAAAGTCGCTCATCTTGGGGCCGCAGGCGGCGAGGAAGAAACAGCTGATGCACATGGTCAACGTTCGTTGGCAAATGGTGGTCGGATTCATCTTCTACTCCGGTTACAGATACAAAATATCAAATCAGTTCATCGGGTTGGGCGGTGTTGACCCGGCGACCGATATCTCGCAGCCGGGCCAGCTGATCGGCAAGACCGGGCCCCTCATCCAGGCTGGTGACAAAGTTCCAGAGGTAGGTCATCACAGCATAGACATGGCCTGCCGAGACCTGGGGCTGGGCCATCAGCATGGTGATGGCGAGCAGGAACAGCAGGGAGGCGCTGATGCCGACCGCCAGAAAAGCGAGTGCCTCCCGATCCGAAATCCTGATGCGCAGCCAGGCCAGCGCGCGGTAGTGGCGGGAGAGGCTGGCTGATTGGGCATGGGTGACCAGTTTGACTTCGTGTTCCAGCCGATCGTTGAGCCGCTCGTGCAGCAGCTGGTTTTTGCGTGAAAAGCCGGGCAGCAGCAGGCCGAACAGCAGCAATACCCCCATACAGGCGATGCCGACCCAGAACTCGATCACCATCAGCATCACGGCCGCCCCGACGATGGAGATGAGGCTGGTGGCCAGGATCGGGATATGTTTCTCGAAGAAGTCGACAAATTCCCGCGCCAGGGTAACCCGCGCCACTATGGTGGATTGCCCCTCCTGCTGCTGGCGCTGGGTCAGGATCACCGGCACCGCCAGTGCCGCATAGATATGGGTAAAGGTGCGGGTATCGACTGCCCGGCGCAGGGCGCCGATGAGCCAGAACAGCAGTACGATGAGGGCGTAGCTTGAGGCCTGCAGCCACTGGCCCTTGACGATGGCGTCGATGGCAAAGCCGGCGAACAGGGGATAAGCCACCAGCAGGATGTTTTCGAGGGCCACCAGCGAGAAGGTGCCCGCCAGCTTGAGGGGATTGGCCCGTGCAATCGCCCCCAACGAACGACCGGCCGAGTGTGGCAACGGCGTGGCCTGCTCGTCGCAACTGGCTGCCGAAGTGGTTGGTGTTGTCATGGGTTATCTCCTAAGATGTCGGAAACGCTAAGTTTGAGCGAGTGCTCAAAGTTTGTTTGAGCGACTGCTCAAAGTCAAGCAGATCGATTGATATCGCAGGAGGTCAGATGGCACGCCCATCAGCAGAACAGCGCAAAGAGATGATCATCGAGGCCGTATTGGCCCTGTTTCGGGAGAAGGGGATGGCGGCATCGTCAACCCGTGATATTGCCGAACGCACCGGTCTGGCGCGCAGTCACGTCTACCACTACTTCAAGGATTGGAAGGAGCTCTGCCTCTGCGCCGTGGAGCGTTTCACCTATCAGGAGATCGCCGAGCAGCGGGAGTGGCTGTTGCCGCTGCCAGCCCGCGAAGCGTTGCCGCTCTTTGTGCGGGACAACCTGCCGACCAGTCAGGATGCCTCCTGGGCCATCTACCTCGATGCCTGGAACGAGTCACTGCGCGACCCTGTGTTTGCCGAGAGCTACCGCAAAATCATTCTGGCGTGGCGCGAGGTGCTAGAGCTGATCCTGCAAAAGGGGATCGACAGCGGCGAGTTTGTGGCGGGCGATGCCCGGCGACTGGCGCGCCAGATCACCTCCCTCATCAACGGCTATGCCGATGACCTTATTCTGGAGCCGACCCCCGAGACGGTCGAGGCCACTTATCAAGAGATCATGCTGGTGGTCAATCAGCTGGTCTTGCCCCCGGCCCACTCATAGCGGCGCAGGCAAAAAAAGGGTGGGGAGGCATGCCAGCGTGGGACCTCCCCCGGTTTTGTTGGCCATCCGCCGGTCGCGCGATGGTCAGATACCAGGGAGCGGTTGTTGATGTCGATTACCCATTTGTCACTGCAAGATGCCCGTCATCTGCAACTGGCGGCGCAGGGGCTGCTTGCCCCCCGTCGCAGCAAGGCGACCCCGGCTGATCTGCTGGCCACCATTCGCCGTATGGCGCTGCTGCAGATCGATACCATCTCGGTGGTGGCGCGCAGCCCCTATCTGGTGCTCTTTAGCAGGCTTGGCCAGTACGAACCGCGTTGGCTGGAGCAGTTGCTGGCCGACGGCGAGATCTTCGAATATTGGGCCCACGAGGCCTGCTTTGTGCCCCGCGAGGATTACCGGCTGTTGCGCCATCGGATGCTCGACCCCGTCGCCATGGGCTGGAAGTTTTCGGCCAACTGGCTAGCCACCCATCAGCAGGAGATTGGCCAGCTGATCGAGCGTATTCGCCACCATGGCCCGGTGCGGGCGGCTGACTTTGGGCGCACAACCGGCAAGGGGAATGGCTGGTGGGACTGGAAGCCGGAGAAGCGCCATCTGGAGGTATTGTTTACCACCGGTCAGTTGATGGTGCGGGAGCGGCGCAACTTTCAGCGAGTCTATGACCTGGCCGAGCGGGTCATCCCCGAGTGGAGTGACCAGCGGGATCTGCCAAGCGTCGAGCAGGCCCAGCGGGATATGGTGCGCGCCAGCTGCCGGGCGCTGGGGCTGGTCAAAACCGGTTGGGTGGCGGACTACTACCGGCTGCGGCGCGGCAAATACGATGACCTGCTCCATCAGCTGGCGGACGAAGGGGAGCTGTTGCCGGTACGGGTGGAGGGGTGGCAGCACGGCGCTTTTGTGCACGCCTCGCTGGCCGATGAGCTGGCAAGGGCACAGGCGGGCACCCTCAAGGCAACCCATACCACGGCCTTGTCGCCGTTTGACCCGCTGGTGTGGGATCGCAAACGGGCCAGTGAACTGTTCAACTTTGACTATCGCATCGAGTGCTATACCCCGGCGCCGAAGCGTCAGTACGGTTACTTCGTGTTGCCCTTGCTCCATCGCGGCAAGCTGGTGGGCAGAATGGATGCCAAGGCCCATCGCCAGCAGGGGATCTTCGAGATCAAGAGCCTCTATCTGGAAGCTGGTGTGAGAGTGACCCGCACGCTTGCACAGGATCTGGCGAAAGCCCTGCAAAAGCTGGCTGACTGGCACCAGACGCCGCAGCTTCGTTATGGTGCCATTCCGGCCAATTTGCTGACGTTGTGGCATGAAAGCGCCCCTGCAAAGTGAGCACTATCTCTTCTGGGCTAAGCTGCAAGAGGGATAAACAGTTCGGGAGCGGGAGATGAGACGAGCGGCAACATGGTGGGCGGGATTGGCGATGGCTATCTTGTCCCCCGCGCTATGGGGGCAAGAGCCACCAGTGAAGATCTGTCTGGGGGAGGGCAACGAGTGGGCCCCCTTTACCTACTGGGAGCGCAAGGACGGTGTGCCCGATACCAGCCGCCTGACCGGTTCGGCGACGACGCTGGTGCTCGATGCATTGCAACAGAGCGGGCTCTCGCACCAGATCCGCTATCTGCCCTGGGCGCGGGTGCAGCAGGAGCTGGCGGATTATCGCCAGAATGGTCTGTGCGAGCTGACCTGGGATGCCAGCTACAAGCCGGAGCGGGCCGAGTTTGCCTTCTACAGCGTTCCCCTCTACTACACCCACCTCGGTTTCTTCTATCTCAAGCGCCGCTACCCCGAACCGCCGGATCTGCAGACGGTCAATCGTTCCCGGGTGTGCGGGGTGATTGGTTACAACTACACCCCCTACGGGCTTGCGCAGGAGCCACGCCGGGTTAAACAGTTGCAGCAGGCGCTCGATATGCTGGAGCGGGATCGCTGCGACTTTCTGCCGAGCGAAATCGAACCTCTGGTGGCTGGCATCAGCCTTGGCATCTACCGCAGCGAGAGCGGGTTGCTCAATCTCGCCCTGCCCAGCCGCAAGGGATTCTATCTGCTGGTGAGCAAGGGCTCCCCCCGCGGTCACCAGCTGGTGAACATCCTCAATCAGTCGCTGGTGGCATTTCAGGAAGGGGGGCATACGGATGAGGTGATGCGCCGCTTCTTGCCGCCAATGGAGTAATAGCGAAGGGTTGCTGTCATTCAGGGGGAGCAGATAAAAAGAGGGCCAGCCGGTGCAAACCGGCTGGCCCTCTTTTACGTGAGAGCTTGTCAGGCTGCCAGACGGGTCAGTACCTTCACCAGCAGCTCGATGCGCGGGGCAATGCTGGCCAGATCCAGATACTCCTCGTCACTGTGGAAACCGGCACCGATGGGGCCCAGACCATCCAGAGTGGGAATGCCGAGGGCGGCGGTCAGGTTGGCATCGGAGCCGCCCCCCACCTCCTGCCAGCTGATCGGTAACCCCAGTTCGGCGCCACACTCCTCCACCAGCTGCATCAATGCCTGGGTGCCCTCTGACGGCACCATGGCCGGTTTGTGGGCCTCGCGGGTCAGCTGGATGGTGACACCGTCCAGATGCGGCCGCTCGGCCAGGGTCAGCAGATGATCGTCGATCTGGTGGTACTCCTGATTGTCCCAGAAGCGGACATCCACTACGGCGCTGGCATGTGCCGGCACTATGTTGGCGCCGTTGCCCCCCTCGACAATGCCGATGTTGAGGGTGGTGCCGCTCTCGAAGTTGGTCAGGGCGTTGATGGCCAGGATCCAGTGGCCCAGCTCGGTAATGGCGCTGCGCCCCTTCTGCGGTTCGTTGCCCGCGTGAGCCGCCTTGCCGGTGAAATCGATGCGATAACGGGCCATCCCCTTGCGCGCCTTGACCAGCGAGCCATCGGCGCGGGCCGCTTCGGCCACCAGCACCTGTTTTGCCTGTTTGGCCACCGTTGCCAGCCAGTCGCTGGAGTGGAGGGAGCCGATCTCCTCATCCGGGTTCATGCAGACGCAGATGCTCAGGCGATCGCGCACCTCGCGGGGCAGTTCACGCAGGGCATAGACGATGTTGAGCAGGCCGGATTTCATGTCGGAGACACCGGGGCCGTAAGCGCGCTCACCATCGATGCTCATCGGGCGGGCAGCGGCGGTACCGAGGGGGAAGACGGTATCCATATGGCCGATCAGCATTACATCGATCTGCGCCGCATCAGGCTGGTTGCGGATCTCCAGTCCCACCCCGGCTGCGCCACAGTCGACCCGCTTGATCTGCCAGCCGCCCATCGCCTCATATTTGGCAGCCATCAGGTCGGCCACTGCCGCAATGCCCGGCTGGTGCAGGGATCCGCAATCCAGATTGATCAGCGGGGCCAGTTCGGTCAGGTATTGATCCAGAGAAAAAGTCATTGCTTGCTCCACTATCAGGTTCGGGTCAGAGAAGGATGTTCATCACCAGCATGGCGCCGAAGGCGTTGAGTACCGAGATGGCGACCATGATGGGGATGTAACGCCCTTCGGTACCGATGCAGCCGAGGATGCGGCCCATGTACTGCACCTGGGAGCCCATCAGGTAGATGGCTGGCGCCAGAATGGCGATGTGGGTGCCGTTGAGGATCCCCTGATCGAACAGGGTGATGACCACACCGACTGCACCGCCCATCGACATCCAGGCGCCGATCAGCACGGCTGCCGCCTCACCGGGCAACCCGAAGATGGCCATGACGGGGGAGAAAATGGCGCCCATGGCATCCAGCGCGCCGGTGATCTGCAGCGCCTTGATGATGACAAAGGCCATCAGTACGTTGGGAACGGTGGAGGTGGTGGCGATGACCCAGCCCTTCTTGGCCCCTTCGACGAAGATATCGGTGACGATGGGTTTCTTGATGTTGGCCTGGCTCATTTGGCTTGCTCCTGAGTGTTGAGGGTCTGCTGGGTGTTGTTATCGGTCTGCTTGCCTTCGCTCATATTGAGGTAGACCCGAAACAGGTTGGCCCCGACAAATTTGAAGGCGAACATCACGATGACAGCCAGACCGATGGAGGAGCTGACCGCCGGGCTGCCATCTGCCAGTGTCAGGGTGAACAGCACGGCGCCGGAGGAGAAGAAGTTGACGATGGTGGCACCAGCGGAGAACTGGAACATGGTGAATACGTCGGTTTCACGCTTGGTGATGAGCCCTTCATCCTTGAGCTGACGGGTCATGGCGGCACCGGCATCGGTACTCTGCAGGGAGGCGATAAGGGCGAGGCCGGTGTTGCCCGGGATCCCCATCAGCGGACGCAGCAGCGGGGTCAGCAACTTGCGGGCCGCTTCCAGCGCGCCGTAGTGCTCCAGCACATTGATCATGCCGAGGGCAAACATCACGGTGGGGATCAGGGTCAGGGCGAACAGAAAGCCATCTCGCGCCCCGTTGCCCCCCTTGCCGCGCATGTCGGTCATGGCGGTCTTGATACCGTCACCATTCTCGCTGACGCTCTGGACCATGGTACCGAACGAACCGTTCAGCGTGGTGAAATCGAATACCCCGTACCACTCGCCGGATTGCAACAGTCCGGAGAAGAAGACCACGGCGAAGGCCAGTGCCAGGTAACTGCCTAGGCTCACCGAGCGTGTTTTGTCTGTCATTAGCTAGCTCCATATGAATAATTATTTAATCTGAATAATTATAATTGATATGAATGTCACTAAATTGATGGTGGTCAAAATGGTTTGCTACAAATGACGAATGTATTGGGGTTATGTGACTATGATCGCCATATGCTTGGACGATAATCTGGTTTTTATCGAATTGTTTGAGTGAATAAAAAGCAGGGGCGGGATAGCGGGGCAATAAAAAACCGGGCACGAGGCCCGGTTTGGTCAATCAGTCAGATGTGATTACTGGAGTACCAGTACCATCAGCAGGCCGACGGTAATGGCAGATACCAGGAAGGCAAAGCCATAGAACACATAGTGGTGCAGCTTGGTGGTGTGGATCCCCAGATCGTGCAGACCGTGGTAGATACGGTGCATACCGTGCCAGACTGGCAGGGCGATGATCACCAGCAGGATGCAGGCACCCCACCAGGAGCTGGCGAACGCGTGCACGCGGTCATAGCTCATGGTTTCCACGTCCATGATGCCCATGGGCACCAGCAGACCGGTGATGAGGACAATGACCGGCAGCAGCATGGCAACGACCATGCCACCCGCACCAAACAGACCCCAGTAAATTGGTTCGTCAGAACGTCTCATTGTTTTCTCCTCAGGCCACGATGATCAGGACAAGCAGGGACACCACCGCCAGCGCCACATACTGGGCGAGAACGATCGGCTTCTCCGGTACCAGGTCTTCACCACGGAAGATGCGCATGGCTTTCGGCGCCAGGGCGAACCAGGTTTTGGCATGGAACAGGCACGCCGCCAGAGCGACGACATGGAACAGGATGGCGATCGGGCTTTGCAGGGATTCCAGCCAGCCGTTGAACGCTTCCTGACCCTGAACCAGGCGCATCAGGCCCCACATCAGCACAACGGCGTAGATGGAGACGAAGATACTGGTGCCTTCACGGATCATGTAACCGGTGTAGAAGGCGTTCTTCAGCCACCAGTCTTTCTTCATTTCGCGGACGTAAGGTTTACGTTTGCTATCAGTGTTGTTCATGGTCTCAATCCTGCTCTCAATCTGGCTTGAACATGGCGATCATGTAGTCCTTGGCGCTTTCGACCTTGCCAAGCTGGATGGCCGCCGCCGGATCGACGCCCTTGGGGCACACTTCGGAGCAGTAGCCCACGAAGGTACAGCCCCAGACGCCTTCGTCCTGGCTGATGATGCGCATACGCTCTTTGGCACCAGCATCACGGTTGTCGACGTTGTAGCGATAGGCCAGAGCCAGTGCCGCCGGGCCGGTGAACTTCTTGTTGATGCCGTACTGCGGGCAGGCCGCGTAGCAGAGACCACAGTTGATGCACTGGGAGAACTGCTTGTACTGCGCCATCTGGGCCGGAGTCTGGATGTACTCGCCATCACACAGGCTGCGCGGCTCGCTCGGGATGATGTACGGCTTGATGCTCTCCAGCTTCTCGATGAAGTCGGACATGTCCACCACCAGATCGCGCTCGATCGGGAAGTTGTTGAGCGGCTCGACGGTCATCTTGCCCGGCAGGTAGTCGCGCAGGAACGCCTTGCAACCCAGCTTGGGCACACCGTTGACCATCATGCCGCAAGAGCCGCAGATCGCCATCCGGCAGGACCAGCGGAAGCTCAGGGTAGAGTCCAGGTGATCCTTGATGTACTGCAGGGCGTCCAGCAGAGACATCTCTCTCTGGTATGGCACCTGGAAGGTTTGCATCCAGGGCTCGTTATCCTGTTCCGGACGGTAGCGCAGGATCTCAATTTCAATCATCTCAGCCATTCTTCTTAGCCTCGTCTTGTTTCTCACCCTCGGAGCCGTACACGCGTTTTGCCGGCTGGGACTTAGTGATCTTCACATCGGAGTAATCGATGGAGGGCGTTTCGCCATTTTTGTAGAACGAAAGCGTGTGCTTGAGGAAGTTCACGTCATCGCGCTCTTCGTAACCATCCAGACGCTGGTGGGAACCGCGGGACTCTTTACGATTGATGGCGGAGTGCGCCATGGCTTCAGCCACGTCCAGCATGTAACCCAGTTCGATGGCGTACAGCAGATCGGTGTTGAAGACAGAGGACTTGTCGTTGATCTTGACCTTCTTGTAACGGGCTTTCAGCTCGTTGATCTTGTCGATGGTGCCCTGCATCAGCTCTTCGGTACGGTAGATACCGACACCGGCTTCCATGGACATGCCCAGCTCGTTGCGGATATCGGCCGGGTTTTCGGTACCGTCTATGTCCATCAGGGAGAGGTGCTGCTTGATGAGCGCCTCGGCTTTGGCGGCCAGGGCTTCGGTGTTGCCATGCTTCTGAGTCTTGGCAAATTCACCTGCCTGCTCACCGGCCAGCTTGCCGAATACCACGATCTCGGACAGGGAGTTGGAACCCAGACGGTTGGCACCGTGCAGACCGACGGAGGCACATTCGCCCGCGGCGTAGAGGCCGGGCAGACGGGTGGCACACTTGTTGTCAGTCTCGATACCACCCATGGTGTAGTGGGCAGTCGGACGTACCGGGATAGGCTCTTTGGCCGGATCCACGTTGACGTAGGCTTTGGCCAGTTCGCAGATGAACGGCAGACGCTCTTTCAGGTACTTCTCGCCAAGGTGACGCAGGTCGAGGTGAACCACATCGCCCATCGGGCCCTGAATGACGCGGCCTTTCTGCTGCTCTTGCCAGAATGCCTGGGAAACGCGGTCGCGCGGACCCAGCTCCATGTATTTGCTCTTCGGCTGGCCGATCGGGGTTTCCGGGCCCAAGCCGTAGTCTTGCAGGTAGCGGTAGCCATCCTTGTTCAGCAGGACGCCACCCTCACCACGACAACCTTCGGTCATCAGGATGCCGGTGCCCGGCAGACCGGTCGGGTGATACTGGACGAATTCCATATCACGCAGCGGTACGCCGTGACGGTAGGCCAGTGCCATGCCGTCGCCGGTGACGATGCCACCGTTGGTGTTGTAGCGATAGACACGGCCAGCGCCGCCGGTTGCCACGATCACGGATTTGGCCTGGATGAAGCGGGTGATACCGTTCTGGATGTCGAAGGTCAGTACGCCCTGAACGCGGCCGTCGTCCACGATCAGATCAAGGCAGAAATGCTCGTCGAAGCGCTTGATGCTCGGGTATTTGACGGAGGTCTGGAACAGGGTGTGCAGAATATGGAAACCTGACTTGTCTGCGGCGAACCAGGTACGCGGAACCTTCATGCCACCAAACGGACGCACGTTGGCTTTGCCATCCGGCTTGCGGCTCCAGGGGCAACCCCAGTGCTCCAGCTGGATCATCTCTTTGGTTGCGTTGTTGACGAAGTATTCCACTACGTCCTGCTCGCACAGCCAGTCACCACCGGAGACGGTGTCGTTGAAGTGGTTGTCGAGGGAGTCGTCATCACGGACGACACCGGCGGCGCCGCCTTCGGCAGCAACCGTGTGGCTGCGCATCGGGTAAACCTTGGAAATCAGGGCGATGTCCAGGTCTGGCTGTGATTCGGCTATAGCGATAGCGGCGCGTAAGCCGGTACCGCCAGCACCGATGATGGCCACATCGGTCTTGATAATATCCACATCTGCCTCCTTAGGGATAGATTTGCTGGGCACGATTTTGCTCTATGAAAAAAATTCAGGCTTGATGCAAGTCAAACTGCTAGGTTTTATTCCCTTTTTATTGGTTATTTTTCTATAAAACACCCAAATCCCTGGATGAAAATGTCGTTATTATCGTCATTTTTTGGTGTTACTGAGCAGTTGAACACCTAGCTACGAGTACTTTAACTTCTGGATTGTACGTAGTTTTCTTTCAATAAAATGCGAATCACCTCTCTTTTTAGGTACTCGCGAAAAAAATTTTAAGTTTTTTATTGTAATTTTTTAATGAGAATTATTGGCATTCATCTATTCGGATAGAAATAGGTAATCCGAAATGCGGCGGTGACCACGGCGGTGATCTGATAATTCCAGACGAATCACAAGGATTTCAAGGCGGGGTATTTGATGGGTAATGTGAGATTACTCACTGAAAATTAAGCGCTATTTAGAAAAATAAAAGGGGCCTGTACGGCCCCTTTTGCTCATGCTCAAATGCGGAACATGCCGACCTGATTGCTCAGTTCACCCGAAATATTTTTAAGTTGTTCAGAGAGATGGCGTGAGCTGTCTGCATCCACTGCCAGTTCGTCGGAGACATCTTTCACTGCCTGAATGTTGCGACTTACCTCATCGGTGACGGCCCGCTGCTCTTCAGCCGCGCTGGAGATCTGGGTCGCCATGTCGGAGATCTGGTTGATCGAGGTGGTGATCTGCTCCAGCGCGTGGGTGGCGTTGTTGGCGTCATCCACGCTGTTCTGGGCCAGCAGCTGGCCTTCGTGCATGGTGCTGACCGCTCCCTGGGTATTGCGTTGCAGGGTTTCGATCATATTGCGGATCTCGACGGTGGAGCTGTGGGTACGCTGTGACAGGACGCGCACCTCGTCGGCTACCACCGCAAAGCCGCGGCCCTGTTCACCGGCACGTGCCGCTTCGATGGCGGCGTTGAGTGCCAGCAGGTTGGTCTGCTCGGCGATGCCCTGAATGGTGGAGAGGATGGTGTTGATCTCCTGAGCGTTTTTCTCCAGTTCCTGAATGATGTTGGAGGCCTGTTCCACCTGGGTGGCCAGATCGGTGATGGAGCGCTGGTTGCGGGCGATCACCTGCTTGCCATGCTCGCAACTGCTGGTGGAGCTGCGGGCCGCTTCGGCGGTCTGCTCCGCGTTGCTGGCAACCTCGACTGCGGTGGCCGACATCTCGTGTACCGCAGTGGCGATCTGGGAGATCTCGTTTTGCTGGCGTGCCAGACCCTGATTGGCCTTCTCCGCCATGCTGTGGGACGACTTGGCCTGCTGGTTGAGCTGGCCGGAGGAGTTGGAGATATCCTGCACCATCACATGGATCCGCTCGATGAAGGTGTTGACGTGTTTGGCAACCGCGCCTACTTCATCCTCACGTTCAATCTTGATGCGGCGGGTCAGATCACCGTTGCCGCGTGAGAGATCGGCAATCGCTTCGCCCAGGGTTTTCAGGGGGGCCAGCGAGCCGTTGATGGCGACATAGGAGAAGCCAGCCACGATCAGTATGGTGATAAGCCCCTGGATGAGGGAGGAGGTGACCATGCTGCGCACCGACTGATAGGCGGTTTCCTCATCCACCATCATGCCGTAATACCAGTTGGTATTGGGGATTGCGTTGAAGTCAAAGACCTCTTTCTTGCCACTGATCACCAGCTCGTTGATCATGCCGTCATGGGCGATCTGGTTGATGTAAGAAGCAGTCAATTCAGGGGCCAGTGCGGTGGCAGACTTGAGACTCAACGAGGCATCCGGGTGGGCGATGATGGTGCCATTACTGTCTACCAGAATGGCGTAGGTGCCCTCGGTGGTGACTGCCAGAATATCCGAGATAAGGGCGCTGATGGATACGTCACCGGCGATGACGCCCTGAGTGTTGCCGCGCTGGAACGGCTCGGCAATGGTGACAATCAGTTGTCCGGTAGAGATATCCGCATAAGGGGCAGTAATGACCAGTTTGCCAGCTGCCATTGCATCCTTGTACCAGGGGCGTTGACGGGGGTCATAACCGGCAGGGAGGTTGGTGGGCTTGCTCTGGATCATCTTGCCATCGGCAGTACCGGCATAGACCAGGTCGAATCCACCTGCATTCATGGATTGGGCCAGATGGCTGATGGGTTCATCCTCTTTGGTGAAAGCCTCCTTGGTGGTGCTGACGATGGCGATACGGGAGTCAACCCAGCGGGAGATCCCCTTGACGTTGGCCATGGAGCTTTCGTCGATGATATTCCAGACCAGCCGCTGGGTTTCGCTGCGCAGTTGCGAGGTGTTGTACCAGACCTGTATCCCGGTGATCACCAGAATGATGACCCCGATAGCCAGGACCAGCTTGTTTTTAATCGATAAGTTCATAGTTACATCCTTGTGAGCGTCAGTCTGAGTGTGTGGAAACTGGTTATTGTTATGTGCCTGTTCTTATCGGCTGAAGTTGAACTCTTTGTATCCCGATCAGCTATTTAAAGTTAGTGCCTAAATCAGAGCTTATCCATATGTGTATCCTTGTCAGGTGGCTACAGGAAACGATCTGGACGATTGGTGAAGATTCCATCGACCCCCATGCTGGCTAGTTTTTCATAATCTTCATGATAATCAACGGTATAAACTAGAACCCTTAATCCGCGTTGATGTGCATCTTCCACCAGTATCCGGTCGACAAAATCCACGTCGCAGTTAAGTGACCAGGCCCCCAGCTCATCAGCAAACAGCGCCAGGTTGAGTGGCAGATTGGCGGTCAGGGCGCCGAGGCGGATATCGGGCCGCAAGGCGGCAAATCGGGCCAGCTCCGGGTGATGGAAGGACGAAACCACCCACTGCTCTGGGGTAAAACCAAGCTTGGCCTCTGCCCTTCGGGTCAGGGATGCCACTGCGTCAGCGGTATCGGCACCCTTGAGCTCGATATGCAGCTCGCAGCGTCCGGCGATAATCTCCATCACTTGCCACAGGGTCGGTATCACCTCTCCCTCACCGGCATCGAGTTGCTCCAGATAGGCTCGTGATTGTTCAGTCAGCACCCCCTTGCCGTTGGTACAACGCTCCAGCCTCCGATCGTGAAATACCCATAACTCGTCATCTGCTGCCTGTACATCCAGTTCGATGGCACTGACTCCCAGCGTCAGTGCTTTTGCCATCGCCTTGAGGGTGTTTTCCGGTGCCAGACCGCTGGCACCACGGTGGGCAATAATTTGCATGTTCTGCTCCTTGTACCTCGGGGATCAGCCGCGGCTCAGGTGAATGTCGATCTGTTGATGGGGTAGGGGAAGTCCCTGCTGCTGCATCTTCTCCAGCACCAGCGAGTGAACCTCGTGAGTGATGGGCATCCGGTGATCCATGTTGTTGACGTAGAGGCGGATCTCGTAGATCAGCGCCGAGTCGGTGAATTCGATCAGGAATACTTCCGGACTGGGGGTCTCCAGTACCAGAGTAGAGGCATGGATCGCCTCCTCAAGAATACGTTGCACCAGTTTCGGATCACGGGTCAGACCGATCCGGATCCGCAGTTTGACCCGGGTTATCGCATCGGAGAGCGACCAGTTGATGAACTGCTCGGTGATAAAGGCCTTGTTGGGCACGATGATCTCCTTGCGATCCCAATCCACTATGGTGGTCGCCCGGGTTTTGATCTTGGTTACGGTGCCGGTGAGATCGCGAATAGTAACAGTGTCACCGAGCCGGATTGGTTTCTCGAACAGGATGATGAGGCCGGAAACAAAGTTGGCGAAGATCTCCTGCAGGCCGAAACCCAGCCCTACCGAGAGGGCGGCTACTAGCCACTGGGTCTTCGACCAGTCGATACCGAGCATGGAGAAACCGGTGAGGGCGCCAACGAGGATCACCAGATACTTGCTGATCGTGGTGAGTGCAAAGCCGGTACCCGGGGAGAGGCTGAGGTGCTGCAGCAGGGTCAGCTCCATCAGCCCCGGCAGGTTGCGGGCTGTCACCACGGTCAGAATGAAGACGAAGGCGGTCAGCATCAGATCCTGCAAGGTGATGGCCGAGAGCTGCTCGATGCCGCCAATCTTGCTGCTCACCTGCCACACCTCGATATTGCTGAGGAAGCTGAAGGCGGAGTTGAGATCCGACCATTGCACCACCACCAGCATGGTGAAGCCCAGCATCAGCAGGGTGCGCACCAGTCCCAGCGACTGGGCGCTGATGGTATCGAGATCCAGCTCAGTCTCTTCCACCACGTCCGGGGTCTCGGAGCTGAGCTCGTCATGCCCCTCTTCCCGGCCGCGCTGGGCCAGGATCTCAGCCCGCTTGCTCTTGGCGCGCTCGAAGGCTAGGCGGCGGCGCTGGATCAGCATCCAGCGTCTGGCTAGATAGTAGACCAGCAGGCAACCCAGCCCCATCAGCAGGCTAAGCTCCAGCTGGCGCAGCAGGGTGCGCGAGGTATAGAAGTAGCCAAACAGGGCGCCGATCACCGCCAGCAGCGGCGCCAGCATCAGGCTGTTCCAGATGAAGTGGTGCAGCAGATGGGGCTTGGTCATATCGGTCTGGCCCCAGGTGAGTGGCAGCCGCTCCCGGTTGAGGCGGGCAAAGAAGAGCAGCAGCCAGAGTGCACCGATCATGAAGGCCATCCGGCCGAGGGAGTCGTAGAAGGCGTGCTCCTGATAGCTGTTGGCCATCCCCTGCACAAAGAAACTCGGGATCAGCACCAGCAGCAGGGTGCGAAACTGCCCCCATACCTTTTGCACCTGTTCCCGGGGCCAGCGGAAGTGGTGGATCAAAATCCCCCGCTCCAGCGTCAGATGGCGGGCCATCACCAGCGCCAGCAGCAGAAACCAGATCTCGCCAAGACCGCGCGCCACCGCTACCGCAAACGGGTATTGCCAGGCCCCTTCGAGCAGGCCGCGCACCATCAGTACCATGGCGGGCAAGGGGAGGGCGGCAAGCAGGGAGCGCAGCAGCAAGCGGCTGGTGAGGCTGAATTTGTCCTGAGTTACCTTGCCGATCCGCGGCGCAATATGGTCGCAATAGAGGCTCAGGTGACGGGCCAGCTTGAACCAGCTCCAGGCCAGCACCAGCAGCCCAATACTGGCCAGCGTGAGGCTCAGCGGGCTGTTTTCGACGATGGCGTAGGGCAGTTGCAACCAGTTGTCCGGGTTGAAGGCCAGGGTCAGCGCGGCAGGAATACCGAGCATCACCTGTGGGGTAAAGGGGCGCACATCCGGCATCCAGAACAGGTGGCTGGCGCTTATTTCGCGGATCTCGTCGATCTTGCTGTTCTGGCGGCTGTAGAGCAGCTTGAGACGGGTCTGCTCCTGAATGAGGGTATCGGAGGCGTCGTTGAGCCGGGTCAGCAGCTGGCGCCGGGCCTTGAGCAGGTTGTCGAGCACAGCTTGCTGCGGCCGATCCAGCGTCACATCCTCTTCGGCCATCAGCTTGTCGCGCAGCTGGCGGGTATCCTTGAGCCCATCCTGCTCGCTCTCGTACTGGTACTTGGCCATGCGGGCGCTGACGATGGCGGACTCCAGCTTGTCGAGGGGGAACTGGGGAGGAAGATCGGAGAGTTTGCTGCGCAGGTTCTCGCCGTAGGCATTACTGATCTGCAGCCACTCCAGCTGTTCGCGTACCGAGTTGACCAGCTCATTCAGTTCAAACAAATTCTTGTCGACGCTGCGCTGCTCGTCCTGCACCCGCTCAATTTGATCTTCCAGTGTGCCGAGCTGGATGGAGAGCGCCTGATTCTGCTGTTGCTGCTCCAGCAGCAGCGGCATGTCGGTGGTGAGCTGCTTGCGCAGCCGTTCGCTCTCCTCCAGCGCCTGCTCGGTCTTCTCCCGCCGCAGCTGGTTCTGCTGGGTCAGCAGGCTGGCTTGCCACTCATCCTCGTCGGCGATGGCCAGATTGAGCTCCTGCAGTTTCAGCTTGCCGAGATCGTTGCGCTGCTGGGCAGAGAGCTGCTCCAGCTCCAGCATCTGGATCCGGTCGGAGAGGCTCTGCTCTTTCATTCTGGTCAGCAGCAGCTGTGCCTCCTGCTGGCGATCCGATTCGCTGCTGAAGCTCAGTCGCTCCAGCTGGCTGCGGGTCAGTTGCAGCTGTTTGCGCAGATCATCCACCCGCAGGTGATACTCCTGCCCGGTACTCTCTAGCTGGTTGAGGCTATCCATCACCCCCTGCCGCTCCTTGCGCAGGTTGAGCTGGCGGTTGCTGCTCAGGCCTATGGCCTGGCGCAGCGCCTCCTCCTTGAGGCTCGCCAGCGGCGGGCGAGCGGCGGGCTGATAGTTGTGCAGGCTCTCCTTGAGACGTGCCGACTCCTTGGGGTAATCGATAAGGATCTGCTGATAGGCTTTGCTCTGCTCCCGGTAACGCTCGGCCTCTCTGGCAAATTGCAGCGCCTGCTGGTAGCTCTCCCGCAGCTTCTGGTTTTCCGGGGTATCGCTCTTGGGCACGCTCTGCAACAGGGATTCGGCCTGGGCAATGGCATCGTCGGCGCGCACGGCTGGCGGCAACAAGATAAGGGAGAGCAGCAAGAGGGTGAGCAGGCGTTGCAACATGAGGCTCGTTTCCGTTCAGAAGAGGTGGCCCTAGCCTAAAACAGGGCAGGGAGGCGGGTAAAGCAGTCTATATTAATGATTCATAACACAAATAACAGGAAGTCGTGCTGCCGTTTCGCTATGATCCCGGCCGCTTTCTCTCCACCGAGTCGAATATGTCAGCTGTTGATCTGGGCACAGCCCCGCTATCTCGCCTTTTCTGGCGTTACGTAACCCCGACCGTGGCGGCCATGCTGATCACCGGCATCTATGTCACCATCGATGGCATCTTCGTTGGCCATGTGCTGGGTCAGGATGGCATGGCCGGTTTGATGCTGGCTTATCCCATCTGCGCCGTGCTCTATGCGGTGGGGGCGCTGATCGGCATGGGGGCCTCGTCGCTGGTCTCCTTCTATCTGGGGCAGGGCAACCCGGCCAAAGCCCGCCATATCGTCGGCAATGCGCTGGTGATGGTGTTGCTGGCCTCGGCACTGCTCAGTTTTATCGGGATCCGCTATGGCGAGCCCATGCTGGCCTGGATGGGGGCGGAGGGGGAGATCTTCACCGCCGGGCTCTCCTACCTGCAGGCCTACGCCTGGCTTGGCGTCTTTGCGGTGCTGTCGATGGCGTTCAGCTCGCTGCTGCGCAACGATGGCCGCCCCGGATTTGTCACCCTCATCATGGTAGTCGGGGGGCTGCTCAACGTGCTGCTCGACTATCTGTTGATGGTGGTGTTTCCGTTCGGACTGGCCGGGGTGGCGACGGCCACCATGCTCTCCCAGGCAGTGACGGGCCTTGCTTGCCTGTGGCACTTCTTCACACCGCGTAGCCAGCTGCGGATAAGTTGGGACACCTTGCGCCCCGATCTGCGGCTGATGGGAGAGACGGTGCGCCTCGGGGTCTCCAGTTTTCTGATGTACCTCTATCTCTCGGTAGTGCTGGCGCTGCACAACAAGGCGTTGCTGGCGGTCGGCACTTCGCTGCATGTGGCGGCCTACGGGGTGATCAGTTACACCGAGGCCTTCTTCTATCTGGTGTTCGAGGGGATCGCCATGGGTATCCAGCCCATCGCCAGCTTCAACGCAGGAGCCGGTCACTGGCGGCGGGTGCTGCGGATCCGCAACCTGGCACTCGGAGTGACGTTGGGGATCGCCCTGTGCGCCATGTTCCCGCTTTATCTGTGGCCGGAGGCGGCGGTCTATCTGTTTGCCGGCGACAACGCCACCCTGCTGCCGGTGGCGAGCCTCGGGATCTGGCTCTACTTCTGGGGGCTGCCGATGGAGGGCTTGCTGCTGGTGGGGGCCACCTACTTTCAGGCCATCAATCGGGCCCGCATCGCCTCCCTGCTCACCGGCGGCAAGCTGGTGCTGATTGGCGGTTTCTTGTGGGGTTTCTCGACCCTGTGGGGCGTGCCCGGGGTCTGGCTGGCATTGCCAACGTGCAGCTCATTGCTGGTGTTGGTGATGTGGCGGGCGATGCGTCGGGAGTCCGGCGCCCACACGCTGGCCGGATAGGTAATCAGGTTCGACGTGCAGATAGCAGACAGGCAGCCATGGGCTGCCTGTTTTGTTAGAGGATGTTTTGTTAACGGGCTCTGCCGATTCAGGGCTTGAAGGCACCGATAAAGATGGCGGGATCGACCCGGGTGTCGTTGAGGCTGACGTTCCAGTGCATATGGGGGCCGGTAGCGCGGCCGGTCGAACCGACTCGCCCGACGATGCCGCCACGCGGCAGGCTCTGGCCGAGCTTCACATCGATCTTCGACATGTGGCAGAACATGCTGATGAGCCCCTGACCGTGGTCGACAAAGACGGTATTGCCATTGAAGAAGTAGTTGCCGAT
Organism: Aeromonas sp. A600620; assembly: GCF_029479985.1. NCBI lineage: Bacteria > Pseudomonadati > Pseudomonadota > Gammaproteobacteria > Aeromonadales > Aeromonadaceae > Aeromonas > Aeromonas sp. A600620. The sequence continues at coordinate 108,696 of NZ_JAAKXB010000004.1, read as the reverse complement.
CAGGATCACCTTGCCGGCGGCGGGGGACTTGATCGGGGTGCCGGCGTCCACGGCGAAGTCGAGGCCGGAGTGGGGATTGCGCTCCTCGCCATTGAAGAAACGACGCAGGCCAAACGGGCTGGAGAGGGGGCCGTTGACCGGCTTGTCGAACAGCAGGTTGCTCGGCTGGTTGGGGCTGAAGGTCTGGTAAGCCCGGGTCTGCTCCGCCAGCTCTCGGTTGATGCGGGTCATATCCTCGGCGAGCGGATTGACCTGACGGCTGTTCTTGAGCTTGATGTGCTGCTCGCGGTAGTGCTTGGGGGTCACGGTGAAGCCGAGAGTACGGCCATCACCTGTGGTCAGTTGCTGGGCGCCGGGCGTGCTTTTCAGAGAGATGCCGACGATGGCGATCCACTGGTTGTCTTCGCGCACTACCAGCACGGGCTTGTCGTGATAGCGGGCCGTGGGGGCAGTGGGTGACGCGCCAAGAGGGATCACCGCAACGCCACCTGGTACCGGATGGTTGAGCAGGCGACTGATAAAACCCTCGGCCAAGGCCGACTGGCTGGCCAGTAACAACAACAGACAACACACAACTCTCATGACGATACCACTCGATGTTAAAGCGCCCGGGATGGCGGGATGACAACCCCCTGTCCGGCATTCGTCGATCACTAAAGGGTGATCACGGCACGCTGGCCACGACAGGCGCGGCTGGGGAAGGGGGCAGATTGTGCCTCGTTATGGTCGGGGCAGCCAGAGGCGGGGCGTGGCTGACGCCCCTTTTGTGCATAGCTGCGTCAGGTTTTATGTCGTGGTCGGGCCGCTTCGCCATTGAGTCGCCCCCGCCCTGGCTCTAGAATCGGCTTCCGGCACTGATGCCACCGACACTCCGAGGAGACGATATGAACGGATTACCCCCTTTGCGCACCACTCCGGCCCGGTACACGACAGGTCGTGGCTGGCTCTGGGTTCGCAGCGGGTTCGATATCTTCAACAAGGGTATGGGGATCAGCGTGGCCATGGTGTTGGTCTGGTTTATGGTGGGCATGCTGCTGGAGCAACTGCCGGCGGGTGGCCTTATCTCCCAGCTGCTCTACATGGTGTGGGGCGCGGGTTGGGTGGCGGTCGCCGCTCGGGGTTATCGGGGGGAGCCGCTGCAGTTTGCCGATCTCTTCGCCGGTTTTCGCCACAAGCTGACCCCGCTGATGCTAGGCGGTCTGCTGGTGTTGCTGCTGTTCAGCCTGGTGGGCCTCGTCTGTCTCGGTCTGCTCTCCATGTGGGGGCTGCTCCCGCTGCTGACGCAGGATCCCGAGAGCATGGTGGTCTCAGCCAGCCAGTTGCAACAACTGCTGCTGGTATTGCTGGTGGGTATGCTGCTTATCATTCCCGTGCTGATGGGGGTCACCTTTGCTCCGGCGCTGATCTACCACCACGATATCGGCATCATCCAGGCGGTACGGCTGAGCTTCTTCGGCTGCTGGCGCAATATGTGGCCCTTCTTCTGGTGGGGACTGCTCTCAGCCATGTTGTTGCTGTTTGGCGCTGTGCTGTTACTGGTAGGTCTGCTGGTGGTGATCCCGGCGCTCAACTACTCCATCTATGTGGCTTATCGGGATATTTTCCTCGACGAGAGTGCGCAGCCGGAAGCGCCGCACTCAGAACCATTCGGATTTGAAGCCTGATCAAGGGATCAGAGTGAAGAAGGGGCCCGCAGCGGCCCCTTCGTTATGTTTGGGTGTGCGGAGTGCTTACTCCTGCCAGATGGGATCCGCCGCCATGCGGGCCAGCAGAAAATCGAGGAAGCTGCGCAGCAGTGGCGACATCTGCTTGCGGGTGGCATACACCCCGTAGACCCCGAGGCGCTTGGGTTGCCAGTCGGTCAGCAGGGGCACCAGTTCCCCACGCTCCAGATAGGGTTGTGCCGAGTAGCGGGGTTGCAGGCTGATCCCGGCACCTTCAAGCGTTGCTTCCAGAAGCAGGTTGGAGATATTGGCGCTCAGGTTACCGCTGACCGGCACTGACTCGGGACCGTCCGGTCCATTGAACTCCCACAGGCTCTTGCCAAAGTAGGTGTAGGTGAGGCAGTTGTGCAGCGCCAAATCCTGCACCTTGTGTGGCATTGGATGACGGGCCAGATAGGCCGGGCTGGCACAGACTACCGAGTGGCAGGTGCCGAGACGACGCGCCACCAGATTGGGGTCGAGGTCGTTGGTGATGCGCACCGCCAGATCGATCCGCTCCTCCACCAGATTGACGGTTCTGTCGAGCAGCAGAATGTCGATGGCCGTCCCCGGGTATTGCGCCAGATAGTCGTTAGCAGCCCCGACCAGCAAGGCTTCCGACAGGGAGTAGCTGCTGGTGATCCGCAGTTGTCCCTTGGGGGCGTCATCCCCCTTCACGGCGATCTGCTCCATCTCTTCGCCGAGTGCCAGCATGGCGCGGGCCCGGTTCAGCGCTTCCTCTCCCGGTCCGGTCAGACTCAGACGACGGGTGGTGCGGTGCAGCAGGCGGGCGCCCATCCAGCTCTCCAGCTCGGCCAGATAGCGCGACACCATGGCGCGCGACATATCCAGTTTCTCTCCGGCGCCGCTCAGGCTCCCCTGTTCGACTACGCTGACAAAGACCTGCAATGCGGTCAGTCGATCCATGTATGGCTCTCTATATGTTCGATATGTGCAACAGTGATGCGCTTTTTATGCTGTATTTGCACCTTAAGTGATCCAATACACTGTGTCCATCAAATGAACCCCCGAATACTTAATGAGGAATAGATGATGAACAACACCCTGATCCGCAACTTGACTCTGGCGACCACCCTGTTGAGTGGCGCCGCACTGGCCGCCCCCCTGAGCGTGACCGTCTACAACCCTGGCGAGAAGGCGATCTTCCCGGTCTCCTCCTCACTGGTGACCGGTGACAAAGAGGCCATCCTGATCGATGCCCAGTTCGACGTGCAAAATGGTCAGGCGCTGGTCGACATGATCAAGAAGAGCGGCAAGAAGCTGACCACTGTCTATATCAGTGCCGGTGACCCCGACTTCTACTTCGGTCTGGAGCCGGTCATGGCGGCGTTCCCGGATGTCAAAGTGCTGGCCGACCAGCATGTGGTTGACCATATCAACAAGACCAAGGATGCCAAGCTGAGCTACTGGAGCCCGATCCTCGGCAAGGGTGCACCGAAGAGCCTGACCGTGCCGCAAGTGATGACCGCCAGCCACCTGACGCTGGATGGCGAGAAGATTGAAATCAAAGAGATGAATACCCCGAATGCCTACCTCTGGGCCCCTTCCATCAAGACTGCTTTTGGTGGTGTGCCGGTCTACCACGGGGTGCATGTCTGGATGGCCGACAGCCAGACCAAAGCGGCTCGCAGCAACTGGGTCAAGGCGCTGGATAACCTGCTGGCCCTGAAACCCGAGCGTGTGGTACCGGGCCACTTCCTGGGCACTGCTCCCAAAGGCACTGCTGCTGTGACCTTTACCCGTGACTATGTAGAGCGTTTCGAACAGGAGCTGGCCAAGGCGAAAAACTCCGGTGAGCTGATTGAGGCTCTGAAGAAAGCCTATCCGGCACTGCCGGTTGACGATGGTCTGGCCATCGGTGCCAAGGTCAATACCGGCGAGATGAAGTGGTAAGCCACTGAGCCTGCTTTCCCTGTGTTTTTACCGGGCCTAAGGGCCCGGTTTTTTATCCGAGATTGAAGTGAGAATGAAGATGAGCGAACAACAAACCACCCTCCATTATGTCTATGACCCGCTCTGTGGCTGGTGCTACGGTGCCGCCCACCTGTTGCAGGCGGCAGCCACCATTGCTGGGCTCAAGATCGAGCTGCATGCGGGCGGTCTCTGGCTGGGTAGTCGCCGTCAGCCTATGGGCGAGGCATTGCGTGATTATGTGCGCCCCCATGATCAGCGGATCGAGGCGCTGACCGGCCAGCATTTTGGCGAGCGCTACTTTAACGAACTGCTGCTGCGCGAAGGGTGTCTGCTGGACTCCGAGCCGCCGATCCGTGCGGTTTTGGCCGTCACGGCCTTGGGGGGGGATGGGTTGGCCATGTTGCACCGGATCCAGCAATCCCACTATCGGGACGGGATCTGGATTGGTGAGCCGGCATTTCTCGCCACGCTGGCGGCAGAGCAGGGGGTCAGTGAAGACGCGTTCCAGCAAGCCTATCTGCAGGCCCCATTGCTGCAACATCTGGCAGATAGCCAGGGCTGGATGAAACGGCTGGGTGGTCAGGGTTATCCCACCCTTGGGCTGATGCACAAGGGGCGGGTCACGCCTGTACGGGTTGCCGATTTTCTGGGGGAGCCGGATGCTCTGAGCACGCATCTGCTGGCTCTAATGACATGATGGCTGTTATTTGAACACGAGACCGCTTCAGGAAAGGTGTCCAGGGCCGATAGGCAAACAATCACAGAAACGGTATGAAATCCTTCTGTTTTCCGGGTACAGGCTATGCTCTATATGACCATTCCCGGTGGATGTTGCGGGAGTGAAGACTCATTTCAAGGAAGCCCTTATATGTTCAAAAACATGTCCATCGGCCAGAAACTGAGTGCCGGATTTGCCATCCTGGCCTTGTTGGTACTGGGCTTGGCCTGGTTTTCAATCAGCCAGCTGGCAAAGCTCTATGGTGATACCGAAACCATCACGGGTAATTTACTGCCTTCTACTCGTCTGGCGAGCCAGATGCATGTTGCCGTGCTGGATGCGCGTCGTTCAGAGTTGGCCCAGGTCATCGGTGGCCTGAACAAGGATGAGCAAGAGGTAAGCGATCGCACCCTGACCTTCAATAAGGCCAAGCAGGAATTTGAGCAAGCAGCCCAAAAATATGGTGCTTTACCTTTCACTACTGGTGAAGAGAAGCAGGTTTATGAGCAGGTGGTTGCGGCGGGGGCCAAGTATTTTTCGGTACATGACCAGCTGTTAAATGCCTTTGCTGCTGGCGATCTGGATAAAGTCAGAAGTCTGCGCAAAAACGAGACTCGTGCCGCATTGGAAGAGGTTGGTGCCAAGTCTTATCGTTTGCGGGAGATCAATAACGAGATTGCCGATGAGATGGTGAAAGACATTGCGGCCATGTATAGCAATGCCAGAACCATGAGCATTATTGTCAGCCTGGTGACGCTGGCTTTTGTGGTGGTGATTGCCTGGCTGTTGACCGCCCAGATCCGCAATCCGGTGATGGCCCTGCTGGAGCAGACCCGCCGTGTCTCCTCCGGTGATCTTACCTCCCGCATCGATATGCAACAGTTCAACAATGATGAACTGGGGACTCTTGCCAAAGGGTTTGGCGAGATGCAGACCAATTTGCGTACCCTGGTCAGTGAAGTCTCGGGCTCAGTGGTGCAACTGAGTTCGGCCACCGAAGAGATGAGCTCGGTAGCAAGGCAGTCAGCGGCCAACATGAGTGCCCAGCAGCATGAACTTAATCAGCTGGCAACCGCGATGAACGAGATGCAGGCTACGGTTCAGGAGGTTTCTCGCAACACCAGCGATGCCGCCAGTGCCGCCACCTCGGCCAGCGAAACAGCAGAGATTGGGGCCAAGACTGTTAATGACTCTATTTTGCGCATCGAGCGGGTGGCGGGGGCCATCGAGAGCACTGCAGTGGTGATCCGCCAACTGGGCGATGATAGCCGCAATATCGGCATGGTGCTGGAGGTGATCCGCGGCATTGCCGAACAGACCAACCTGCTGGCATTGAACGCGGCGATTGAAGCGGCCCGGGCCGGTGAGCAGGGACGGGGTTTTGCGGTGGTGGCTGATGAGGTGCGTACTCTGGCCAAACGAACCCAGGACTCCACCTCCCAGATCAATACCATCATTGCCGAGTTGCAGCAGCGTGCCGAACAGGCGGGCAGTACCATGCAACAGAGTCAGGAGCTGATGAACACCACGGTAGCTACCGCGCGGGAAGCGGGCGAGTCTATCTCCCAGATCAGTGGCTCGGTCAGCAGCATCTCCCACATGAACATCCAGATTGCAACGGCCACCGAAGAGCAGGGCGCGGTGAGCGAGGAGCTCAACCGTAACGTGGTCAATATCAGTCATGCTTCCGAAGAGGTGGCCGCCGGTGCCACCCAGATGGCTCAGGCGTGCAACGAGTTGAACCACCTGGCTACCCAACTGCAGGATATGGTGCGCCGTTTCAGGGTGTAATCCATCGGCGAGTCAAACAGCCTGATTACCGCGAGGTGATCGGGCTTTTCTGTTTTGGAGGGGCAGCCAGAGAGGCTCACTGCAAGTGGATGACTTGTCCCGCCGGACGATATTGTGCATGCTGATGGCCCATTTTCCAGGCAGGACTCTTGCTGTATGAATCTTCGCGATCTCGAATATCTGGTGGCGCTGGATGAGGAAAAACATTTTCGCAAAGCCGCTGAACGCTGCTTTGTCAGTCAACCCACCCTGAGCGGCCAGCTGCGCAAGCTGGAAGATGAACTCGGGGTCATTCTGATCGAACGTACCTCGCGCAAGGTGCTGTTTACTCCGGCTGGCGATGCCATGGCCCATCAGGCGCGTCGGGTGCTCAAGGAGGTGCGCGAGCTCAAGAGCATCGGTCAGCACTTCTCCGAGCCGATGTCAGGGGAGATCCATATCGGTTTTATTCCGACCGTGGGCCCCTACCTGTTGCCCCGCATTATCCAGACCCTGCGTGAGCGTTTTCCCCAGCTGGAGTTCTATCTCTATGAGGAGCAGACCCAAACCCTGCTCAAACGGCTGGAAGAGGGGGAGCTGGATTGCGTCATTCTGGCCGAGATGCCTGGGATGGAGGGGTTTGGTTCAATCCAGCTCTATCATGAGCCGATGTGGTTGGCGGTGCCTTGCCATCACCCCGAAGCACAGGCCAGACAAGTGCCACTCGGCAATCTCAAGGGCAAGAAATTGCTGATGCTGGCCGATGGCCACTGTTTGCGGGATCAGGCGATGGGCTTCTGTTTCGCTGGCGGGATAGGTGAGGATCAACGCTTCAAGGGGACTAGTCTCGAGACGCTGCGCAACATGGTGGCCGCCGGTAGCGGCATGACCCTGGTGCCAAAGCTGGCCGTACCCGCCGATCATGATGAGGGAGGGGTGAGCTATCGTCCTGTGGTTGACCCTGTGCCGGGTCGTACCATCTCGCTGCTCTATCGCCACTACTCGGTACGTCGCCCCTGTTTCAACGAGCTGGCCGCCTCGATCTCCACGCTGATGAGCAAGCAGTTGGCCCAATAAAAAAACCGGCAGCCAAGGCTGCCGGTTTTGTTGCTGCCGCGAGAGCAGCTTAGAAGATATCGTCGGTAGAGACAGGCCCTTCCACATCGGGGTTGTCGCCACCGTAGACCTGATTGCCGTCCGAACTGGGCGCGGCGTAACGGGTCGGCTCGGTCCCTTCCTTGAAGTATTCGTCGGTTCCGCCACTGGTCGCCAGCAGTCCGGTTTCGCTGTCAATCTTCACCGTCATGATCCCTTCGGGAACCGGCATCTTGTGCTCCGGCTGCTTTTTGAGGGCGACTTTCATGAAGTCGATCCAGATAGGCTGTGCAGCGCCACCACCAAACTCGGCACGGCCAAGGCCACGCTGGTGGTTGTCAAAACCGATCCAGGAAGTAGCTACGATGTCCGGGGTATAGCCGGAGAACCAGGCATCCCGCGATTCGTTGGTGGTACCGGTTTTGCCGGAGATATCGTGACGTTTCAGGTCACGGGCTGCACGCCAGCCGGTACCACGCCAGCCGTTGCCACCCCAGATGGCTGTGCTCAAGGTGTCGGTGATCAGGAACGCGCTCTGGGCACTGATGGTATGCGGGGCGATGGTTGGCGCGAGAGGGGTCTGCGTGCCATCTTGTGCTGCGCCATCAACAGTTGGCTCCGGCAGTGTGCTCTGCTCGGACGCCGTCTGCTGTTCGCAATTGTTGCAGGCAATGGCAGGATTGGCCTGATAGAGGGTGTTCTCCAGGCTGTCGGTGACTTTGTCGATGAAGTATGGGGTCACCAGGAAGCCACCGTTGGCCAGTACCGAGTAACCACGCACCACCTCGAGGGGGGTAAATTCGGCTGCGCCCAGCGCCAGTGACTCATGGGGCGAGATGAAGTCGCGGGGGAAGCCAAAGCGTGTCAGACCGTCGATATAGGTATCCAGACCGATGGCGCGCATCAGTCGAACCGACATCACGTTCTTGGACTTGGCCAAACCCAGACGCAGCGGGGTGGGGCCATCATAAACGGCCGGGGAGTTCTTGGGCTGCCACATGGGCCCTTTTGACGGATCCCACTGGTTGATTGGCGCATCGTTGATGAGCGACGCCAGGGTATAGCCGTGCTCCAGCGCGGTCGCATAGAGGAAAGGCTTGATATTTGAACCGATCTGGCGACGCGCCTGATCGACCCGGTTGAATTTGGATAGTTCGAAGCTGAAGCCGCCAACTACTGCTTCCAGCGCGCCATTTTTCGGGTTCATGGCAACCAGCGCGGCGTTGACGTCCGGGATTTGGGCCAGCAGCAACTCTTCGCCCTCTTCCCGCACCCAGATCTGGGCGCCGACTTTCAGTACATCGCGTGCCGATTTCGGGGCATAGCTTTGGCGGTCGTCGGTAATAAAGGAGCGAGCCCATTTAATGCCGTTCCAGCCCAGCTCTGCTTCCTTGCCATTTTTAAGTACCAGTGTGGCGCTACGGTCACCGAGCTTGGTAACTACGGCCGCCATCAGCGGATCATAAGTGGGTTGCTTGCCAAGGTGGGCCACGATCTGCTCGTAATCCCAAGCCGTTTCGCCTGCCTTCCACAACTGGGCCGTCGGGCCACGATAGCCGTGACGCATATCGTAGGCAAAGACGCCATCCAGCAGAGCCTGTCTGGCGGCCCTTTGGCGTTCGGCAGAGACGGTAGTGTAGACGTGCAGGCCCATGGTGTAGGCATCTTCACCAAACTGCTCTACCATCTTCTGGCGTACCATTTCACCCAGATAGGGAGCGTGCAGGGTCACTTCGGCGCCGTGAAAACGGGCCTTGATCGGCATTTTGGACGCTTCGTCAAACTGGGCCTGGGTGATCTTGCCGGTCTCCAGCATCCGACCAAGCACAACGTTGCGGCGCGCAAAGGCGCGCTCGGGGGATCGGATGGGGTTGAGCATGGAGGGGGCTTTGGGCAGACCTGCAATGATGGCGATCTCGTCCAGCCCCAGATCCTTGACCTCTTTACCAAAATAAACCTGAGCCGCAGCACCGATCCCGAAGGAGCGATAACCGAGAGGGATCTTGTTGAGGTACAGTTCGAGGATCTCGTCTTTTGAGAGATTCTGCTCGATCCGCCAGGCCAGGAAGACCTCCTTTATCTTGCGGATGATGGTTTTCTCATTGCTCAGGAAGAAGTTGCGTGCAACCTGCTGGGTAATGGTGCTGGCACCCTGACGGGCATGACCTGATACGGCCCAGACGGAGGCGGCGCGAATGATGCCGATGGGGTCAATGCCGGGGTGCTCGTAGAAGCGGGCATCTTCGGTTGCCAGTACGGCATCGATTATTGGTTGGGGGATTTCATCCAAGCGCAACGGAATGCGACGGATTTCACCATATTGGGCGATCAATTCCCCATCTCGGCTGTAGACCCTCATCGGGGTTGCCAGTTTGACATCACGCAGTGCGGTGACATCGGGCAGTTGGGGTTTGATATAGAAGTAGATACCGATGAGGCTGGCAACACCCAGCACAGCACCCAGCATCATGACAATAAACAGGCGAACGAGCCATTTCAGCATGGAAGAACTACCAATCGTCTTAAATTTAGCCAACGGGCGCAGAGTATAGCCCTTTTGCCATCTGGAATTCGAGGTTTTCCTGTGGCAAGTCACCCATCGACAGGATGCGAGAGGTTAGCACTACAGTGAGCAATAACCAAGGTGCCTCCCTTTATCTCAAGAAAGCGAGGTGGGTCACTTTTCGGTATAAACTTTATGACATTGATAGTTAGAGCATTTAGGATGGATCAAGCTCTCATCTGATTAGAGTGTCCTACACTCAATTCAGGTATAAAACCCAATAACGCATGGATGTGTATATGTTTGGGCTATTTAATAAGGGATCCCTCCTCCCCCTGGTGGGCATTGATTTCGGTAGCCAGACCATCAAGGCCGTTACCCTCACTGGTCGTCCCGGCAAGCTTCATATTGAATCTGTTGCCGAGGTCGCCACCCCGAAAGGTACGCTGGTTGATTACCAGCTACAGGATATCGAGCGGGTCAGCCCATCTTTGAAAACCCTCAAGCGCCTTATCTCTGGCCACAGCGATTATGCCGCGACAGCGGTGACTGGTTCCAATGTGATCACCAAGGTCATCCAGATTGATGCTCGCCTTGGTGACAAGGAGCTGGAGAGTCAGGTGCAGCTGGAGGCCGAACAGATCATTCCCTTTCCCCTCGATGAAGTCAGCCTCGATTTTGAGGTGCTGGACACCAGCGCCAGTGAAGATCGTCAGGATGTCCTGTTGAGCGCAGCCCGTACTGAGAGCGTCAATGGCCGGGTCAGCGCTCTCGCTGAGGCTGGCATTGCCGTCAAGGTAGTGGATGTGGGAGCCCATGCCTTGGGGCGGGCCGTTGTGGCCTGTTTGCCCGAGTTGCAGGAGAGTGAGCGACCGATCGGGGTGATCGACATCGGTGCCAGTGCCATGACCTTCGCGGCGCTGGTCAAGGGAGAGGTGATCTACTCCCGCTTGCAAAACTTCGGCGGCGATCAGTACAGCCAGGCGCTCTCCTCCTTTTATGGCATGACGCTGGATGAGGCTGAGCAGGCTAAAACCAAAGGTACCTTGCCTGTTGACCATGAGCTGGATGTGCTGATGCCCCACATCAACTCGCTGCTGCAGCAAGTGCGGCGCAATATCCAGCTGTTTTGCAGTTCATCCGGTTATCGCGACATCGCAAAACTGGTGCTGACGGGGGGAGGCAGTCTGCTACCCGGTTTGTTGGTACAGGTAAAAGAAGAGGTCAATTGCGAGGTGTTGCACCCGGATCTGTTCGCCCTGTTTGGCAAACCGAAAGGAGAGGCCGAGCTGGTACATGGCGCTAAATATATGACGGCATTCGGGTTGGCTCTGAGGAGTTTTACACCATGTCAAATATAAACCTTCTCCCCTGGCGCGAGGCTCGTGCTCAGCGGCAAAAGAAACAGTTTGGTGCCCTGCTCGGGCTTTTCGTGTTGGTCACTGTCGCACTGAGCCTCTTTGCCAACTGGCTGGTCGAGCGTCAGATTGCCGCCCAGCAGCAGCGTAATCAGCGTCTGGTTCAGGAGATGACCATCCTGGATGCACAACTGGGAGAAATCCGCCTGCTTAAAGAACGTCGCAAGGAGCTGATCGATCGGATGCAACTCATCGAACATCTCCAAATGCGTCGAAATGTGCCCGTTCGTCTTTTCAACCAGTTGCCCTCTCTGGTACCCAATGGGGTTTACCTCAATACCCTCTCGTTGCAGAACAATATTATCGATGTCAACGGCAAGACAGAAGCTTATGGTCGAGTTGCCAGCATGATGCGTCGAATCGATGGTTCCGGCTGGCTGGGACAGTCGAAAATAAGCACCATTTTTGCAGCGGAGGTCGCGCCGGTATCGTTGAGTCAATTCTCGATGATGTTCCTGATTGCCAATAATACCGCGGCTGCCGGGGATATGGCCAAGGAGAGCAAATGAACCTTCAGCAACTCAACGAGCTTGATCTGAATGACATCGCGAGCTGGCCAAAATGGGCGAAAGCTGTCTTTATCCTGCTGTGCTGTGTGTTGACTGGTGGCGCTATTTATTACTACGTGATTGCCAATTCCTTAGGCAATCTGACCAAAGAGAGCGCCAGAGAGACGGAGCTTAAAGGCCAGTTTGAAAGCAAGGCGATGCTGGCAGCCAATTTGGGCGCCTACAAGGCACAAATGATCCAGCTCGAGCAACTGGTCGATACCCAGCTCAAGCAGTTGCCCAATACCCATGAGGTCGCCGGTTTGCTGGACGATATCAGTTTTATTGCCACCGATAATGGCTTGAAACTCAATCGCATCAACTGGGAACCTGAGGTCAAGCACGAGTTTTCTACCGAATTGCCCATGCGGATCGAGGTAGTAGGTAATTATCATCAGATCGGCAAGTTTACGGCAGATATGGCAGCCCTGCCTCGTATCGTCATACTCGACTCCTTTACCTTGAGTCAGAGCAAGGATGAGGGAGACCTGATTGCTATGTCGATGCTGGCCAAAACCTACAAGTACAACGGTAAAACAGTGGAGCAGAAACAATGAGACGCATCTGCTGGTTGTTACCTGCCCTCTTGCTGACGGCCTGTGGTGGTCAGGAGGAGATGGATTCCTATATTGCCGAAACAAAGGCAAGACCCCCTGTACCTATTGAACCCTTACCCCAGTTGAAGCCGTTTTCCCCCATGCACTATCAACAACGCGATCTGCGTAGTCCCTTCATGATGCCGCAACCAGAAGCAAGTGTCGGGCGCGCGAATAGTGCCCAGGTGAAGCCTGATTGCGCACAGGTTATGATGGACAGAGAAAAAGAGGTATTGGAAAACTACTCTCTCGCCAGCTTGTCAATGCACGGCTCCTTGGGAAAGGCCGGGCAGTTGTGGGCCCTGATCAGCACACCTGATGGAAAATCAATACGGGTCGGGCTCAACCAGTATATGGGGCTCGATCAGGGTAGAGTCATCAAGATTACTCCTACGGCAGTGGATTTACTGGAAACCATTCCGGACGGGAAGGGGTGCTGGGTAACAAGAGAAACCCAGTTGGCGATGGCCAATATGCAAGAAAAACAATAATCAGGGACGAACAGCAATGAGAACAACCATAGACAGTGTAACAAAAGTGGCTTTGCTGTTTTGCGCCAGTGCCTTTGGTCAGGCGTGGGCAGTGGCAACCTTGCAAGAGATAAAAGTTAATCCATTGCTGGCAGACCAGTTGCAACTGGAGCTCAGCTTCAGCGAGCCTGTGAGTGGCTTTACCGATCGTCTCTCCTATAAACCTAACCAGCTCCTGCTGCATGTCCCCGGTGCTGTGGGTGCACTCAAGGTGAACCCGCTGCCTATTCAGCGTCAGGGAGTAGACAACATCAAGGTGGAAGGGAAGGGAGCTGGCCTTGATATCAAGATTGCTCTCGATCAGCTGGCTCCCTATCAGGTGCAGCAACAGGGTAACAAATTGCTGGTTTCCCTTGGTGAAGGGACCTCATCAGCTCTGATTAATGGCGAAAGCGCCCTGATTGCACCAGCCGCAACGGCTTCCTCAGCCATGGTGGCCACTCCAGCTCCTTCGGCACTGCTCAATTCTCAGGTTGTTGCCAAGTCAATGCCTGTTGCACCGGTAACCCCTCCTGTTGCGACGCCTGCTGCCAGCAAACCACTGCTCGGCAGCTATCAAAACAGTGGCAGTGGAGCCTATTTCAACTCGGTGACCGGGGTGGATTTTCGTCGTGGCAAGGATGGTCAGGGGGAGTTTCTGGTCACACTTGACAACAGCTCGGCTGCCGTCGATGTGAGCAGCCGCGGTCAAACTGTGCTGGCCAAGTTTCATGGTACTCGCGTGCCTGATGGTTTGCTTAATCTGATCAATGTGCAGGATTTTGCGACACCGGTCTCTCAGGTTGAGGTGTCCCGGCAGGGCAACGATACCCTGTTTGAGCTGTCGGTTAATGGCCAGTTTGATTACCGTTACGATCAGGCTGATAAACTGTTCATTATCGAAGTGAAAAAACGCACGGCGGCATCTGCGTCTTCAAAGCAGTATCAGGGCAAGCCCATCTCATTGAACTTCCAGGATATCCCGGTTAGAACCGTGTTGCAGCTTATCGCTGACTTCAACAACCTCAATCTGGTTACTACCGATTCTGTGGCAGGCAATCTGACACTACGTCTGGATGGCGTGCCCTGGGAGCAGGCGCTCGACATCATTTTAAAAGTGCGCGGTCTGGATAAGCGGCTTGATAACAACATCCTGCTGGTTGCTCCGGCTGAAGAGATTGCGGCACGGGAGAAACAGCAGCTGGAGAGCCGGAATCAGGTGGCTGATTTGGCCCAGTTATATACCGAATATATGCAGATCAACTATGCAAAAGCATCCGAAGTGGCTGCTCTGCTCTCATCCGAGAGTACCAAGTTGCTATCGCCACGTGGCGCGGTGAGTGTGGATGAACGGACCAACGTGCTGGTTGTGAAGGATACGGCTGAGGTTATCAGCAGTATCAAGCGGATGCTGGATATTCTGGATATCCCGGTCAAGCAGGTGGTGATCGAAGCGCGTATGGTGACCATCGATGACGGTTTCGATGAAGCGCTCGGGGTACGTTGGGGAGTGACCAAGAACGATGGTCACGGCAACAGCACTTCAGGCTCTATTGAAGGGAATGATTCGTCCGGTAATAACGACGGTAGTTCAACGATTACCAGACCCTCGGTCGATAATCGGATGAACGTCAATCTGCCGGTGACCAATGCTGCCGGTACCTTGGCATTCCAGGTTGCCCGTCTGGCCGATGGAACCCTGCTTGACCTTGAATTGTCTGCGCTGGAAAAAGAGAGCAAGGCCGAGATTATCGCCAGTCCGCGGGTGACCACTGCGAACCAGAAACCGGCGTTGATCGAACAGGGTACCGAGATCCCCTATGTGGAGTCCTCTTCCAGTGGTGCAACCTCGGTCACCTTCAAGAAGGCGGTACTGAGCTTGAAAGTCACGCCGCAGATCACCCCTGACAACCGGGTGATCCTCGACCTGACCGTGACCCAGGATACCAAGGGCGAAACCGTACCGACCGGTACCGGTGATGCAGTCTCCATCAACGCCCAGTCCATCACGACGCAGGTACTGGTTAACAATGGCGAGACACTGGTGCTGGGCGGCATCTATCAGCAGACTATCAAAAGCGATGTGACCAAGGTGCCCTTGCTGGGTGATATCCCCGGATTGGGCGCCCTGTTCCGCAAGACCACCAGCGAGAACAAAAAGCGTGAACTGCTTATTTTCGTGACCCCCAAGATAGTCACCGACGCCTTCTGAAGGCTTTACATGTGAAGGTAAAACACATATAACCTTACGCCCCAATGAGGCTGGGGCGTAAGGGCTGCGGTTGCCAGTCCCGATATCTATTGAGATAATCCCCCTCCTGATCCATCGCAAGATAAGGTTCATAGGTACCCCGATCCAGTATTTATCGGGGTCGTACAGTTTGTAATTACTAACGAAAAAACATGGCTGAGAAACGCAATATTTTCCTGATAGGTCCCATGGGTGCGGGCAAGAGCACCATAGGTAGACATCTGGCAGAACAACTGCATATGGAGTTTTTCGACTCAGATCATGAGATTGAGCGCCGCAGTGGTGCTGATATCGGCTGGGTGTTTGATGTTGAAGGCGAAGAGGGTTTCCGTATTCGCGAAGAGAAGGTGATCAGCGAATTGTCTGAGCAGCAGGGTATCGTGCTGGCAACCGGTGGTGGAGCCATCAAGAGCCGGGAAACCCGCAACAAGTTGTCTGCTCGTGGCATCGTGGTCTACCTCGAAACCACCATTGAAAAGCAGTTGGCGCGTACACAGCGAGACAAACGCCGTCCTCTGCTACAGACTGAAGAGCCGCCGCGTGAGGTGCTGGAACGTCTGGCACAAGAGCGCAACGCCCTGTATGAAGAAGTGGCTGACTTTGTTATCCAGACAGATGATCAAAGCGCAAAGATCGTTGCCAATCAGATTGTGAAGCTGATCGGTATGTAATCAAGAGGACGTCCATGGAACGGTTGAAGGTTGAACTGGGTGAGCGCAGCTATCCCATCGAGATAGCTGCCGGTTTGCTACAGCACCCCGAGGTGCTGGCAGCAAGCATCAAGGGCAGGCGGGTGATGATAGTGACCAATACGGTCGTCGCCCCGCTCTATCTTGAGAAAGTGACTTCCCTGCTGGCGGATTTTCAGGTGGAACACCTTGTTCTGCCCGACGGCGAGGCGTACAAGAACCTGGCGACCTTTGAGCAGATCATGTCTGCTCTGCTTGAAACCAACCATGGGCGCGATACGACACTGATCGCTCTGGGGGGCGGCGTGATCGGGGATGTGGTGGGCTTTGCGGCAGCAAGCTATCAACGTGGCATTCCTTTTATCCAGATCCCGACCACTCTGCTCTCCCAGGTTGACTCCTCTGTTGGCGGTAAAACCGCGGTCAACCACCTCCTCGGCAAGAACATGATTGGGGCTTTTTATCAGCCCAAACAAGTTGTTATCGATACCGAATGTCTGAGTACCTTGCCAGCCCGCGAATTTGCCGCAGGGATGGCCGAGGTGATCAAGTACGGCATCATTTGGGATGCTGATTTCTTCAGCTGGCTGGAGCAGAACATGGTGCGTCTGCAACAGCTGGAACCTGCCGCGCTGGCCTACGCCATCAAACGCTGCTGCGAGATCAAAGCCGATGTGGTCGGTCAGGATGAGACCGAGCACGGCGTCCGTGCGCTGCTCAATCTGGGCCACACCTTTGGTCATGCCATCGAGGCCGAGCAGGGGTATGGCAACTGGCTGCATGGTGAAGCGGTATCCGCCGGCACCATGCTGGCAGCCTGGACTGCGCAGGCCCGTGGCGATATGAGCGAAGCGGACGTCGCGCGAGTGCGCGCCCTGCTGCTGGCCGCCAATCTGCCCATTCATGCGCCTGCCGAGATGGATTTCGCCGCCTTTATTCGCCATATGCGCCGTGACAAGAAGGTGCTTGAAGGCAAGCTGCGTCTGGTGTTGCCGGTTGGCATCGGCCATGCGCAGGTGGTGGGGGATGTGTCCGATGCCGAGTTGCTGGCGGTGATCGAGTCTGGTCGTGACGAATAAACTGCTAAAACTTCCTTCCCAGCGGCAGCTGGTTGACCGGCTGCTGCATCTGATTGAATTCAATCACCCTTTCATTTTTCTCTCCGGTAAACCCGGTTGTGGTCGCGGTACCCTGTGCGAATCCCTGCTCGGCGTGTTGCCGGAAAAAGTGCGGGTGGTGAGCCTGATCGGCACGCCTGCCATGAAGATGGTGGATGTGCGTCAACTGTTGCTGCCCCAGGTGGTGGCACGTCCCCTATTCAACCCGCAGGATGCCCTTGCTGATAGTTTCTTTCGCATGCTGGAAGGGGGCAAGCCTGCCACCCTGTTGCTGCTGATAGAGCGGGCCGACCTGTTACCGGCTGAACTGCTGGGAGAGTTGTGGACCATCAGCCGTCACAACGATACCCTGGCGGCGCCCCATCAGCTGGCCATTATCGTCTCGGGCAGTGACGTCTGGTGTCGTACCCAACGGCCGCAGCTCAAAGGGCGAGCCATGCCAGCCCTTGAGCTGGAAGTGCCGCCACTGAGCCCGCCGGAGCAGCGCATCTTCTTGTATGAAAAAGCCAAAGAGCTCAAGATCCCGGCGGCTCTCCTGCCCAAGCTGCAAGTGGAAGAGATCCTGAAAACGGCGAATGGACATCCGGCCACCATCATGCAGTCACTGGAGGATATCATGACCGACAGAAGGCCCAAGAAGCGTCAGGCGGAGTTGCCTGTCAAGAAGATTGCCACCGCTATCGCGTTGGTCGCTGGCGGGCTGCTGGCGTTGAGCTACCTGCTGCCTGCGCTGTTTGACAATGAAAGCAAACCGGCGCTGCAGGATCCTGCGCAGAACACGGCATTGCCGATCCCGGTAGCGGGAGGCGATCCCCTCACCGCTGGCGGTTCGAATACAGATTCCGCTGCACAAGGCGCGCAAAACAGCGATGCAGCCAGCAATCCAAACGGGGTTGTGAAAGATTGGCAGCCGGAGGCGAAAGTGCTGCCCAAATCGGTGGAGAGCGAAACTGTGACCACCGAATCAACCAATTACGAAGGGCGTCGGGTGGTGATCTCTGACGAGGTCGTGCAAAAGCTGATGACCGAACCCAAGGTGAGCGGCGCACTGCCTACTGACGTGGTGGACGAGCTGACCGGCAAGAACCCGAGTGGCACAGCCCCCAGTGGTGCAATCGCAACCACGGCGCCAGCCAGTACCGCCAAAGCACTGAATCCGGTGACAACCGCAACGCCTGCGGCCACCACCAAAACAGCCAGCAACGAGCCGGTTGCCGCGCCTGCACCCAAGGTGGTCCTGACACCGGTCGCCACCTTGAACAAGAAGCCGCGCAATCACTACAGCGTTCAGCTGATGGGGGCGAGCAACACCAAGGCGGTGGATCAATTTGTCGCCGAGCATGGTCTGGCGGGCAAGGTATGGGTCTATCAAACCAAATTCCGTGGCAGCCCCTGGTACGTGGTGCTGCAAGGGGATTATGCCGGTCTGACCCAGGCCAAGAGTGCCATTCGCAAGCTTCCGCCAGCCTTGCTGAAAGGTCAGCCCTGGCCCAAGTCGTTTGCACAGGTACAAAAAGAGCTGAAGCAATAGCCTTGATACCGGATAAGGGGGTAGAATCGTCCCCCTTTTTGGGTCTTGCCTTCTTACACACCGGATTTCCATGAAAAAAACACGCGCTTTTTTAAAATGGGCCGGGGGAAAATACTCCCTGGTTGAAGAGATTGCCGAGCGCCTGCCGGCCGGGCGTGTGTTGCTGGAGCCCTTCGTCGGGGCCGGGTCTGTGTTTCTCAACACCGACTACGACGCGTATGTGCTCAACGACATCAATCCGGATCTGATCTGCCTGTACAACCACCTCAAGCTGACGCCGGACAGTTTCATTGCCGAGGCGCGCAAGCTGTTTGTGGCAGAGCACAACCACAAGGCGGCCTATTACCGGCTGCGTACCCAGTTCAATCAGACCGAGACCACCTTCGAGCGGGCACTCTTGTTCCTGTTCCTCAACCGTCACGGTTTCAACGGACTGTGCCGCTACAACAAGAAGGGCGGCTTCAACGTGCCGTTCGGTTCCTACAAGAAACCCTATTTCCCGGAAAAAGAGCTGTGGGCCTTTGCCGAAAAGGCGCAGAAGGCGACCTTTATCTGCGAGAGCTACGCCGATGCCATCAAGCGTGCCGAAGAGGATTGGGTTATCTACTGTGATCCACCCTATGCGCCGCTCTCCACTACGGCGAGCTTCACCACCTATGCCTCCGGTGGGTTTACCCTGGATGATCAGGCGATCCTGGCGCGATTGGCCCGCCACACAGCTGCTCACAAAGGGGTGCCGGTGCTGATCAGCAACCATGATATCGAGCTGACTCGTGAGCTTTATCGCGGTGCCCGCCTCGACGAAATCCTGGTCAAGCGCACCATCAGTCGCAACGGCGGCACCCGCAACAAGGTGGCCGAGTTGCTGGCGCTCTATCCCCCCGGAATCGAACCTGAGCAGGGCTACTATCCCAGCGACAGTGAACTGCTGCCACTGACGTAACAGACCATGCGGCGCCCAAGGGCGCCGTTTTTTATGGGCGAGTCCGCGCCCGTGCCGATGCCCCAAAACCCGGGTGGCTGGGAGAGGGGAGGCGATTGCCCCCATTTACCCCGCATTCGAGTCGTTTTCGCCCGCCTTTTACGTTAAAATTGCGCCGCTTTTTCTCCCTGGCTGCCAATGGATGATGCTGATGAAAGACTTTCTGATTGCCCCCTCGATCCTCTCTGCCGATTTTGCCCGTCTGGGTGACGATGTAGCCAAGGTACTGGCTGCCGGTGCCGACGTGGTTCACTTCGACGTGATGGACAACCACTATGTCCCCAACCTGACCATTGGCCCCATGGTCTGTCAGGCGCTGCGTGACTACGGTATCGAGGCCCCCATCGACGTGCACCTGATGGTCAAGCCGGTGGATCGCATCATTCCCGATTTTGCCAAGGCCGGTGCTTCCCTCATCACCTTCCATCCGGAAGCGTCCGATCACGTTGATCGCTCTTTGGGCCTCATCAAGGAGATGGGCTGCCAGGCGGGTCTGGTTCTGAATCCTGCTACCTCGCTCTCCTGCCTCGAGTATGTGATGGACAAGCTGGATGTGATCCTGCTGATGTCGGTCAACCCGGGCTTCGGTGGCCAGAGCTTTATCCCCGGCACCCTCGACAAGCTGCGTCAGGTGCGTCGTCTGATCGACGAGAGCGGCCGCGATATCCGCCTCGAGATCGATGGCGGGGTGAAGGTCGACAATATCCGTGAAATCGCCGAAGCGGGCGCCGACATGTTTGTCGCCGGCTCTGCCATTTTCAGCCAGCCTGACTACAAGGCGGTGATCGACAAGATGCGTGCGGAGCTGGCTCATGTCACACGCTGAGCGCGCATTTGATTTGGTGCTGTTTGATCTGGACGGCACCCTGATTGACAGCGCCGCCCAGCTGGCGCTGGCGGTCAATCTGACTCTGGCAGACCTCGGTCTGGCACAGGCTGATGAAGTTGTGATCCGTACCTGGGTCGGCAATGGTGCCGACAAGCTGATCCAGCGGGCGCTCGCCTATCGCGAGGCCGATCCCGAGCTGTTTGCCAAGGCCAGACCGATCTTTTTCCAGCACTACAACGCCTGCCTGCTGCAAGGGTTGGCTATGTATGACGGGGTTGCCCAGAGTCTGCGTCGCCTGCAAACCCTGGGTTACAAGCAGGCGATCGTCACCAACAAGCCGAGTGATTTCGTGGCACCCATCCTCGATGCCCTTGGCATCAGCGATTGTTTCGAACTTTGGCTTGGCGGCAACTGCGTGCCGGTCAAGAAGCCGAGCCCGGAGCCATTGCTGCACGCTTGCCAGGAGTTGGGGGTGAGCCCGGCTCGCACTCTAATGGTGGGCGACTCCGAAAATGACGTGCTGGCGGCCAAGGCGGCCGGCATGAAGGTGGTGGGCCTGACCTACGGTTACAACTATGGCCGCCCCATTGCCGACTCCCATCCAGACTGGGTATTCGAGCAGTTTGCCCAGCTCGATGCACTTTTGGTCTAATAGCGCAGCTGGGCTGGCTGAATAACAAGGATTAACACTCTCATGACTAAACCAATCGTATTGAGCGGGGCGCAACCCTCCGGTCAACTGACCATCGGCAACTACATGGGGGCCCTGCGTCAGTGGGTCAACATGCAGGATGAGTTCGACTGCCTCTACTGCATCGTCGACCTGCACGCCATCACCACTCGTCAGGACCCGGCTGCCCTGCGCAAGGCTTGTCTGGACGCAGCCGCCCTCTATCTAGCGGTCGGTATCGATCCCAAGAAGAGCACTGTCTTCATCCAGTCTCACGTGCCGCAGCACGCCGAGCTGGGCTGGATCCTCAACTGCTATACCCAGATGGGTGAGTTGTCGCGCATGACCCAGTTCAAGGACAAGTCCGCCCGTTTCGAGAACAACGTCAACGTCGGCCTGTTCGGTTATCCGGTGCTGATGGCAGCCGATATCCTGCTCTATCAGGCCAATCAGGTGCCGGTCGGCAACGACCAGAAGCAGCATCTGGAGCTGACCCGCGACATCTGTACCCGTTTCAACAACCTCTATGGTGAAGTGTTCACCATGCCGGAGCCCTTCATTCCGACCGAAGGGGCGCGGGTGATGAGCCTGCAGGATCCGACCAAGAAGATGTCCAAGTCGGATGACAACGAGGCCAACTTCATCGGCCTGCTGGAAGATCCCAAGCAGATCGTCAAGAAGATCAAGCGTGCGGTGACTGACTCCGACGAGCCGGCGGTGGTGCGTTTCGACCCGGAAAACAAACCGGGTGTCTCCAACCTGCTGACCCTGATGTCCGGCGTGACTGGCCGCTCCATCCCCGAGCTGGAGCAGCACTTCGAAGGCAAGATGTATGGTCACCTCAAGACCGAGACCGCCGAAGCCGTGGTTGCGCTGCTGGAACCGATCCAGGCTCGTTTCCACGAGTTGCGTCAGGATGAGGCCCATCTGATTGCGATTCTTGCCGAAGGGGCACAAAAGGCGCGTGAAAGAGCTGAAAAAACCCTGACCAGCGTATATGATGTAGTCGGCTTCGTTCCTCGAGCCTGACATACTGGGAAGGTGTAGTAGAAGAGAGCTGGGTATTTGCCTGGCTTTCTTTATTTTCCCACGTTGTATTTTGTTTAATTCTTTATTTCAACCCGGGTTATATCCCCAAGAGTACGCATGTCTGTTCAACCAAATATTTCGATTGAAGAGCTGAGTGATAAAGGTCACTGGCTGCGCAAGTTCCGCAAGGCGAAAAACCTCAATACCCTGCAATTGATGGTCTCCAATGCCATCGATAAACATCACAAGACTGCTGCCATCGCTGCAGCCATCTATCTGGCCGAGTGTCAGCGTGAACGGGAAATGGAACAGGGTCGTTATCTCGATCGTTAATTCTCCACTGTTGGTTATCTCATGCTGTTGTTGATCGATAACTACGACTCTTTTACCTGGAATCTGGTGCAATATTTCGGCGCCCTGGGACAAGAGGTTGTGGTCAAGCGCAATGATGAACTGACGCTTGATGCCATAGCGCAGCTCTCCCCCCGTTTTCTGGTGATCTCTCCCGGTCCTTGTACACCCAATGAGGCGGGGATCTCTCTCGATGCCATCAGCCACTTCGCCGGCAAGCTACCCATTCTTGGCGTCTGCCTTGGTCACCAGTCGCTGGCGCAGGCGTTTGGTGCCCGCGTGGTTCGCGCGCGTCAGGTGATGCATGGCAAGACCTCCCTGATTCGCCATCGCGGCGAAGGGGTATTCTACGGTCTAAAGGATCCCTTGCGGGTGACCCGTTATCACTCACTGGTGGTGGAGCGCGACACGCTGCCCGACTGCTTCGAGGTCACCGCCTGGAGCGAGCATGCCGATGGCTCGTTTGACGAAATCATGGGATTACGCCATAAGACACTTCCTGTCGAGGGTGTTCAGTTCCATCCGGAGAGTATTTTGAGCGAACAGGGCCATTTGCTGCTGGCCAATTTTCTGTCCTGTTCATAAAAATTTGTGATCACCTTCTCAAGTTTGAAAGAAGGTAAAAAATATTTCTCTGACACTTTATTCAGCCCCCTTCCAGCCCAAATTATCTCTTGCCAAGCCCCCCTGAGTCGTTATGCAATGCGGTTGCCTAAAATCTCAAGGTCAATCGAACATTGTTCCTCATAGGTCGTCTTGTTACAGACTTTTTACTTTATTTCTGTGATAATCCCGTCACGTTTACACGGATTTAACTTTTAGGCGGTGGATTATTCTGTCGCCGAATCTGAAGGAGAGCTATATGTCAGAGTTGTTGGCAGTGACACGTGAAGTGTTTGATGAAGTGATGGTTCCCAACTATGCGCCAGCCAAGATCATCCCGGTGCGTGGTGAAGGGTCACGTGTCTGGGATCAGGAGGGGCGCGAGTATGTCGACTTCGCCGGTGGTATCGCCGTTAACGGCCTGGGTCACTGTCATCCCAAGCTGGTCGAGGCTCTGAAAACCCAGGGCGAGAAGCTGTGGCACCTCTCCAACGTAATGACCAACGAACCGGCCCTGCGTCTGGCCAAGAAGCTGGTCGCGGCCACCTTTGCCGACAAGGTCTACTTTTGCAACTCCGGCGCCGAAGCGAATGAAGCTGCCCTCAAGTTGGCTCGCCGCTACGCCATCGAGAAGTTTGGCGAGCAGAAGACCCAGATCATCGCCTTCAATCAGGGCTTCCACGGTCGTACCTTCTTTACCGTCAGCGTCGGTGGCCAGGCTGCCTACTCCGATGGCTTCGGTCCCAAGCCCGGTGACATTACCCATGTTCCCTACAACGATCTGGCGGCACTAGCCGAGGTGATCTCCGACAACACCTGCGCCGTGGTGATGGAGCCGCTGCAAGGGGAGGGTGGCATCATTCGTCCTACCGACGAGTTTGCCAAAGGGGTGCGCGAGCTGTGCGACAAACACAATGCCCTGCTGGTGTATGACGAAGTGCAGTCAGGGGTCGGCCGGACCGGTGATCTCTATGCCTATATGGGGCTCGGCGTCACGCCGGACATCCTCACCAGCGCCAAGGCGCTGGGGGGCGGTTTCCCCATCGGCGCCATGCTGACCACCGACGAAATCGCTTCTTATCTGAAAGTGGGCACTCACGGCTCTACCTACGGCGGTAACCCGCTGGCCTGTGCGGTCGCCGAGGCAGTGATCGACGTGATCAATACTCCCGAGGTACTGGACGGGGTCAAGCGGCGCGAACAGCTGTTCCGCGATGGGCTTGAGGCGATCAACGCCAAATACCACTGCTTTAGCGAAGTGCGTGGCAAGGGGCTGCTGCTGGGTGCCGCTCTGAGCGAGGACTTCAAGGGGCGTTCCCGCGACTTCCTGCTGGCCTCTATCGATCAGGGGCTGATGGCACTGGTTGCCGGTACCAACGTGGTTCGTTTTGCCCCTTCACTGGTGATCCCGGAAGCGGACATCAAGGAAGGGTTGGCCCGCTTCGAGAAGGCGGTTGCCCAGGTGGTCAACGCCTGATTCCAAATTGAGGTGGGGAGCTCTCCCGGCAGGAGCCGGGCCCCCACCTGTCGTCAATGAAAGGGAGTTGTCATTTATGTTGGTTATCCGTCCCATCGAGCAAAAAGATTTTGCCGGGCTCAAGACCTGCGCCATCGAGTCCGGCACCGGCATGACCTCGTTGCCCGTCAACGATGAGTTGCTGCAGCGCAAGATCGATGCTTCTACCCAGACTTTTTCCGACAAGCCCGCCGGCAAGGGGGACTGCCTCTACTTCTTCGTGGCTGAGGATCTGGAGACCGGCGAGATGGTCGGCACCTGTGCCATCGATGCCGCGGTTGGCCTCTCCCAGCCGTTTTACAACTACCACATCGGCAAAGTGGTGCACTCTTCTCCCAAGCTCGGCATCTACAACGTCGTTGAAACCCTGACTCTCTCCAACGACTACACCGGCAACTCCGAGCTCTGCACCCTGTTCTTGCGCGAATGTGCCCGCGAAGGGCTCAACGGCCGCCTGCTCTCCAAGCACCGCTTTCTGTTTATGGCCGAGCACCCCGAGCTGTTTGACGAGACCGTCTTCGCCGAAATGCGCGGCGTCTCCGATGCCAACGGTCACAGCCCCTTCTACGAGTGGCTGCAAACCCACTTCTTCTCGATGGATTTTCCCACCGTCGACTATCTGACCGGCATCGGCAAGAAGCGTTTTATCGCCGAACTGATGCCCAAGTACCCCATCTACGTCAATTTGCTGAGCAAAGAGGCGCGGGCCGTTATCGGTCAGACCCACGAGAAGACTCGCCCGGCCATCAAGATGCTGCAGGACGAGGGCTTCGTGAACCGTGGCTACGTCGATATTTTCGATGCGGGCCCCACCGTCGAGTGCGACGTGAAGAATATCCGCAGCGTGCGCCGCAGCAAGAAACTGCGGGTGCTGGTGGGCGAGCCCATCGGTGGCAAGACCCACCTTATCTGCAACAGCCGTTTCGAGCATTACCGCGCCTGCTACGGCAATATCCGGGTCGATCTCGACAAGCACGAAGCCATCATCCCGCCCAAGATGGCGGCGGCACTCAAGGTACAGGATGGCGACATGGTGCGGGTGGTCGACCTCGACTGAGACAAACAGGACAAGCAAACCGATTATCAGGCAGGCAGCCGAGGCTGCCTGCCAGCGACAGGGAGTGAATGGATGAGCCAGTTAGTGCAATTTATCGACGGTCAGTGGCTTGCCGGTGAAGGCAAGCCGTTCGAGTCAACCGATCCGGCCAAGAACGAGGTGATCTGGCAGGGGGCTGCCGCCAGTGCGGCGCAAGTGGATGCTGCCGTCAAGGCGGCCCGTGCCGCCTTCTACCACTGGGCGGATTTGAGCCTTGAAGATCGTCTGGCCATAGTGCGCCGTTATGCCGACCTGCTCGGCGAGCAGAAAGAGGCGCTGGCCCTGACCATCGCCCGCGAAACCGGCAAACCGCTGTGGGAGACCCGCACTGAAGTAGCCGCCATGCAGGGCAAGATTGCCATCTCCATTCGTGCCCACGACGAGCGCACCGGCACCGTTGAAAATGCCATGCCGGGCGCCAAAGCGTTTGTCCGTCACAAGCCCCACGGCGTGGTGGCTGTGTTCGGCCCCTACAACTTCCCGGGCCATCTGCCCAACGGCCATATAGTCCCGGCCCTGATCGCGGGTAACGCCGTGGTGTTCAAACCCTCCGAGCTGACCCCCATGGTGGCCGAGGCCATGGTCAAGGTGTGGCAGCAGGCCGGATTGCCCAAGGGGGTGCTCAATCTGGTGCAAGGGGAGGTCGAGACCGGCAAGGCGCTGGCGGGCAATCCCGATATCGACGGCCTCTTCTTTACCGGCTCCTCCCGCACCGGCCATTTCCTCCATCAACAGTTTGCCGGCCAGCCGGGCAAAATTCTGGCGCTGGAGATGGGCGGTAACAACCCGCTGATCGTGAAAGATGTGAGCGACATCGACGGCGCCGTCCATGCCATCGTCCAGTCGGCATTTATCACCTCGGGTCAACGTTGCACCTGTTCCCGCCGTCTGTTTGTCGAGCGCGGTGAGCGGGGCGATGCCCTGGTCAATCGACTGATCGAGGTGGTCAGCCAGATCAAGGTCGGCCTCTACGACGCTGCCGAGCAGCCGTTCATGGGCTCGATGATTAGCGAGAAGGCAGCACTGGGCATGGTCGAGGCGCAAGCCAACCTGCAGCGCCTCGGTGGCGAGAGCCTGCTTACCCTCAAGCACCTGGAAGCGGGCACCGGCTTTGTCTCCCCGGGCATTATCGACGTGACCTCAGTGAGCGCGCTGCCGGACGAAGAGTACTTCGGCCCGCTGCTGCAACTCATTCGTTACGATGATTTCGATGCTGCCATCGATCAGGGCAACGCCACCCGCTACGGTCTCTCGGCCGGTCTGCTGGGGGACAAGGAGGCGGACTGGCACCACTTCTTCAAGCGGATCCGCGCCGGTATCGTCAACTGGAACAAGCCCATCACCGGTGCATCCAGTGCCGCGCCGTTTGGTGGTATCGGTGCTTCTGGCAACCACAGGGCGAGCGCCTACTACGCTGCTGACTACTGTGCTTACCCAGTTGCCTCTGTTGAAGACAGCAAAGCCGCCATGCCGGATCAACTGTCGCCCGGCCTGCACTTCTAATAACGACACGGGGCATCCAGCGGTGCCCCCATCTGTACCCGCAATCAAAGGAAAGAGAGATGCAAAAGGATATCGACACCCTGTTCAGCCATCTGTGGGACAACTACATCAAGGTGACCCCGAGCGCCCTCAAGGTGCACACCCTGCTGGGTGGCGGCGAGCCCATCGTCAACGATCACGTGGCGTTTCGTACCTACAACCTGCCCAAGCTGGGGCTGGAGAAGCTGGCCGCCCACTTCCTGGCGCTCGGTTACGAGCAGAAGGGCGAGTACGTTTTCAAGGCCAAGAAGCTCTACGCCAAGCACTTCGAGCATCAGGATCCGGATGCTCCCAAGGTGTTTATCAGCGAGCTGAAGGTCGAAGAGCTCTCTCCGGCTGCGCAGGCCATCATCCACAAGCTTGCCGATCAGGTGCCCGATCATCTGACCGATACCCCAGCATTTCTCTACACCGGCGCCCCCTGGCAGGTCTCCTATGCCGATTACCAGACCCTGCTGGCGGAGAGCGAGTACGCGGCATGGATGGCAGCATGGGGTTATCGTGCCAACCACTTCACGGTCAATATCAACAAGTTGAAGGACTTCGACACCATCCATCAGGTCAATGCGGCGCTCAAGGCGGCGGGTTTTGTCCTCAACAGTGTGGGTGGCGAGGTGAAGGGGGATCCGCAGGTCATGCTGGAGCAATCCTCCACCATGGCTGACAAAGCCGAGGTGCCGTTCAGCGATGGGGTGCGTACCATCCCGAGCTGCTTCTACGAGTTCGCCCTGCGCTACCCGCAGATAGATGGCGTGCTCTATCCGGGCTTTGTCGAAGCGTCCGCCGACAAAATTTTTGAGTCCACCAATGCCATGTAACAACGGGTGTTGGCCAAAGTGCCACTGTTCATGATGTGACATGACGACAGCCCCATATCGGGGCTGTCGTCATTTGCATATCTGGGGGATATCTAGGGTGCGGGGTAGAGAGCACCCAACACAGCCGGACGGCTGGCGCCGGTGACGGCGGGCAGGTTGCCGGGTTTGTGCTTGATAAAGCGCTCCGCCAGCCAGGCAAAGGCTGCGCCTTCCATCCAGTCGGGCGCAATGCCCAGTTCGGCGGTGCTGGCGATGCGCCATGCAGGCAGCAGGCTGGCCAACTCCTTCAGCAAGGGGGCGTTATGGGCACCGCCGCCGCAGACAAACAGCTCGGCTTTCGGCTGGCTGGCACCGACTGATTCGGGCCGGGCGGGCAGTTGGCGGGCGATGCTGTGGCAGGTGAGCGCCTGCAGGGTGCGCTGCACATCCACGGGGGCGTATGAAGTGCCTGCCAGCTCCCCATCGAGCCAATCGAGGGTAAACATCTCCCGTCCGGTGCTCTTGGGGGAGGGGGCGGCAAAGTAGGGGTGAGCCAGCAGTTTCTCCAGCAGGGCAGGGATGGGCTTGCCGCTGGCGGCCCATTTGCCACCGGCGTCATAGTTGCCGCCGTGGGGCTGATGGCGGCGATACCAGCCATCGAGCAGGGTGTTGGCCGGGCCGGTATCAAAACCATATACCCCGCCCGGATTGCCCGGCAGCACCGAGATATTGGCGATGCCGCCGAGGTTCAGTACCACTCGCAGGGCGCCGGGTTTGGCAAACAGCGCCTGATGGAAGGCGGGCACCAGCGGCGCCCCCTGACCACCGAGGGCCATATCCATGGTGCGAAAATCGGCGATAACGTCGATGCCGGTTAGCGCCGCTAGCAGGGCGGCGTTGCCGATCTGCAGGGTGAAGCCAAGCTGGGGGCGGTGGCGGATGGTCTGGCCGTGGCTGCCGATGGCGCGAATATCGGCGGGCGTGAGGCCCGTCTTGGCCAGCAGGGCGTGGGTGGCGGCGGCAAATTCGCGCGCCACCAGATTGTCGGCCACCCCCATGCGATCGATCTCGTTGTCGCTAGGGGTACAGAGCTCATGCAGCTCGTGGGCGGTGGGCCAGGGGTGGCTGAGGGCCGCCTCGACCCGCAGTTGATCCCCGTCGATCACCACCAGCACGGCGTCAATACCGTCCATGCTGGTGCCTGACATCAATCCGATATAGCGTTCAGCCA
The DNA here is from genome assembly GCF_029479985.1 of Aeromonas sp. A600620. NCBI lineage: Bacteria > Pseudomonadati > Pseudomonadota > Gammaproteobacteria > Aeromonadales > Aeromonadaceae > Aeromonas > Aeromonas sp. A600620. The sequence continues at coordinate 79,666 of NZ_JAAKXB010000004.1, read as the reverse complement.
TTGGCTCTCCTCACTCGCTGGTCGGGATAGTCCGCTTCCCGACACCGATGCAGCATGGCGCCGAGCCATGCGCAGGCAAAATAAAAAGGGCTGGCGGGGCTGCTACCCCGCCAGCCCTGATGGCTTAGTTGCCGCGGCTATCCCGCTTGTTCTGGGCCAGCTGCAGCTCGGGGCTGTCGAGCTTGGCCAGTTGCGGCATCGCCAGCTTTTTGAAGTTGGCCAGCTCGCGTCCGCTCAGGGTCTCTGCCTGCGGCAGGGTGAGGGTGCGCGGGTTCTTGTGAATGCCGCCCACCACGAATTCGTAGTGCAGGTGCGGGCCGGTGACGCGGCCGGTGCCACCCAGAGTGCCGATGGTCTGCCCCTGCTTCACCCGCTGTCCCTTGTTGACGGTGCGTTTGGAGAGGTGCAGGTACTTGGTCACATAGTTGCCGGCATGCTTTATAAAGACGTAGTTGCCGTTGAACTGGTTGTAGCCCGCCGCCACCACGTTGCCGGAGCCCGCCGCCATGATGGGGGTGCCCACCGGCGCCACATAGTCGATGCCGTTGTGGGGGCGGATCTTGCCGGTCACCGGATGGAGGCGGCGCGGGTTGAAGTTGGAGCTGATGTATTTGAAGTTGACCGGCGCACGCAGGAAGCTCTTGCGCATGGCTTTGCCTTCCGGGGTGTAGTAGTTGCCATCTTCATTGAGCACGGCGCGGTAGGCAGTGCCCTGGTTGACGAACTCGGCGGCCAGAATATCGCCGGAGGCGACCCGCTCGTCGTCGCGGAACTTGTCTTCATAGACCACCCGGAAGCTGTCCCCCGGCTGCAAGTCCTGGGCAAAGTCGATGTCCCAGCCGAAGATGGCGGCCAAGTCCATGATCTGATCTTCGGTCATCCCCGCATCCACCGCCGCGCCCCAGAAGCTGGAGCGGATCTCCCCCTTGCTCACCTGTTCGCGGGTGTCGAGGGCGATCTTGACGTTGCGGGCGACAAAGGTCTCCTCCTTGCGGCTCACCTTGAGCGCCTGCTCCAGACTGTGGGGGTAATAGAGGCTGTGCAGCTCGCCGTTCTCGGTGAGCGTGAAGGTGAGCTCCTGCCCCGGTTGCAGCATCCGCAGGGGATCGCTGCCCTCGAGCTGGTCGATCAGGTGCAGATCCGTGGTGCTCAGGCCAATGCGCTGGAAGATCACCCCCATGTTGTCGCCACGGCGCACCTTCACCTGCTTGGTGATATAGCGCGGCTTGGGCGGGGTAACGGGCTGGGCGGCCTCGGCTGGCAGCTCGTTGTTTAGCGCGTTGTCGTTGGCCGGTTCCCGCAGGGCAATTTCGTTGCCGTTTTCATCGACCCGTGTTGCTACTGCCTGTTCGCTGGGCCAGGCCGCCAGCATCATGATCATGATGCTCAAGATCAGCACCATCTTGCGGTGCCAGTGGGGGAGTGCGTTGAAGGCGTGCCAAATAACCATGAGAAGCAGATGAAGTCGGGCAGAATGGACGGATTTTACAGCCTTTCCAATTGGCCCGCCATTCCAGTAATATGTTTGGCCCTGTGGAATCGTGATGGAGAGTCAAAAAATGTCCCAGCTCGAGGTGGCGCTAGCCGAGATCAAGCGCGGAGCGGAAGAAATTCTGGTTGAAGAAGAACTTGTCGCCAAGTTGAAGGAAGGGCGCCCGCTGCGCATCAAGTTGGGTATGGACCCGACTGCCCCTGACATTCACCTGGGTCATACCGTGATCCTCAACAAGCTGAAGACCTTCCAGGATCTGGGCCATGAAGTGATCCTGCTGATCGGTGACTTCACTGCCATGGTGGGTGACCCCTCCGGCAAGAACGCCACCCGTCCGCCGCTCTCCGAAGAGGCCATCAAGCACAACGCCCTCACCTATGCCGAGCAGGCGTTCAAGATCCTCGACCCGGCCAAGACTCGCATCGAGTACAACTCGACCTGGCTGAGCGAGCTGGGTGCGACCGGCATGATCAAGCTGGCGGCCAAGCAGACCGTGGCACGCATGATGGAGCGCGACGACTTCAAAAAGCGCTACACCGGCGGCCAATCCATCGCGATTCACGAATTCCTCTATCCGCTGCTGCAAGGCTATGACTCGGTCGCGCTGAAGGCGGACGTTGAGCTCGGCGGTACCGACCAGAAGTTCAACCTGCTGATGGGCCGCGAGCTGCAAAAAGATGCCGGCATGGCGACCCAGTGCGTGCTGATGATGCCGCTGCTGGTGGGTCTGGATGGCGTCAAGAAGATGTCCAAATCCGCAGGCAACTACATCGGCGTTCACGACGCTCCGGGCGAGATGTTCGGCAAGATCATGTCCATCACCGACGATCTGATGTGGAACTACTACGAGCTGCTCTCCTTCCGTCCGCTGGCTGAAATCGAAGAGTTCAAGGCAGGCATCGCTGCCGGTACTCTCAACCCGCGCGACGTGAAGATCTGGCTGGCCAAAGAGATCATCGCCCGTTATCACGATGAAGCGGCGGCCGAAGCTGCCCACGAAGATTTCACCCAGCGTTTCTCCAAGAACGCCATTCCGGACGAGATGCCGGAAATCGAGCTGGCACTGGAAGGTGAAGGTCTGGCCATTGCCAACCTGCTGAAAGAGGCCGATCTGGTGGCCACCACCTCCGAAGCGCTGCGGATGATCAAGCAGGGGGCGGTCAAGGTGGATGGCGAGAAGCTGGAAGATGGCAAGGCACTCATCGGTGCCGGTACCGCCGTCTATCAGGTCGGCAAGCGCAAGTTTGCCCGGGTGACTGTCAAATAAGCAGCACCGTCAAATAAGCCGTCGCATCAGGCAAGCTGGTCATCAAACCGGTTCAAGCTTGTTCAACAGGGCCTCCTTCGGGAGGCCTTGTCGTATCTGGGCAGCACGGATCTGGGCGATAAAGTGCCGCAGCACGGCACTACCTGGGTGAGGCCGTGTCGCCAGACTGATGCTGGTCATCATGCCGTTGCCCTCAATGGGGTGATAACTGACCCCGAGCGGGCGCAGCGCCGCCACCGAGCTGGGCACCAGAGTTACGCCAAAGCCCGCCTGCACCATGCCGACGGTGGAGATCACCTGCGGGCATTCGGGCCCCAGTATCGGCTCGAAGCCCGCCTCCCGGCAGAGACCTACGATGCCGTCATAGAGCCCGGGCCCGATGGCGTGGGGAAACAGAATAAAACTCTCGTCCTTCAGGCTGGCCAGTGGCAAGGGGCCAGGCTTGGCTTTGGGGTGGCTGGTGGGCAGGGCGATCAGCAGCGGCTCCTGCTCGATAAGGTGATGGGCAAAGCCCTCGCTACCCCGGCAGGGCAGCCGCAAGATGGCGGCGTCCAGCCGATCGTTGCGTAGCGCCTCCACCAGTGCCGGCATGGTGCCCTCCTGCGGGCTGAGGGCCACCTCGGGGTAGCGCTCCCGATAGTCGTGCAGCAGGGTCAGCACCGCGGGATGGAGCACGGTGGAACCGGCAAAGCCGATCCGCAGTGCCCCCTGCTCGCCCCGGGCAATCCGCTTTACCTTCAGTTTTGCCGCATCGGCCAGCGCCAGGATCTGCGCCGCATCCCGATAGAGGCTCTCGCCCGCCTCGGTCAGCTCGACACTGCGGGTCAAACGGCGCAGCAGCGGGGTGCCCAAGGTCTCCTCCAGCTTGCGGATCTGCTGGCTCAGCGGCGGCTGGGCCATGTTGAGTGATTCGGCTGCGCGGGTGAAATTCTGCTTTTCAACAACGGCCATGAAGTAGCGGAGCGTACGAAGTTCCATATCGATTGAGTCTCAAAGTCATGGGATCAGCGTATTGGTGTTGAAATGTGAACCAAGTCACCATTGGATCCGAACGCTAACAGGATTCACGGTGGAGGTGAAACCCGAATGGAACATATTGCAACATCTGACAGTGCCGGGTGCAGCTGTGCCCTCGAAGTGAGCCAGCAGTTTTCTCGCTGGCGCAGGCAGCATGACGGTGGCGAGATCTACCAGAGTTCCCTGATGAGCGCCCTGCTGGCGGGGGTCTACGAAGGGGAGACCACCATGAGCGAGCTGTTGCGCCACGGCGACTTTGGCCTCGGCACCTTCAATCACCTCGATGGTGAGCTGATCGCCTTCGAGCGCCAGATCCACCAGTTGCGCTCCGATGGCTCGGCTCGGCCCGCCCGCGCCGATCAGAAGACCCCCTTTGCGGTGATGACCCATTTTCGCCCCTGTCTGGAGCGTCGTTTCGATCACCCCCTGAGCCGTGACGAGATCCACCAGTGGGTGGATCGGCTGGTGGGCTCCGACAACGTCTTCGTCGCCCTGCGCCTCGACGGCCAGTTTGAAACGGCCAAGGTTCGTACCGTGCCGCGTCAGGAGCCCCCCTATCGCCCCATGCTGGAGGCCATCGAGCAGCAGCCGCTGTTCCGCTTTGCCGCGGTAGCGGGGACTCTGGTGGGCTTTCGCTGCCCGCCGTTCGTGCAGGGGGTCAATGTGGCGGGCTTTCACGAACACATGATCACCGCCGATCGCAAGGGGGGCGGCCATCTGCTCGACTACACCATGGCCCACGGCACCCTGCGACTTTCGGTGGTGCGTCACCTCAATCTGGCCCTGCCATCGGATCCCGCTTTCCGGCAGGCCGACCTCACCCCCGCCGATCTCGATCGCGCCATTCAAGCCGCCGAAGGCTAATAGACAAGGAGCAATAACATGGAAAACAGACAGTGGAAGTGCGGTGCCGAGCTGGTGGTTCGTCATCTGGAGGCGCAAGGGGTCAAGCAGGTGTTCGGTATTCCTGGTGCCAAGATTGACCGGGTGTTCGATGCGCTGGAGGATTCCCCCATCGAGACCATAGTGGTGCGCCACGAGGCGAATGCCGCCTTTATGGCGGCCGCCGTGGGGCGCCTGACCGGCAAGGCGGGGGTGGCGCTGGTCACCTCGGGCCCCGGCTGCTCCAACCTCATTACCGGGTTGGCGACTGCCACCTCGGAGGGAGACCCCATGGTGGCGCTGGGCGGTGCAGTGCGCCGTGCCGATGGCCTCAAGCTCACTCATCAGAGCATGGATACGGTCAACCTCTGCCGTCCGGTCACCAAGTTCAGCGCCCAGGTCAACAGCGGGGCGGCGATCTCGGAAGTGATGGCCAACGCTTTTCGCGCCGCCGAGCTGGGACGGCCGGGGGCGGCGTTTGTCAGCCTGCCGATGGATATCATCAACAAGCCGGTGAAGGGCAATGTGCTGGTGCCTCGGGAAGTGCCGGAGCCGGGCTGTGCCGATGAACAGAATATGGAGCAGGCATTGACCCTGCTGCGCAACGCCCAGAATCCAGTGGTGCTGCTCGGCCTGATGGCGAGTCGGCCGGAGAATGCCGAGGCAGTGCGCGCCTTCCTCGACAAGGTGCGGCTGCCGGTGACCGGTACCTATCAGGCTGCCGGGGTGGTGGACAGCTGCCACTTCGATGACTTTGCCGGACGGGTGGGGCTCTTCAACAACCAGCCGGGGGATCAACTGCTGGCAGGGGCCGACCTGGTGATCTGCATCGGCTACAGCCCCATCGAGTACGACCCCGTGCTGTGGAATGGCGACCGGGAGCGGCGCATCCTCCATATCGACGTGCTGCCTGCCGATATCGACAGCAGCTACTGCCCGACCGCCGAGCTGGTGGGGTCGATCCGCGCCAACCTGTTGCAGCTGACCCGCATCATGGGCAATCCGAAAATCCGCCCCCCCGAGGTGGATCGGCTGCTGCAAGGGGTACGTCAGCAGCGGCTGCGACTGGCGATGCGGGCCGATGATATGCACGGCAATCCGGTTCACCCCTTGCGTATCGTGCGCGAGCTGCAGGATCTGGTGCGCGACGACATGACCCTCTGCGTCGACATGGGCAGCTTCCATATCTGGATTGCCCGCTACCTCTACAGCTTCCGCGCCCGTCAGGTGCTGATCTCCAACGGTCAGCAGACCATGGGGGTGGCACTGCCGTGGGCCATCGGCGCGGCGCTGGTAAGGCCGGGTGAGAGGGTGATCTCGGTATCGGGGGATGGCAGCTTTATGCAGTCGAGCATGGAGCTGGAGACGGCGGTGCGGCTCAAGAGCAATATCGTCCACATCATCTGGGTCGATAACGGCTACAACATGGTGGCGATGCAGGAGCAGCAGAAGTATTGTCGCACCTCTGGCGTCTCTTTTGGCCCCATCGACTTCAAACGCTATGCCGAATCGTTCGGGGCGGCCGGGTTTGCGGTGCGCTCGGCCGACGAGCTGCGCGCCACCCTGCGGGCCGCGCTGGCGGTGGAGGGGCCTGCTGTGGTGGCCATTCCGGTGGATTACTCCGACAACCCGGGGCTGATGGCCCAGCTCAGGCCAGAAGTATTGGCATAGTGTGGGCAGCAGTGCTGGCCTGAATCCTCGAGTAAGGGCAGGCAGACCCGCCCATATAGCAGAAACCGGCATCAGGGGATGCCGGTTTTTTATTGTTTTGCGGGATGGGTGGTCTTAACGGGCCAGCTGGACGGCGGCGCGTGCGCGGGCCGGTTGCGGGCGACGCTTGTTTTTTGGCGCGCAGGCCATCTTCAGGCGCAGCCACTCGCGCCACAGCAGCCAGCAGAGCGGCAGGGTGAGCAGCAGCACGGTCGCGGGCTGGGCCATCAGCACCCCATCACGACCCCACAGTTGTGGCAGCAGGAAGATGAGCGGCAGCAGCAACACGGTTTTGGCGATGGAGATGACCAGCGCCTGACGGGTACGCGCCATGGATTGCAGCAGCACTATGCCGAACATGATGATCCCCTCCAGCGGAATGGCGCCGAGGTTGAGGGTCAGGCTGCTGATGGCAGCGGCCAGCAGTTCGGGATCCTTGTCGCCGGTATAGAGCATGGCGACCTGTCCCGGCAGCAGCTGGATGGTGAGCCACACCAGCATGCCGTAGATAAAGGTGAACTTGAGCCCCATCTCCATGAGGTACTTGAGGTTGCGGTGGCGCTTGGCCCCCGCCGCTTTGCTGATGAGCGGCTGAATGCCGAACGCCAGCCCCTGCAGGATGACGATAAAGACCGCCTCGGTGTAACCGGCAACGGTAAAACCCGCCAGATCCTTCATATTGCCATACACCATCAGCTGGCTGTTGTGCAGCATCAGCAGCAGGCCGAGGTTGAACTGGGCAATCAGGCTCGGCAGGCCGGTAAAGAGCAGGTGCGGCATGGCGGGGAGGTTGGGCACCAGATCCCGCCAGCTGAGGCGCAGCCGCGCCCAGGGGGTAAAGAAGTAGCCAAGGCCGATCAGGCTCACCGCACCCTCTGCCATCAGGGTGGCTTGCGCAGTCCCGATCAATCCCAGCCCCAGCCGACCCACCATGATGTAGTTGAGGATGATATTGAGCACGGCGCCGCTGCTCACCAGCACCATGGCCAGTTTCGGGCGGCCATCGTTGCGCAGCAGATAGGGCACCGCCAGATTGCTGGCCAGCAGCAGGGTACCGCCGCCAATCCAGGTTAGGTAGTCGCTTGCCTGTTTCCAGGTCTCGGTGCCCTGTTCAATCCCCAGCCCCAGCAGGATATCGGTGTGGGTGTAATAGAGCAGCACCGGCGCAACGCCCCCGAGTCCGGCCAGCAGCCAGAGGGCGTTGACCAGCGCCTGACGGGCCAGCTTGTCGTTTTTCGCCCCTTGCTGGAAGGAGATGGCAGTGGCGGCCCCCATGCTGATCATGGCGGCCAGACCAATCAGCACCATGATGACCGGATAGATCAGGTTGATCCCGGCGAGGCCAGCGGCACCGACATAGTGGCCGACGAAGATGCCGTCGATGAGGTAGTAGGCCCCCGAGACCAGCATGGCAAGAATGGAGGGGAGGGCGTAAGCCCAGAAGCGACGGGTCATGGCCCGTTGCCGCAGTGTTAAATAGGCAGACATATCTGTTCTCTCGGGGAGTTCGATTATCGAACAGCTAGTCTAGATTAATACTTATTTGGTGATAATCAGGGTTTCACTTGATGAATTGCTGAGTATTACTCATTAATCCGGGGTTTTGGTAGTGGGCCTTGAGCATGTCGATCAGGATGCGCAGGCCGCTGCCCAGTTGATGCCGACTGGGATAGAAGAGGTAGAAGCCGGCAAAGGTGGGGCACCAGGGCTCCAGCACGGTGAGCAGTTTCCCTTCCGCGACTTTTTGGCTCACCTCCTCTTCCAGACAGTAGGCGAGCCCCAACCCAGCCTCGGCGGCGCCCAGATAGAGGGCCGGGGTGCTGGTGGTGAGCGGCCCGGTTACTTCGATCTCCAGCATGGTGCCGTCGGCGGCAAAGGCCCAGCGATAGTGATGGTGCGGAGTGAGGCGATAGCCGATGCAGGCGTGGCGGCTCAGCTCGCTCGGGTGCTCCGGCGTACCGTGCTCCGCCAGATAGGCCGGGGAGCCCACCACCAGATAACGCTGGGGCGGGCCGAGGGGGATGCCGATCATCTCCTTGGGCAGCAGATCGCCATAAAAGAGCGCGGCATCGTAACCATCTTCAATCAGCCGGGGCATCAGCTCCTGCTCCACCACCTCCACCTGCATCCGCGGATAACGGGCCAGATAGTCGATCAGCACAGGTGCCAGCAGGCTGTCGATGGCGCCGCGGGGGGCGCAGAGTTTGAGTCGACCCACCGGTTCATCGCTGTTGCGGGCTAGCTCGCAAAGCGCCTCTTCAAGAGTATTGAGGGTGGGGAGCAGCTGCTTGAGCAGCCGCTGGCCCGCTTCGGTCGGTACCACGGCGCGGGTGCTGCGGTTGAGCAGCCGCACCCCCAGACGGGCTTCCAGCCCCTTCAGGCTATGGCTGAGGGCGGAGGCGGAGACCCCGAGTTCGAGGGCGGCCTTGCTGAAACTGCGGTGACGGGCGACGGCGGCAAATACCGCCAGTTCGGCGAGATCGGTACGGGTAATGGTCATCATCAATCAACAAAAAGGCGTGAGTCACAAGGGTACGCCAAGGCCGTGCTGCACACAATCCGCGCTAAACGGGTGGCTTGTTGCAAATATGTAGCTGCTCGCAGGCCATTGATTCCAGTGAAACTAAGTTGAATTGTTAAAAAAAACTCACAATAAGGCGCTTTGAGTGTGATCTTGGTCGTCCGAAAGGCGACCAAAATCAAACTTTGGTTGATTAATTCAAAAAAACGCTGTGATTAATAAGGGCATTTAATTAAAGTCAGCCCATCAAGAGTGGCGCACGTTAATCGGTTGTTAAGTGAGACGGGCGCCGACCCTCAGGGTCAAAATCTCGCACTGTTGTTTGTTGCAATCCTGTTGTCACAAGGAGTGATGGCCAGGTTGCCGGGGGGCGAGAGGTTAATATCAAGGACGGACAGCAGGCGTTCCAGGGAGATGGAACCGGGCCAAGGCCCGACCAAACAAGAATCCCATTTTCCTAGATGACAGGAACAACGTATGTCTGACATGAATATTGCAGCTGATGGTCGTTTAGCCAGCAACACCTCCCGCGGCGTCAACAAGGCCGATGTGGTCTGGATGCTGGGTCTGTACGGTACCGCGATCGGTGCCGGTGTGCTCTTCCTGCCAATCAACGCCGGTGTAGGTGGTCTGTGGCCGCTGGTTGCCATGTTGATCCTGGCGCTGCCGCTGACTTTCTTTGCTCACCGTGGTCTGACCCGCTTCGTGCTGTCCGGCTCTACTCGTGATGGCGACATCACTGAAGTAGTAGAAGAGCACTTCGGCAAGACCGCAGGCAAATTCATCACCCTGCTCTACTTCTTTGCCATCTACCCGATCGTGCTGATGTATTCAGTCGCCATTACCAACACCGTCGAGAGCGTGATTGTTCACCAGCTGGGCATGTCTGCACCTCCCCGTGCCGTTCTGTCACTGGCCCTGATCCTCGGTCTGATGGCGGTTGTTCGTCTGGGCGGCCAGGTTATCGTCAAAGCGATGAGCGTGCTGGTATTCCCGTTCGTGCTCACCCTGATGGGTCTGGCGTTCTACCTGATCCCGCACTGGAACGGTGCCATCATCACTGAAGCTCCGGCCCTGTCCGACGCCTTCAACGGTGATTTCATCAAGACCCTGTGGCTGGCTATCCCGGTAATGGTGTTCTCCTTCAACCACTCCCCGATCATCTCCTCCTTCGCGGTGGACAACAAAGGTCGTTACGGTGAAGGTGCCGAGAAGAAGTGCAGCAACATCCTGCTGGGCGCCCACGTCATGATGGTGATGACCGTTATGTTCTTCGTATTCAGCTGCGTACTGAGCCTCTCCCCGGCTGACCTGGCTGCTGCCAAAGAACAGAACATCTCCATCCTGTCCTACCTGGCCAACCACTTCGATAACCCGGTTATCGGTACTGTGGCTCCGCTGATCGCCATGGTTGCCATCAGCAAATCCTTCCTGGGTCACTACCTGGGTGCGCAAGAGGGCATGAACGGCCTGATGGCCAAGGCGCTGCGCGAGAAGGGCAAGAACGTTGACACCAAGCAACTGAACAAAGTCACTGCCGTGTTCATGATCCTGACTACCTGGGCCATCGCCACCATCAACCCGAGCATCCTCGGCATGATTGAAGACCTGGGCGGCCCGATCATCGCAATGCTGCTGTTCCTGATGCCGATGTACGCCATCACCAAGGTTCCGGCCATGCGCAAATACGCTGGCAACATCAGCAACGGTTTCGTGACCATCATCGGCCTGATCGCCATGTCCGGTATCATCTACAAGCTGATTGCCTGATAACGTCGGTTACCAAGTTGAATGAAGAAGCCGCCTCGCAAGAGGCGGCTTTTTTATGGCCGGGATTCAGGATTGGGCATTGTCGATATTCTCCGACTGCCAGAGGGCATAGCCCTTGCCGGAGGCCGTGGTGGGCAGATCAATCTGCATCAGGTCGTTGCCGATGACAAAGGGGCCCGAGTAGCGGGCGCGCAGATCCTGCGCCAGATCCTTCACCCTGATCTTGCCGTTGAGGCCGATATGGCTGAACACGGTCAGCGCCGGTTTGGCTTCGTTCATTACCCGGGCCGCCTGCTCAGGGGAGGCGAGGTGACCGGCGATTGCCTTGTAGCCGGGGTTGGCCTTCATCTGCTCGGCAGAGGTCATGGAGACGCAGTGCACCAGCAGATCGGCCCCTTTGGCCTGCTTCACTACTTCGGGGCTGTAGCGGGTATCGCCGGAGAGCACCACGCTGTGGCCGTGGTAGTCGATGCGATAGCCGAATGACGGCTTGATGTTGACCCCGTGGTCGTTGTCAAAGGCAGTCACCTTGACCCCGTCATGGTTGTAGACCACCCCGGCGGTGACCTCGTGGCTGTTGATCTCCACCCCGTCCAGCGGCGTTCCCTCATCCTTGACCCGGGTGGCGATGTCGGTGGCGTAGGCCTGCTGCAAGCCACGGGCGAGAGCTGTGGTGCCTTTGGGGCCGTAGAGCTCCATCGGCGCGTGGCGCTGGCCATAGGCCGGTTGCAGCCAGCCGGTCAGCCAGAGATCCGCCAGCCCGTTGGTGTGGTCGGAGTGAAAGTGGGTGAGGAAGAAGGCGTTGACCCGGCCGATGGGGATATGCAGCTGCCACAGGCGAGTGGCGGAGTTGCGGCCAAAGTCGAACACCAGCTTCTGGTTGCCCGCCTCGACCAGGGTGCTGTAGCCGCCGCGGCTGATCTGGGGCACCGGGGTGCCGGTACCGAGCAGGCTGACCCGGAAGATATCGGGCCGGGCTTGAGTTGCTGTGGCCGGGGCGTGATCGAGGTTGCTGATAAAGCTGCTTTCGGCCGCCTGGCTGACACCGGTGGCCAGCAGACCGACCAGCAGGGCGGCCAGATAGGTGCTTTTCATGGGGATATGTCCTGTTTGGTGGCGTTGCTGGTCACTATATTGGTAACCAAAAGTGCGATAAATTGGCTAAAAATCATTTCTTACTAAACTTTTGGTTGTGAATCAGAGCCCTTGTCGCGGGCCAAACGGCCTTGAAACGGGCAAAAAGGAGGGGTTGTGGACCGATTGACCAGCATGCGTATCTTCACCCGGGTGGTGGATCTCGGCTCCTACAGCGCGGTGGCGAGCGAAGAGGGGATCAGCGCCCAGATGGTGGGCAAGCATGTGCTGGGACTGGAGCAGTGGCTGGGGGGCAAGCTGTTTCACAAGACCACCCGCCAGCAGACTCTCACCGAGCTGGGCCAGCTGTTTTTGGCTCGCTGCCAGCGGGTACAGGAGGAGATGGCACTGACCGAGTCGCTCACCCAGAATCTGCTGGCCGAGCCGGCCGGACGGCTGCGCATCGCCGCCCCCCTCAGCTTTGGCCACCACCGGCTGGTGCCGCTGCTGCCCGCTTTTCTCGACCGCTACCCCAAGCTGGATCTAGATCTGCAGCTCACCCCCCGCTGGGTCGATCTGGTGGAGGAGGGGTTCGACGCCGCTATCCGCACCCTGCGCCCGCAGGATGAGGCGCTGATCGCCCGTCCGCTGCTGACCCAGCACTACCGCCTCTGCGCGGCCCCCGACTACCTCAATCGCCACGGCGTACCCCGTCATCCGGCCGATCTCGCCCGCCACCAGTGTCTGCATGGCAACTGGGGCGAGCACGAGCGCTGGCAGTTTGTCGGCGAGGATGGCCAGAGCGAGGAGGTGCGGGTCGCCTCGCGCCTGCGCATCAATCACTGGCCAGCCTTGTTGACGGCTGCGCTCTCGGGGGCTGGCATCACCTTGCAGCCCGCCGAACAGGTGCGTGAGCATATCGCTTCGGGGCGTTTGCTGCCGCTGCTTGGCCGCTATCAGAGCCCGGCCAAGACCCTCTACTTCATCTATCCGGCGGCGCGGCGGCAGGTGCTCAAGATCACTCTGCTGGGGGATTTTCTGGCCGAATCCCTGCAAGCTGAGCCCGAGCCTGAATAAAAGGCTGCATATTCTCGCCACCGCGCTTAACCATCGTGCTTAACAAAGGGGCGGAGCAGGCCTAACATGGCGGGATGTTTTTCTAGTCGGGACAAAAGGATATGTCTGGGTTGAAAAAGGATCTCGGGCTCTGGCAGGGGATGGGGCTGCTCGCCACCTCGCTGCTCGGCACCGGGATCTTCGTGGTACCGGCGACTGCCGCCTCGCTGGCGGGCGGGGCCTCGCTCTGGGCCTGGTTGCTGCTGATTGCGCTGGTGCTGCCCATCGCCTTTACCTTCGCTCTCCTCGGCCGTCGCTATCCCCATGCGGGTGGCGCGCCGCACCTGATTGGCCTCGCCTTTGGCAACGGCGCCGAGCGCTTCTCCGCCTTCCTCTTTCTGGCTGTGCTGCCGGTGGGGCTGCCCGCCGCCCTGATGATTGCCACCGGTTTCTGGCACGCCCTGTTCGAGATGGGGGAGTGGACCCTCTGGGCCATCCAGCTGCTGACCCTGCTCGGGGTCTTTCTGCTGGGGCTGCGCGGGGCGCGCTCCTCCGGCAATCTGCAACTGCTGATTGCGCTCGCCATTTTGGGGCTCACCCTGCTCATTTGGTTCAAGGGGGAGGTGAGCTGGCGCGATGCGGCCCGGCCGCTGCCGAGCGCGGATGAGTGGCCCCCTATGGCCACCGCGCTGGCGGTGATGTTCTGGTGTTTCGTCGGGCTGGAAGCCTTCGCCCACATGGGGGAGGAGTTCAAGCGGCCGGAGCGGGACTACCCCATCGCCCTGCTCGGCGGTGTGCTGCTAGCGGGGCTCATCTACTGGGTACACTCGCTGGTGGTGCTCAAATATGGCCTCTACGGCGATGAGGCGAAAAATGCCACCGCCATCCCCTCCCTGCTGGCGCTGCTGTTCGGCCCCACCGCCAAGTGGCTGGTGGCGGTGCTCGGTTATCTCTCCTGCTTTGCCAGCATCAATATCTACATTCAGGGCTTTGCCCGGCTGATCTGGAGCATGGCGCGGGAAGGCAAGTTGCCCCCCTCGCTGGCCGTGCTCACCGCGCGCGGCGCGCCGCTGCGGGCGCTTACTCTGGTGCTCGCCATCTGTCTGCTCTGCATCACCCTGATCATCTGGCTGCGACTGCCGCTCGATGAGCTGATCCGCTACGCCAACGGCAATTTCGTGCTGGTCTACCTGCTCTGCATGGCGGCGGGCTGGCGTCTGCTTGGCGGGGTGGGCAAGGGGCTGGCTGGGGTGAGCGTGCTGCTCTGCGCTCTGGTACTGGTGGCGCTCGCTTCTCAGGTGCTCTATGCGGTGGTGCTCAGTCTTGGCTACGGCGGCTTCTCGCTGTGGCGGCGTCATCTGCGCCGTAGTCGTCAGCAGGATGCGCTCTCAGTGGCGAAGTAACATCTCCCCGATGGTCGAAGAAATGAGAAAGCCCTGATGTTCAGGGCTTTTTGATTCCGGCATATGGGATGTTCATATGAATACTAGTTGGCACGCTATTTGCCGAAAAGTGCGGTGTCGGATCAACTCAACGGCGATTTATAGCCAAAAAAAGTGGGATCCAGCTCCCGTTTTGCTTAAAGTGATCCCTTCCGATCCCGGTGGTCGGAATGCCCGCAAGGATGCCCTTCAGACGTAAACAGGATGGCCTGGCCAGACTGACTCTCAGAGATGTGACTGCTTCGGTTCTCTTTTTATCTGTCACCTGTGGTGATAGCGCCTTGTTCCGTTCAGTCAGCCCGGGTTTTGCGTCTCTCTCATCGTGCATTGTCACCATCTGCAGCGAGTGAATCATGAGCGAATCGGTTTTTGAGATCCACGACTGGACCCTGAGCGTTGACGACAACATGTTGTGCCGCCCCGACCGCGAGGTCTACCTCGAACCCAGGCTGGTCAACCTGTTGCGGTTTCTGGCCCATAATGCCGGCACCGTGTTTGGCCGCGATGCCCTGATCAACGAGGTGTGGGATGGCGCCGAGGTGACCGATCAGGTGGTGACCCAGTCCATCTTCGAACTGCGCAAGATCCTCAAAGATGGTCGCACCGATGCGACCGACTATATCGTCACCGTGCCCAAGCGCGGCTACAAGCTGGTGGCACCGGTAAGGCCGCTGCAGGTGGTTTCCGTGGTGATGGCGGACGAGCAGCCTGCTCCTGCGGTCAATACCGCTCTCTCCGACAACCCGACTCTATCCGATCTGAGCCCGCCCGCGGCTGAGCAGGATGATGATGCACAGCCCAATGTCGCCCCTTTTCCCGCCGGGCCCCTGACCCGCGCCATCTCCACCCATGCCAAGGATGCTCGCAGCCGCTGGAAGATGGTGAGTTTCGATATCTTCGTTGCCATCGTGCTGATCGCCATTGTCAGCATGCTCAGCTACCAGCACACCAGCCCCCAGGTGCATGCCATGCTGGATCCCAATCTGCTGGTGTTCCGCTTCCACTCCGGCATGGATGACAACAACGAGAACGTGCGCCTCGCCGATGGCATTACCCGCGCCCTGATGGGGGAGGTGGCCGTGGCTACGCCGCTGCGGGTGCAGTATGGTGCCACCACTCTGATGGGGGGCATCATGCCCGGCAAGGAGCTGAGTGTGCGGGTCACCCGCCAGCCCCGTGGAACCTATCTCGATCTGGAGTATCGCAATATCAACACCAACCGGGTGCTGTTCAGCCATCAGTACCAGCTCAGTCGCCACAGTGTGCACGGCGTGTTGCAGGCCAGCAGCCAGGATCTGCTGCGTGCCCTCGACCAGCCCGATGCCGAGCCGGGGATGGGCTGGCCGACCGATGATGCCTCCCTGATGGCGATGATGGAGGCGCAGTACTACATCAACAGCCGGGATCCGGTCGCCCTCAAGCGTGGGATTGATCTGCTGGAGCAGGCGCTGATTGCCCATCCGGATCAGCCGCTGCTGTTGGCGGAGCGCTATCTGGCGGGCGAGGCGCTGGCCACCCTGGCGGGAAAATCCGAGAGCGAGCGGTTGCAGGGGATTGGCACCCATCTCGCCAGCGTGGTGCAAAGCAGCGGCGCTCTCCCTGCTCGGGTGTGGGAGGCGTTGACCCTGCAGGCGATCCTCAACGGCCAGCAACAGCAGGCCAACTATCTGCTGGAGAAGGCGGCGAGTCGCGGCCGCTCTGTGCTCTATTACATACTGCAGGGCAAGCTGGCGGAGCTGGACGGTCGTCCCGAGGCGGCGGGTGATGCCTACAGTCAGGCCTTTCTGATGGAGGCGACCGAGCAGACCTATCTGCTCTGCCAGCAGCTCGGTTTCTACAGCAATATGGAGAGCCTCACCCCGGCTCTGTTCAATGCGCTGGGTCAGAGCAAGGTGAAGCTCTTCTAACTCCGCAGTGTTGGTTTTCCCCCGGTCGGTGCGGTTGCCGACCTCATCCACAGGCTGCCTTCGGGCGGCCTGTGCTGTTTCTGCTTGTTTCAATCCTGCTTGTTTGCCACCGGGGATAGTCGTTCTGGTGCGGCCCGATTTATCCCCCGCAGCTCCCCACTTGCCTTTGTCTTGCACGCGGCATTCTGCCCGGCTTTGCGCCGCGCTCAGCTTGTGACATCTGCTCATGGTTGGCGGCGGGATAAGCTGTCTGTCTCGACCCATTTCTCATTGCTGACCGGTTATCGCCGTTGCGCTTTACCTCTGAGCCTGGATTGTGATGAGCCGAGCGGCGGGGCGAACAGGAGGTGAGCGGCCACTCAGGGTGATGATCCGCAGGGCTTCCAAATGGCCGCAAGGGCAGGGGGCGCAATGGGAGCTGCTTTATCCCGGGTTTATCTGGCCAAAAATATCAAGACGGCGAGATAAGGGGGTTATCAAGGGGCAAGAATGGGGCGGTCGGATATCAAGGTTTTATCAAGACGGCTGTGTAATGTGATGTCAATGTACTGTTTTTAAATGGTTTTTATCAAAAGTGACGAGGCGGCGAAAAAAGTTGTCTCATATTTTTATCCGTTAGCTGGTCTTTATGTTTTCCGGGGATGAGAGGCCTAGTCTGTGCCCATTCTTTGGCGGGGCGTTCCGCCAAATGTGTATGTGACGACCCGACCTTTTATAGAACCGGAGATCTTATGTCCCTCGATACGAGCAAGAAGATTGGCCTTATCGCCTGTACAGGTGTGGTGGCCGGCAACATGATGGGGAGTGGCATCGCGCTGCTGCCTTCGGCACTGGCCACCATCGGCTCCATCTCTGTCTTTAGCTGGGCAATCTGTCTGGTAGGCGCCATGGGCCTCGCCTTCGTCTTCGCCCGCCTTGCTACCAAGAACCCGCAAGAGGGTGGCCCCATTGCTTACGCTGGCGAGATCTCTCCGGTGTTCGGTTTCCAGACCGGTGTGCTCTATTACCACGCCAACTGGATCGGTAACCTGGCCATCGCCATTACCGGCGTCTCCTACCTCTCGGTCTTCTTCCCCATTCTCAACAGCCCGATCCCGGCCGCCGCAGCCACCATCGCTGCCGTCTGGATCTTCACTTTCGTCAACCTGCTTGGCGGTAGCTGGGTGAGCCGACTCTGTACTCTGGGTCTGGTGCTGATCCTGCTGCCGGTGGTCGGTACTGCGGTGATGGGTTGGGGTCATTTTGATGCCACTGTCTACAGCCAGAACTGGAACACCACCAGCGGCAGCGACCTGCATGCGGTCATCAGTGCCGTGCTGATCTGCCTCTGGTCCTTCGTCGGTGTTGAATCTGCCGCCGTCTCTTCCGGCATGGTGAAGAACCCCAAGCGCACCGTACCGCTCGCTACCATGCTGGGTACCGGTATCGCGGGTGTTATCTACATCCTCTCTACCCAGGTGATCAGCGGCATGTTCCCGGCCGGTGAAGTGGCAGCCTCCGGCGCCCCGTTTGCCATGGCCTCTTCCGCCATCTTCGGTAGCTGGTCTGCGCCGTTTGTTTCTGCCTTCACCGCCCTGGCCTGCTTCACCTCGCTCGGTTCCTGGATGATGCTGGTGGGCGAGGCGGGCAAGCGTGCCGCCAACGACGGCAACTTCCCGAAAATCTACGGCGAAGTGGACAAGAACGGCGTGGCCAAGAAGGGTCTGATCCTGGGCTCCCTGAAGATGACTGCCCTGATGGTTGGCCTGACCGCCTTCACCTCCCAGTCCGCTCACGCTGCCGATCTCTTCAACGTGCTGACCACAGATGCGGTGCTGCTGACCATGCTGCCCTACTTCTACTCCAGCATTAACCTGATCCGTTTTGAAGGCATGACCTCCCGCAGCATCGGCGCCATGATCTTCTCCGGTGTGGCCTGCGTCTTCTGTCTGGTAGCCCTGATGGGTGCCAAGGGTTCCAACCTTACCGCTACCTTCGTGGTGTCGCTCATCATCCTGATGTTCTACGCCAAAAAACAGGGTCTGCGTCAGCACGACGCCCTGCTCAACGAGCAACCCAGCAACTAATTCCCCCTTTTATCTTCCGAGCGCTCTTCACTCACCATCCCTGATGGAGAGCGCCCCTTTACGTGTGGAGCATTACGATGAATATCATTGCCATCCTCAACCACCTGGGCGTTTTCTTTAAAGAAGAACCCATTCGCCAGCTGCAAGCCTCCCTCGAGCGCAAGGGTTTCGAGGTTGTTTATCCGGTCGATGTGGCCGACCTGCTGAAACTGATCGAGAAGAACCCCCGCGTTTGCGGCGCCATCTTCGACTGGGACAAATACTCTCTGGGCCTGTGCAAGGAGATCCACGATCGCAACGAGAAGCTGCCGATCTTCGCCTTCGCCAACGACCAGTCCACCCTGGATATTCACCTGACCGACCTGCGTCTGAACGTGCACTTCTTCGAGTACCGTCTCGGCATGGCTGACGACATCGCCCTCAAGATGGGTCAGGCCACTCAGGAGTATCAGGACGCCATCCTGCCGCCGTTCACCAAGGCACTGTTCAAGTACGTGGAAGAGGGTAAATACACCTTCTGTACTCCGGGTCACATGGGCGGTACCGCCTTCCAGATGAGCCCGGCCGGCAGCATCTTCTATGACTTCTATGGCCCGAACGCGTTCAAGGCTGACGTCTCCATCTCTATGCCGGAGCTGGGCTCCCTGCTGGATCACTCAGGTCCGCACAAGGAAGCCGAAGAGTACATCGCCCGTACTTTCAACGCCGATCGCTCCTACATCGTTACCAACGGCACCTCTACTGCCAACAAGATCGTCGGCATGTACTCCGCGCCTGCCGGCAGTACCGTGCTGGTTGACCGTAACTGCCACAAGTCGCTCACTCACCTGATGATGATGAACGACGTGACGCCGATCTACTTCCGTCCGACCCGCAACGCCTACGGCATTCTGGGTGGTATCCCGCAGAGCGAATTCAGCCGCGACACCATCGCAGCCAAGGTTGCCGCTACACCGGGTGCCCAGGCTCCCCGTTACGCCGTCGTCACCAACTCCACCTATGATGGCCTGCTCTACAACACCGGCTTCATCAAGGAGGCGCTGGACACTCCTTACATCCACTTCGACAGTGCCTGGGTGCCTTACACCAACTTCAGCCCGATCTATGAAGGCAAGTGCGGCATGAGCGGCGAAGCGATGCCGGGCAAGGTGTTCTACGAAACCCAGTCCACCCACAAGCTGCTGGCGGCCTTCTCCCAGGCCTCGATGATCCACATCAAGGGTGACGTGGAGGAAGAGACCTTCAACGAAGCCTTCATGATGCACACCTCCACCTCGCCGCAGTACGGCATCGTGGCATCGACCGAGATCTCTGCTGCCATGATGCGTGGCAACACCGGCAAGCGTCTGATCAAGGACTCCATCGATCGCGCCATCTCCTTCCGCAAAGAGATCAAGCGTCTGCGTGATCAGAGCGAAGGCTGGTTCTTCGACGTATGGCAGCCGGACAACATCGACACCGTCGAGTGCTGGAAGCTGGATCCGAAAGATGACTGGCACGGCTTCAAGGACATCGATGACAACCACATGTACCTGGATCCGATCAAGGTCACTCTGCTGACTCCGGGTATGGGCCGTGACGGCCAGCTGCTGGAGAAGGGCATCCCTGCCTCTCTGGTCTCCAAGTTCCTGGACGAGCGCGGCATCGTGGTCGAGAAGACCGGCCCTTACAACATGTTGTTCCTCTTCTCCATCGGTATCGATCAGTCCAAGGCGATGCAGCTGCTGCGTGCCCTGACCGAGTTCAAGCGTGGCTACGACCTGAACCTGACCATCAAGAGCATCCTGCCGAGCCTCTATCGTGAAGACCCGAGCTTCTACGAAGGGATGCGTATCCAGGAGCTGGCGCAACGCATTCACGAGCTGACCAGCAAGTACCGTCTGCCGGAGCTGATGTTCAAGGCGTTCGACGTACTGCCGGAGATGAAGATGACTCCGCACGCCGCATGGCAGCAAGAGCTGGCCGGCAACGTAGTGGAAGTGCCGCTGCGTGACATGGTTGACCGCATCAGCGCCAACATGATCCTGCCGTACCCGCCGGGAGTACCGCTGGTTCTGCCGGGCGAGATGGTGACCCAGGATTCTCTGCCGGTGCTCGAGTTCCTCGAGATGCTGTGCGAGATCGGTGCCCACTACCCGGGCTTCGAGACCGACATCCACGGTCTCTATCGTCAGGCCGATGGCAGCTACACCGTCAAGGTGCTGCGTTAATCACAGTGACAACAACGGGCCGCAAGGCCCGTTTTTCCCTCCGGAATTTCTCTTTTCTTGCGTGAGTCATCATGAAGCGAGTGCTCTCCATTCAATCCCATGTGGTCTTTGGCTGTGCCGGCAACAGTGCCGCCGTCTTTCCCATGCGTCGCCTCGGCATCGAGGTGTGGCCGATGAACACGGTGCAGTTCTCCAACCACACCCAGTACAGTGAGGGGTGGCAGGGGATGGTGATGCCGGCGGGCCATATCGCCCAGCTGGTGGATGGGCTGGCGGAGATCGGCGTGCTGGCCCAGTGCGATGCGCTGCTGAGCGGCTACCTCGGCTCGGCCGAGCAGGGGGAGGAGATCCTGGCGGCGGTGGCCCGGCTCAAGGCGTGCAATCCCGGCGCCCTCTACTTCTGCGATCCCGTGATGGGTCATCCGGACAAGGGGTGCATAGTGGCGCCCGGCGTCACCGACTTTTTCCGGGAGCGGGCCTTGCCCCGCGCCGACCTGCTGGCCCCCAACCTGCTGGAGCTGGAGCAGCTCACCGGCCGCGATATCCGCAATGTGCCGGAGGCCATCGAGGCGTGCCAGCAGCTGCGCGCGCAAGGGGTCAAGCTGGTGATGGTCAAGCATCTGGGCAAGGCCGGTTTTGCCATGGACCGCTTCGAGATGCTGCTGGTGTGCGATGAGGGGACCTTTCACCTCTCCCGCCCGCTCTACCCTTTTGCTCGCCACCCCATCGGGGTGGGGGATCTGCTGAGCGCCACCATGCTGGCCAATCTGCTGGCCGGTTGTACCCCGGTAGCGGCGTTCGAACTTACCAACGCCAGCGTGGATGCGGTGCTGGCTCGTACCTGGTTGACGGGGGCCTACGAGCTGCAACTGGTGGCGGCCCAGCACGAAATGGCGTTGCCGCTGGTGCGTACCCGGGCCACTCACCTTGAGTAGAAGCGTCGCCGATTCTGGATACAAAAAAGCCCTGCTGGTCAGGGCTTTTTCTATTTCTGAAGCACGGGGGCAGTCGCGCCTTAATCCTTGGGATCCTTGAGCGCCTCGATCACATCCTCCTTGGGCCCGAGTCCCTCGACATGGTTGAAGGTGTCGAGCCCCTCTTGCGCACTGATGGTAAAGGCGTCGGCGCTCAGGTAGCTGCCGCTGCCGGCGCTCTCCATGATGACCACCAGCTCGGGCTGCTTGTCACCGTTGAGATCCAGCAATTTCAGCTCCTTGATGGAGCCATCGCGCGGCAGCACCTTGCCGTCGATGAACTGATCCAGCGGGAACTGGGGATTGGCGCCGGAGTAGAGGCGCACGTCGTAGCTGCCGATGGAGGCGGGTTCACCGCGTCCTTCAGCCACCGTGATCACCTGACCGGAGGGGAGTGTCAGCTGTTTGAAGAAGCTCTCCGCTGCCTGGCCGGTCAAGGGCAGAGTGAGCAGACCGAGTGTCATCAGCAAGGTTTTCATAGGCGTTACCCTTGTTACTGCGGTGAGCGGCAGGGCCGTTCACTGACGTCAACGTATGGAGATGGGGCGGTGCCGACACATGGCATCCGCCCCTCTGTTATGCCTCACAAGAGGCGTGCATTACCAGATCTTCACCCGTTTCTGGGGCGGCAGATAGAGCTTGTCCCCCGGCTGGATGTTGAATGCCTCGTAGAAGGCGGGAATGTTCGGCACCACGCCGTTGACCCGGTACTCGGGCGGCGAGTGGGGGTCGGAGCGCAGCAGCATCTGCATCAGCTCGGGACGATACATCCCTTTCCACACCTGCGCCCAGCCGAGGAAGAAGCGCTGCTCGCCGGTGAAGCCGTCCAGCACCGGCGCCTCCTTGCCATCCAGTGACAGCTCGTAGGCCTTGTGGGCGATGGTGAGGCCGCCCAGATCGCCGATGTTCTCGCCCAGGGTGAACTGGCCGTTGACGAACTGACCGTTGATGGGCTCGAAGCGGTTGTACTGGGCCACCAGCCGGCTGGTGCGGAAGCGGAACTCCTTGAGATCCTGTGGCGTCCACCAGTCGCGCATCATGCCATCACCGTCGGATTTGGCCCCCTGATCATCAAAACCGTGGCCCATTTCGTGGCCGATCACCCCGCCGATGGCGCCGTAGTTGACTGCGTCATCCGCTGTCATGTCGAAGAAGGGGGGCTGCAAAATGGCCGCCGGGAAGACGATCTCGTTGTTGCTCGGGTTGTAGTAGGCGTTCACCGTCTGGGGCGACATGTGCCACTCGTCCCGATCGACCGGCTTGCCGAGGCGAGCCAGATTGTCGGCATACTCGAAGGCTTGCGAGCGCTGCAGGTTGCCTACCAGATCGTCCGGTTTGATGGCGATGGCGCTGTAATCCTTCCACTTGTCCGGATAGCCGATCTTGGGTCGGAACTTGGCCAGCTTCTCGAGCGCCTGGGTTTTGGTCTGTGGCGACATCCAGTCGAGCTCCTTGATGCTCTGGCCGTAGGCGGTGCGCAGGTTCTCCACCAGCTGCTCCATCCGCTCCTTGGCCGCTGGCGGGAAGTAGCGAGCCACATAGAGCTGGCCGACCGCTTCACCCAGATGATCGTTCAACACCCCCAGCGCCCGCTCCCAGCTGGCGCGCTGCTTGGGCGTGCCGCTCAATGTGGTGCCGTAGAAGGCAAAGTTGGCCCGGTCGGTCTCGCTATCGAGATAGGGTGCGTAGTCGGTCAGCAGTTGCCACTTGAGGTAGGCCTGCCAGTCGGCGATGGGGGTCTGGGCCATCACCTGATCCAGCGCGCTCAGATAGGTCGGCTGACCGATGATGAGCTCCGGCTGGCCAGCAATGCCCGCGGCATTGAGATAAGCCTGCCAGTCGAGATGAGGGGCGAGCCGTGCCAGTTCACTGGCGGGGCGCTTGTTGTAGTTCTTCTCCCGATCCCGCAGGGCGACGTTGTCCCACTGGATGGTGGCGAGCCGGGTTTCGAGGGCCAGAATCCGTTTGGCCTTGCCGCTCGGGTCAGACTCACCGAGGCGGCTCAGCATGGCGGCGATATGCTGCTGGTACTTCTGGCGCAGGGCCTGACTCTCGGTATCCTGCTTGAGGTAGTAGTCCCGATCCGGCAGCCCCAGTCCACCTTGATAGAGGTAGACCGCATAGCGGTCGGGGGACTTGGCATCGGCGTCGATCCAGATGCCA
Organism: Aeromonas sp. A600620; assembly: GCF_029479985.1. NCBI lineage: Bacteria > Pseudomonadati > Pseudomonadota > Gammaproteobacteria > Aeromonadales > Aeromonadaceae > Aeromonas > Aeromonas sp. A600620. Next base: position 56,115 of record NZ_JAAKXB010000004.1, on the reverse strand, counting down.
AACGGCGCGCCGCCGCCCATGCGGCCACTTTGGGCAAAGGCGCGGGCCAGTGCTGCCTGATCACCGATCCGGTCGATATCGGCCAGCGCCGGTGCCAGCGGGGTGAGCCCCTTGGCGTCACGGCCTGCCTGATCCAGATAGCTGGCGTAGAGATCGCGGATCTGCTGGGTCGGCGTGCCGGTGGCAGCCTCCTGCTTGGCCAGCCCCTCGACCAGCACCCGCACATCGGCGAGGGATTTGTCCCGCAGCATGTAGAAGGCGCCATCGGCGGGGCGATCGTCGGGGATCTTGGCGGTGGCGAGCCACTTGCCATTGACGTAACGGAAGAAGTCATCGCCGGGTTTGACCTGGGTGTCCATATTGGCCAGCGCCAGCCCGGAGTGTTTGGGGGAGTCTTGCGGTACCTGACTGCAGCCAGCCAGCAGGGCCAGTCCAATCAGGCCGGCCAGTAAGCTTTTCTTATTGTTCATCTTGTTTGATTCCAATTCGGATTGTTTGCTTCCCTGCCCATCTTCCTTGCTCCAACCGGTTATACGACCGCCTTGCGGCCAGCCTGGTGGAGAGGGCGGGCGAGCCTCACTCTAGCAGCAGGGTTGCAGCTTGATAAGCCCGACTCTGCTAAGATCGGCCGGTCCGTTTTGGGGAAGCCTATGATTTCTCATCTTTATTCTCGCTTTTGTCTGACTATGCCAGCGCCGGAAGGTTCCACCAGTCTGCTGGTGGCTTTCAGTGGCGGCCTCGACTCCACCCTGCTGCTGGTGCTGGCGGCGCAGTATGCCCGCGAGCACGGCCTGCCACTTCGCGCCCTGCACGTGCACCACGGCCTCAGTCCCCATGCCGATGAGTGGGTCGCTCATTGTGAAGCCGTGTGTCAGCAATTGGCGGTGGAGCTGCTGGTCGAGCGAGTGACTCTGGCCCGTGGCAATGGCGAGAGTCTGGAGGCGCAGGCGCGCACCGCCCGTTACCAGCGGCTGACTGCCCGGATGCGGGAGGGGGAGTGGCTGCTCACCGCCCACCATCAGGACGATCAGCTGGAAACCCTGCTGCTGGCCCTCAAGCGCGGCGCTGGTCTGCGCGGGCTGGCGGGGATCTTGCCAAGCCAGCCCTTTGCCGGCGGCCTGTTGCTGCGCCCGCTGCTCGATATGAGTCGCGCCGAGCTGGGAGAGGCGGCGGCGAGCCTCCCCTTTGGCTGGGTGGAGGATGAGAGCAATCTGGACGTGAGTTATGACCGCAACTTTTTGCGCCAGACGCTTATCCCCCAGCTCAAGGCGCGCTGGCCCGCCATGGCCCAGACCGCGGCGCGCAGCATGGCCCTGTGCGCCGAGCAGGAGGCGCTGCTGGATGAGCTGGCCGAGAGTGACTGGCAGCTGGCGGGCGAGGGGGAGGCGCTCCATATCGGTCCGCTGCACGCCCTTTCACCCACCCGGCGCAACAATCTGCTGCGCTACTGGATCCGCCGGCAGGGGGGCGAGATGCCATCCCGTGAGCAGCTTGCCCGGCTGTGGCAGGAGGTAGCGCTGGCGCGCGGCGATGCCAATCCCCAGCTCAACTGGGGGCGCCAGAGCTGTCGCCGTTATCAGGAGCGGCTCTATCTGGTGAGCCCTGACCTGCAACCCTGTCATCAGGTATTGCCGCTGACCGTGGGTGAGCCGCTGACCCTGCCGGACGGGTTGGGCGAGCTGGTGGTGCGCATGGCGGAGCACGGCGAGGGGCTGCTGCGTGCCCCCCGAGCGGATGAGCCGCTCTCGGTGCGTTTTCAGGTGGCGCCCGGGATCCCCCTCAAACCGGTGGGGCGAAGCGGCAGTCGGCGGATGAAGAAGCTGCTGCAGGAGTATGGCGTGCCTTCGTGGCAGCGGGGGCGCATCCCCATCCTTTACTATGGCGAGCAGGTGGCGGCGGTGGTGGGGCTCTTTGTCTGCGACGGCTTTATGGCTGAGGGAACTGGTCTGGTCTGCCACTGGCAGGGAAGCGGTACAGCCCCGGTTCTGCCCGAGCAGGATCTTGCTTGAGGTGATCTCGGTGTAAGGGGGAGTTAGCCCAAAAAAAAGAAGCTCCGGTCACATGGCGTGCATGTGCCGGAGCAAAGAAGAGTTCGGGATTATTCGATAAGGCCGGCTGAGCCGGCTTTTTTGCGAGCATAGAGGTGGTTGTCGGCCGCCTCGTAGAGGCTCGGCACATCGACCCCGGATTGCCAGCTGGCGGCGCCAAGGCTGCATCCGACCGAGAAGGTGCTGAGCTCCTTGTTGGTCATCAACATATGCTGCAGTCGCAGCCAGACCGGGCGCCACGCCTCGGGTTCGGCCGGTTGCAGCAGCAGGGCAAATTCATCTCCCCCGAGCCGGAAGGCTTGATCCGTGCTGCGGATGCACCCCTTGAGCAGCTGGGCGAAGCGGCTAAGCACCAGATCCCCCACTGGATGACCCCAAGTGTCATTGATCTGCTTGAAGCGATCGAGATCCAGCAGCACCAGCACCAGTCCGTGGGGCTCGCGGCTATGCTGCTCGATGGCGCGGCCGATGGCTTCGTCAAAGTAGGAGCGGTTGCCAAGGCCGGTCAGGTGATCGAGCCGGACCAGCTGATCCAGTTTTTCCAGCCGCAGATAGAGGGGCAGCAGCAGGCAGAGCAGCTGATGGTATTGCATCAGTACCCGTTGCTGGCTGCCGCTCAGCGGGTGTTCCAGCTCGTAGTGGAGCTGGCCGAGCAGCTGGCCATGCTGACCGCGCAGCTCGAACGGATAGTTGTGCAGGTTGAGGGTGGCCAGCGGCGGGTGCTGGATCAGCACATGGGGCTGGCCACAATCGAGGTAGAGACCGTGGATCCTGACAATTCTTGCCGCACGATCGGCAAAAGTTGTCAGCAGACCGCCGAGATCGCTCTGCCCCAACAACTGCTCGAGCAACTGGTTGCGTTCAACGCTGGGCAACGGCGTGAGCCGCTCCATCTGGCGAACCCACTGCTCGATGCCATGGCTAAAGCCATTAAGTGACGACGTATTTTCCATGGTCTTCCACCTGTAACACCTGACTACTGTCTCCTCCCTGCAATTGGCATGCCCAATATATCTTTCCTGCCCGCCAGATCGGCTGACTAAGCTTAAGTCGATAAAAGGAGAGGAAAATTTGTACACCGACCTGTTGATCCTGCTGTTCGCCGCCGTGCTGCTGGTGGCAACTTTCCGGCGCCTCGGCTTGCCGGTGATCCTCGCCTACCTGATTGCCGGCGTCTTGCTCGGCCCCCACGGGCTGGCGGTGATCACCGGTCAGTCGATCATGCAGACCATTGCCGAGCTGGGGATCGTCTTTTTGATGTTCTCGCTGGGGCTGGAATTCTCCCTGCCGAAACTACTGGCGATGCGCCGGTTGGTGCTGGGGGTCGGGATGTTGCAGGTGCTGCTCACGTCACTGCTCTTTTTCGCCATCGGCTGGTGGTGGGGGCTGGGTCTGGCCCAGTCGCTGGTGGTGGCGGGAACGTTGGCACTCTCCTCGACGGCTGTGGTGATCAAGCAGCTCGGCGAGCAGAAGCAGCTCCATACCCGCCGCGCCCAGCTGGGGGTGAGCGTGCTGCTGTTTCAGGATCTGGCGGTGGTGCCCCTGCTGGTGATGATCCCGATCCTCGCCCAGCCGGAAGTGCAGGGCAGCGCCCTGGCCGCCGAGATCGCTTGGGCCACTCTCAAGGGGCTGTTTGCTCTCTTCACCCTGCTGGCGGTGGGTAAGTGGTTGCTGCCACTGCTGTTTCACGAGGTGGCGCGAGCCCGCTCCGACGAGTTGTTCGTGCTGAGTGCCCTGCTGGTGGCGCTGCTGGCTGCCTACATGACCCATTCACTGGGGCTGTCGATGGCGCTGGGGGCGTTTCTGGCGGGGATGATGCTGGGGGAGTCCCACTACCGTCATCAGCTGGAGGTGGACATCAAGCCCTTTCGCGATGTGCTGATGGGGCTCTTCTTTATCACCATCGGCATGGCCATGGAGTGGGAGCTGGTGGCGCGGGCTTGGTGGCAGGTACTGATCTGCGTGGTGCTGCTGGTGCTGTGCAAATCCCTGCTGGTACTGCTGGCCGGGCGGCTGATGGGGGAGCGCAAGCGCGACAGCATGGCCGCCGGCATCATGCTCAGTCAGGTGGGGGAGTTTGGCTTCGTGCTGCTGGCGCTGGCGCTCCACCACGGCTTGCTGGATCAACAACTGGTCTCCCTGCTGATCGGCATCGGCATCATCTCCATCGCCATGACCCCCTGGCTGGTGACCCAGGCCCATTCGCTGGCTCGCAGCCTCACCGATCCGGCGTTGCTGACCCGCTCCGAGGTGGCACAGTCGGGCCTGAGCAAAAACCAGCACGTCATCATCGCCGGGTTTGGCCGGGCGGGGCAGACCTGTGCCCGCTTCCTCAAGATCGAGGAGATCCCCTTTCTGGCCCTCGATCTTGACCCGGAGCGGGTGAGCGAGGCCAAGCTGGCGGGGGAGCAGGTGGCCTTCGGCGACGCCAGCCGCCGCGATATTCTGCTGGCCGCCGGGTTGTTGCGGGCACGGCTGGTGATCATCACCTTCGATGATCGCAAGCGGGTGGAGGCGATGCTGGCACTGATCCGCGAATTGGCGGGGGATCTCAAGGTGCTGGTGCGCACCCGGGATGACAGCTTTCTGGAGCAGTACAAGCAGGCGGGGGCCTTCGAGGTGATCCCCGAATCCCAGGAGGGGGCCCTGATGCTGGTCTCCCACCTGCTGCTCAATTGTGATATCCCCATCGGTCGGGTGATCCGGCGCATGGAGCTGGAGCGCAGCAGCCAATATCGCTTCCTGCACGGCTTCTACTGGGGGGATCAGAGTGCCAGCAATCTGGAGGCGGATCAGCTGCTTGAACGTCTCCACCCGCTGTTTCTGCACGATCAGGCGTGGGCGGTAGGCCGTGAAGTGAGAGAGCTGCCACTCGATGAGGTGCGGATCAAGGAGGTACAGCGCGGCGATCAGAGTCTGGAGCCCAGACCCGAGCTGGTGCTGGCAGCTGGCGATCGGCTGATCCTGTTTGGTACCGTGGTGGCGATGGAGCAGGCGGAACAGCGTTTGCTGGAGGGGCGCTGAGTCCCCTCGCACTCATCGCCTGCCTCCTCTATTCCCGCTCTTTTGGTAGCCCTTCGATATCGAGGAAGGCGACGACTCTCTCCCGCTCCCTCAGGGTGTCCTGATAGCCCAGCTTGATCAGCTGCTGGCAATAACCCGGATAGAACATCAAAAAGCTGGCCAGACTGCTGGTCTCATCCCCCTTCACGCCCAGCACCCGCAACAGGCGGCGCAACTTTAGCGGCAGTTTGCGCAGGTAGGCCAGTGCGATGGTGTCGAGATCCTGACTCGGTTTCAGCACGCAGGTTTCCACCCGCTTCAGCTTGAGGCGATTGCGCTCCCGCTCCGGGATCAGATCCAGAGTCTGGTTGATGCGCCACAGCCGCTCCAGATCGGAGTTGAGAGTGTCGGTAAAGACCGTATCGAGCAGATGGCTGGCGATATTTGAGCTGGTGAGATGGCCGTGGTGATGGGTCGGCGCCGAGTGCGCTGGCGGATCCAGGGTGATCAGCAGGATCCGCTCCGCCCCCAGATGGATGGCGGGGCTGAGCGGGCTCAACTGGTGGATGGAGCCGTCGCCGTAGAACTTCTCGCCGATCCGGGTGGCTGGAAAGACAAAGGGGAGCGCCGAGGAGGCGAGCAGATGCTCAGATGTAAGCACGGTGCGTACCCCGCGCCGTCTGGCCCGCTCCCAAGGATGGTGGTCGGCCCGACCCTGAAAGAAGGTGGTGGATAGGCCGTCATCGTAATCCGACGCCGTGATGGCCAGCGCCTCCAGACTGCCGTAGAGGATGTTGTCATCGATGCGGTGATAGTCGATAAGTTGATCCAGCAGGCGGTGCAGCGGCGCGTTGTCAAAGAGGTGAAAGGCGTGGTTGGTGTGGGGATTGATCAGCCCCGCCGACCCCTCGTACATCAACCGCCACAGCAGGCGCCCGGGGTGAAAATCGAAGATGTGGTGAGTCTCGAAACGGCGCCAGACCCACTCCAGCTTGCGCACCCCCAGATGGAAGCAGGAGGCGTAGCAGGCCAGTGCGGTGACATTGATAGCCCCCGCCGAGGTGCCACACAGGATGGGAAAAGGGATGCCAAGATTGCGCGGGTAGAGCTCCGCTATCGCCTTGAGGGCACCGACCTGATAGGCGGCGCGAGCACCGCCACCGGTGAGCAACAACGCTGTATTGGGTCTGGCCATATGCTGGCGCCTTATCGTGTTCTGACAAGAATGTTCCCACTGACAAGTTAACTATAAGGCGCTGTATCAAATATAAAAACGGGCGCTTGCCCGTTTTTTTCATGGCCCCATGTCAAAGGGCGCGGTGAGGATTTTCCGGCCGCGCCAGCTGATCGAAGGCGGCGAATACCGGGGCGCTGGCGAGGATGCGACCGTGGCCCAGACCCCGGGTGCTCACCAGCCGGGTATGACCATCCTGACTGGCCCGCAAGGAGTCGCTATGGGGGGCGAATCTGTCCTCCTCGTCATGCACGATCATTGCCGCACCGCTGCGACTGGCGAGGCGACCCAGCGGATCGACCGTGCTCAAGGGGTGCTGGTACTCTTGCTCAATTTCCTTGACCACCGCATCGAACAACCGGATGGAGTAGCCGGAGCGCGCCACCATGCCGTAGAGCTGGGGCACATAGTCGAGCACCGGCGAAATCAACAGCAGCGGCAGGGTATCGATACCCGCCTGACGGCTGGAGAGGGTGACGGCGCCTCCCATGCTGTGGGCGATGACCCCGTGCAGCGGACCTGCTTCGCTGGCCAGCTTGGTCGCCAGCTCGTCGAAGGCGCGTACGAAACGGGGCAGGTGGCCAGTGTTGCCTGCGCTCTGGCCGTGGGCCGGATGATCGTAGGCAATGGCGGTGAAACCCTGCGCGGCGATATGGTTCATCAGCGGATAGAACTGACTGGCGCTGCCGGACCAGCCATGCATCAGCAGCCACAGCGGCCCCTGACCGAGCCGATAGCTCATCAATACCCCTTCGCTGGTATGGACGGCCTGCTTCACCAGACCGGCTGGTTCGTGGCCACCCCGCTGGTTGCGCTGGGGGGTGAGCAGCAACTTGCTGGCGGTGCGCTTGGCATGGCTGGGGGCGAGTCTGTGGTGTAAGCGGGTGCCGATCCCCAGCAGCCATTTGCTCGGGCTAAAGCGGCGGGTGTTGAAGTAGATCTTGCTGCTCATGGTCATCCTGTGGTTTTTATGTGCGAACGGTCGTGCTTTTTGTCGGTTTTTAAAAAGTCGTGTTGAACGGATGCCAAAACATCAGCGCCAGCTGCTCAGCAGAGCGTCCACTTCGGGCCAGAAGTGGCGGGCCGGATCCTGACACAGTTCGAGATCGTTGAACACCTGATCCGCCAGATAGAGGCCATAGAGGCGGTAAACGGCGCGCCAGGGATCCATCTCCTGTCGCCACTCGCCTGCAGCCTGACCCTGCACCACCTGACGTGCCAGATAGTCGAGCCAGAAGCGCACCAGTTGCCGGGCGGCTTGCTGCACCAGGCTCTTTTGCTCATGGCCATCCTGCGCCGAGGTCCAGGCGTCGAGGAACATGCAGCGACCGGCGAAGCAGTGGTTCCACGCCTGCCAGGCCCGTAGCAGGGCGATCAGCTTGTCATGCTGGCTCTGGTGCTCCTGCTGGCGTACCGGCTGGATCACCCGCAGCCGAAACACTTCGGCGGCGTACTCCAGCACGGCGATCTGCAGATTGTCGCGGGATTGAAAGTGGGCAAATAGGCCGCTTTTCGACATCTCGCAGGCGCTGGCCAGCGAGCCGATGGTCAGGCTCTCCAGCCCTTGCTGGCTCGCCTGCTCAAAGGCAGTCTGCAAAATGTTTTCCCGGGTCAGGCGCCCCTTGCTCATCACTCTCTCCTCGTTGGCGCTGGCAGCATAAAGTACGATCGTGCTAATTGTCTAGCAACAGATAGCCAGCATGGCTGGCTATGTCGTCTCCCGCGTGTCACTGCGTGCGGGTTTCAGCTCTCCTTGATATCGAGCTGTTGCAGGGCGATAACCGCCTGAGTGCGGTTCTTGACGCCCAGTTTTCTGAAGATGGCGGTGATATGGGCCTTGATGGTGGCCTCTGAGACGTTGAGCTCCCAGGCGATCTGTTTGTTCAGGCTGCCATCGCGCAGCATGATCAGCACCTTGTACTGCTGGGGGGTGAGGCTGGCCAGCTTGCTGGCGAAATCGGGGCCATCTTCCGATTCAGGATGGAGCGAGATGCCTTCCGGCACCCAGTTATCCCCCCCGATCACCGTATTGAGGGCGTTGACCAGCTCCTTCATCGGCACCGACTTGGGAATGAAGCCGAGCGCCCCGAGCCGCAACACCTGTTGGATGATGGCCGCATCTTCCGAGGCGGAGACCACCACGATAGGCAGGTCGGGATACTGGCCGCGCAGGTGGGCCAGCCCCTCGAAGCCGTTGGCCCCCGGCATCTTGAGATCGAGCAGCAACAGGTCAACTTCGGGGTGCTCGCCGAGCAGGTTGGTCAGGCTGTCGATGGAGTCCGCTTCCAGCAATTGAGCGTCGTTGATGGCCATGTGCACCGCTTGGTAGAGGGCGCCCCGAAACAGGGGGTGGTCATCTGCGATGACGATGGTAAATTGGCTGTCCATATTTCGGTTAATGGCTCACATTGTTGCTAACTGATTGTTTTGAAAAATCAAACTAGCATCGCTCACCAAGAGGGTCAAACCCGCCGGTGCGCAAATGTGAAGCGACCATCGGATGTTTTGCCATCAAGGGCAGACAGGCCGGTCGCAGGCAACTCATGCAGGAGGCAACAGATGGGATCCTTGGTATTGGCGGTGGGCACCGGCTCCACCTGGGCTATGCGGGCGGCACTGGTGCTCGCCATGAGCGGGCTGACGTGGCAGGAGCAGGTGTTCGATCTGGAGGATGCCAAGTCGCTGGCGCGGCTCAAGCGGTTGGCACCGGCCGGTCTGGTGCCCTGGCTCGAACACGACGGCGTGCGGGTTCACGACTCGCTGGCCATTGCCGAATATGTTCACGAGCTCTGTCCCGACCGCCAGCTCTATCCCGTTTCGCAGGTCGAGCGGGCACTGGCTCGCAGCCTCTGTGCCGAGTTGCACGCCGGATTTCGGCAGATCCGTTCTCTGCTTCCCTTCTTTCTTGGGGCGCCAACCCGTATCGATCCCCCGGTGGAGGCGGTCGGTGAGCTGGCCCGTTTGCAGGAGATCTGGTCGCAGGCGCGGGGCCCCTTCTACTTTGGCGAGGCGGGCATTGTCGATGCCTTCTATGCGGTGATGGCCTATCGGCTGGCCAGCTACGGCATCCTGTTGCCCGGTCAGGCGGGAGTCTATCAGCAGGCGCTGCTCTCTTGGCCTCTGTGGCAGGAGACCCTGCTCAAGGCGCGGTTGCAGTGGCCGGTGGCGGCGCGCCAGCCACAGTGAACCTTGGCTGATAGATAAACGAGAGAGGGGAGCCAGTGGCTCCCCTCTCTGTTGCTGGTATATATGGCCCAAGAGTTACTTCTGCCGACCGGCAAAGACCACCACCACCTTGTCATCCCCCTTCTCCCGCACGAAGGCGTAGGGGGCATCCGAGAGTTTCTGGTGGCTGCCTGCCGCAATGGCCGGATGGGCGGCGCGGAACTGGCCCAGTTGCTGCCAGTGCTTGACCAGCTCGGCCTTGTCTCCGCTGGCCAGCTCCTGCCAGTTCATGTCCGAGCGCAACGCCTGATCGAACACACCGCCATCCTTGGCCAGCCCGCGGCCGGACTCGTCGCCGTAGTAGAGCTGGATGCCGCCTGGCAGCAGCATAAAGCTGTTGGCGACCCGGCGCTGTAGCGGCACATCCTGATAGTCGCCAAAGAACAGCTTGGTGTCGTGGGAGCTGATGTAGCTCAGCACGTTGAACTCGGGATCTTGATTGATACGGCTGGCGTAGCTGGCATAGGTGGGCTCGGCGCTGGCCATGCACTGAGCCTGTGACAGGGCGAACTCACGCTGATAGTCGAAGTTGATCAGGGAATCGAAACCGTTCTGATACCAGAAATCCTTGGCCACCCCGTGATCCCACACCTCGCCCACCATGTAGAAGGGCAGATCGTCGAGCTTCTTGGTCGGGTTGGCGGCCTTCCACTCCTTGAGCGCAGCGGTGCCCGCCTGCTTGAGCTTGGCCCATACCTCGGGCTCCAGATGTTTGACGGTATCGGCCCGAAAACCGTCGATGCCAAAGCGGCGCACCCAGTCGGTGTGCCAGGCGATCAGGTAGTCGCTCACGGTGGCGTCGGGCAGCGCCTTGGCGAGGGTATCCTTTTTCGCCGCCAGCAATGGCGGCAGCCCTACCGGTTTGGCCGATTCGGTCAGAAAGTCCGGCAGCCCCGCCACCGAACCGGTCACATCGTCGGTGCCGGGCTGCGGGTAGCCGGGCAGACCGGCGCGCACCCAGTCACCACTCCACCACTTGTTCCACGCGGGTGATTGATAGTCGATGAACTGGTTGTAACCATGCCAGTTGAGGCCACCGCTCGGGCGCCACTGGTTCCAGACGGTCGGCAGTTTGCTGCTGTTCTGAGTTAGCTCGGTGAGCCCCAGATCTTGCAGATCGGCGAGGGTGGCGTAACCAGCATGGTTCATCACCACGTCGAGGATGATCCGCATGCCGCGCTTGTGGGCCTCGTCCACCAGGGTTTTCAGGCTCTCTTCATCGCCGTAGTTGGGGTCAATCTTGGTGAAGTCGAGCGCCCAATATCCGTGGTAGGCGTAGAAAGGGAAGTTGCCCTGCTCGCCACCGCCGATAAAGCCGTGCACCTGCTCCACCATGGGGGTGATCCAGATGGCGTTCATGCCGAGGCTCTTGATGTAGTCGAGCTTCTCGGTCAGCCCCTTGAAGTCACCGCCATGCCAAGTGGCTACCTCATCCTGACCATCCTTCTGGCGGCCGAAGCTGTGGTCGTTGGCGGGGTCGCCGTTGTTGAAGCGGTCGGTCAGCAGGAAATAGACGCTCGCCTGATCCCAGCTGAATGGTGCTGGCTTGGCTGCCTTGACCGGCTCGAGCAGCAGCAGGCCGCCGCTCTCTTTACTCGGGGTCAGGGTCAGTTTGCCTTGTTTGACCACCGCCTCCTGTTTCGAGTAGGCATCCCTCAGTCGGGTGCCGTCGGGCCAGACCCCTGTCAGGGACACAGTGACCGGGCCGCCATCCCAGCTGATGCAGGGCTCTTCTGGTGGCTGGCGCTTGAACTCGCTCTTCTTGGTCGCCCGCAGCACCTTGAGGCTGGGGGTATCCGGGTTGAAGGTGAACTGATACTCCCCGGCCAGCATCACCCGCAGGGTAAAGCTCTGATCCTTGCTGCATTTGTCCATTGGTTGGGCGGTGCCGAAGGGGAGTGGCTTGCTCTCGCTCGGGCCAAAGCTGGTACCGCAACTGTTGTCTGCGTCGCTGATGCGGATCTGATGGCTCCCCTTGGCAAGAGGGTGAGTCAGCTCCACCGTGCCCTTGTCCAACGCGATCGGGGCCGCTACTGGTTGACCATCCACATAGAGGCGAACCTCGGGGGCGGCCATCGCCTGTTGGGTGAACAGAGGGGTGGCCAGCAGGGCGAGCCAGAGAGGGGATAAGTAATGAGCACGATGCATAAGCCATTCCTTGAGCAGGGCAGTTCGGACAAGGGCCCATTCTAGGAGCAGCAAAGCGCGCCTTGGATCGGCAAAATGCCGATTTGTGACATCAGTTCAAATGGTTACGTTTTCAAGCCGAGGAAAGTGTGACGGAGAGGAGAGAGACGCTCTGTCGATAAAAATAGCGGCCATAAAAAAATGCCGGTCAGGTGACCGGCATTTGCTGTGTCAGGCATCGTCGTCACATCAGACGGTGAAGAACTTGAAGTTGACGAAGGCCACCGCGATGAAGGAGGCAACCATGCCGCTGATGCAGAGCACCGCCGGGCGGATGGCGGGCCAGCGATGGGTCAGCAGAATGATGGCCAGCAGGGTCGGGTAGAGCCCGAACATGTAGCGTGGCATGGCGTTGAGGCCGGTCATCAGCGGAATGGTGCAGCAGATGAACATCAGGGTCGCTTCCGCCCAGCGCTTCTGGCTGAACAGGTAACCGTTCAGGCACCAGCCGAAGATCACCATGATGGAGAGGTAAGCCTTGCGGCCGCCCAGCTCGAAACCGCTCAGCCACCAGTCCAGCGGGCTGTCCATGTAGCGACCCCAGGCCACCTGAATGTGCTTGAAGGCGAAGGCATCGCCGGTCAGGTGATAGAGGTAGACCATGTAGGCAAACAGGCCAAACGGGATCATCCAGAGGGTGAAGACCACCTTGAAGGCGCGCTCGGTAAAGCGGAAAAATTCCCGCCAGCCGTAGGCCTGCAGCGCCAGGATCAGCACCGGGAAGACCATCATCACCCCCAGGTTGCGGGTGGCGGAGATACAAACCCCCAGCACGGCCACCATCAGCCACTGCTCCCGATAGGCGAACAGGAACATCCCCAGCATCAGCGCCATAAAGGTCGACTCGGTATAACCTGAGACGAAGTAGGCTGAGAAGGGGGAGAAGGCGAGCAGCCAGACGCCGAAGCGGGCGGTATCGTCCCCCAGCTTGAGCTGACGCAACACCAGCAGCATCAGCGGCAGGCTGGCGAAGAAAGAGATATTGGTAACAATAATGAGGCCGATCAGGCTCTCGACATTGAACAGGTTGGAGATGGCACCGGAGACCATCGGATAGAGCGGCATAAAGGCCCAGTTGGCCGCATTGCCCTTGCTCAGCCAGCGCGGGTAGAGGTCGTAGCCGTTTTCGATGATGCGCTGGAACCAGACGCAGTCGAACTGGCAATAGGCCTGCAGCGGGCCGATGTCGGGGGAACCATAGAGCTGGACACCGAAGTAGCCCATGCCATACAGCGCCACCCGGCTCAGCATGAAGGCGGCGATGATCATCAGCCAGTCACGGCCGCTGATGCGCAGTGACGGGCGATAGGGGAGTGCAGCCCCGGTTAGCGGGGCAGTATTGGTCATATCATTCATCAGGCAAAAACCCAGACGCGAGAGAGAACGTAAGTGAGGACGGTAACGGTCAGGGTGGCGATGACCACCGGCAGCAGACCGGAGAGCCCCGCAAACAGCAGGCCGCTCAGGATCAGGTTACGCACCGCCAGCGAGAAGAGGGCGACCAGCAGAAACTTGCTGGCGGCTCCCTGCTTCTGGAAGGTAATGTAGCGGTGACCAAAGAAGGAGAACCAGAATGCGATGGCAAAAGCCAGCGTGGTAACCAGGTGCTCCGAGATGGTGGGCCAGGTATGAAACAGTGCGATGGAGGTGCCAAGGTCGACGAGAGTAGCCCCCCCGCCAACAAAACCGAAACGTACCAGCCGCCAGAATTCCTCGCGGGAGATCATTGAGGCGCCTGCTCCTGCTGCTCTTGCGGGTTGCTGTCAGCGCTCTGCGGTTTGGCCGCATCCTGCTTGGCATACTGGCCATAGACCCCTTCAATGAGGTAGACCGGGCGCTGTTTCACTTCCACGAACATGCGGCCGATGTACTCGCCGATGATGCCGAGCGACAGCAGCTGGATACCGCCGAGGAACAGCACTACAGACATCAGTGAGGCGTAACCGGGTACGTCGATGCCGAAGAAGATCACCTGGGTGATGATTTTCAGGATATAGAGGAAGGCAACCAGCGAGACGCTGACACCCACATAGCTCCAGACCCGCAGCGGCCAGCTGGAGAAGCTGAGCAGACCGTCGAGGGCGAAGTTCCACAGTTTCCAATAGTTGAACTTGGTTTCACCGGCGTGACGGGCCGGGCGCTCGTAGGGGACGCCAACGGCACGGAAACCGGCCCAGGCAAACAGACCCTTCATAAAGCGGTTGCGCTCTGGCAGCAGCTTGATCGCCTCGACCACTCGACGGTCGATCAGGCGGAAGTCACCGGCGTTCTCCGGCAGCTTGGTGCTGGTGGAGAGGGCGTTGAAGAAGCGGTAGAAGCCACCGGCAGTCAGGCGCTTCATCGGGGTATCGGCGCTGCGATCGACGCGGATGCCGTAGACGGTGTCATAGTCACCGGTCTGCCACAGTTTGACGAACTCCAGGATCAGGGCGGGCGGGTCTTGCAGATCCACGTCCATCGGCACGATGGCATCCCCTTTGGCCTGATGCAGACCGGCGGTCAGGGCCGCTTCTTTACCGAAGTTGCGTGCCAGGTTGACCAGGGTCACGCGCGGGTCACGGGCGATGGCCTGCTCGACCACTTCACGGGTGCGGTCACGGCTGCCATCGTTGACGAATACAATTTCAAGCTGGTCTTTGAGCGGGGCCAGTTCGTTGTCTATCGCGTTGATGAAGGCATCGATGCTCTCTTCCTCGTTGTAAACGGGAACGACCAGAGAGAGTCGAAAATCTGGATGCGACATAAGAACGTCCTTATTTGGGATAGTTGTTTTTATAAAATGGTATTCGGGGCAAGGATCACTGGGCTACGGTCAAACGTACCGACTGCACATTGATGGGAGTAGGTGCCGAGAGCGCCAGAAAATTGGGGCGCTTGGGATCTGCCGTGAGTGAGTCGCCGGGCAGACTGAGGCGGATTTCGTTGATGCCCGCTTTGGCCAGTTTCACCGTGGTGGTGAAGTCGTGACCCAGCGCCACTTTCAACAGGGCACCGGCTTCCGGGCTGTTGATGCGGGCCTGTACGGTAAGCTGATCCGGATTGGCCGCCTGCTTGGGCAGCACAAAGTAGAGACCGCCCTGACCGCTGAGCAGGGTACCTTCGTCGCTCGGCTTCTTGGCCCAGCCTTCGCTGGAGAGGAAGCGGCTCGGCTTGGTCAGATTGAGCTCGTTACCCGGCTGATAGGTCATGCTGGAGTTGTGTTCCCAGAAGCGGGTTTTGCCTTCCAGATAATAGAGTTTGTAGGCCAGGCTCACGTTGGGGTGAGCAGCCAGATAGAGGGTGTAAAGATAAAAACCGCTTAACGCCAGAATGGCAGTCAAAAAACCGAACTTTTTGTACGTCATATCACTCTCTATGCCTGACAGAATGGGTAGGCCGATGTCGCGCATATGCTAATCCAATTGCAAAAAAAGCATAGTGGATCACAAAAAAATATTTGGTCACATATTAACCCCTTTTTACCCCTGTTCCAAACGTTGCTGTATCCCGGTTAAACAGGTCTGGCAGGGCGCCGGTTGCCAGTAGTACTCCGGCAGGGCAATTGGCAAATAGACGTTGCTTTGCTGCGTCATTTTCTAGCGGATGCGATAGTCATCTGGCCTCTATCGCCATTTTGCAGGGGGCGATTTATGATGACTCACTTATTCGTCAAGGATGACATATGAAGTGGATCTCTTGCTGTCTGTTGCTTGGATTATGGGCGCCAATGGCATTGGCCAGGGCCCTGTGTCCCGAGCCTATTCAGGTCGGTTACGATAACTGGCCCCCCTACCATTATTACGAAGCCGACTCACCGCAAGAGGTGCGCGGTTATGCCGCCGAGGTGCTGACGGCTGTGCTCACTTCCATGCACTGCAAGGTCAACTACGTGGAGCTGCCCTGGAAGCGGGTACTGCACGAGATGGAGCATGGCGAGATAGACATGGCGATGGAGGCGAATATCAATGATGAGCGCGCTCGTTATGCCTGGTTTTCCGACTCCTACAATCCGGGTCGCACCTTGCTGTGGATCCGCAAGGGCAGCCACTACCCCGAGCAGGATCTGGCGAGCTGGCTGGCCAGTGGTTACTCCCTCGGTGTCACCAAAGAGTACTTCTATGGTGATGAAGTGATGTCGCTGCTCGCTCGCTATGCCAAACAGGTGAGTGCAGTGAGCGACCAGCAAAATTTTGAGAAGCTGGCCCGCGGGCGGATCGACGGTTTCCTCGGTGACATGCTGGCTACCCCCAGCGCCCTTAACAAGGAGGGGATGAGCGGTCTGTTCACCAGTCACCCCATGGTGGTATCTGAATCGCCGAGCTTCTTTATGTTGGGCAAGCGCAGCTTTTCGCCGCAATTCTTGCAACAATTCAATCAGGCGTTGGCGCGGTTCAAGGAGACAGATGCGTATGACATTATCTGGCAGCGTTATGCCCCCGGGCGCTAGCAAAGTATTGGCCGTTCACGCATCATGAGCGGCCTGAGCATCGGGTCTGCTTGTCAGGCCCGACAGAGTGAACAAACCGTTTTGAGGTACCCATGGGGATGAAGTATTGGCTGGCCCTTGCCAATCTGGTGTGGCTGGGATGTTTGCCCGCCGGCGCGGTACATGCAACCGAAGCACAAGTCGTGGTGGCGGCCAGTGAAACCGGACACGACTGGTATCAGGGCAGTCAGGCCGAACAGGCCCGTGTCGAGCTGGAACAGCAGTTGCAAGAGGCTGTGTTGGCCCAGCTGCATCCCGATTTTTTCACGCTTTGGAAGCGCCTGCAGGCCACCCCTGCAGACAAGCGTGTCGCCATCTATGACGACATTTTTACCAAGCTGAGCCGTTTCCAGCACGCCTGGCGGGGGATGGATCTGGTCTCGCGCGAGCATATGAAGACCCTCAAGCTCGATTTGAACCGCCCTGTAGTGACCCAACCCAGCGATGATGACCTGCTCACCCAGGTGAAATCCCTGCGCCCTCAAGTGGCGGAATACGAGGCGGTGCGGGCTAAAGTGCACAAACTGCTGGCGATGCCGATGGCCAGCAAGTGGCCGACTCTCGATATGCCGACCCTGCGTGCCGGAGAGAGCTCCGCCGAGCTCGGCCAAATCCGCGCCATGCTCAACGAGCTGGGCGACAGCGCCCCGAGCCATGGTGATCAGATTTACGATGGTGATACCGAGCAGGCCATCAAGCAGTTCCAGCGTCGTCATGGTCTCACCGCAGACGGCATCATCGGCCGTCAGACCCGCTCTTGGCTCAATACCGGCCCGCAAGTGCGCGCCAGCCTGTTGTTGCGTAACCTGTGGCGTCGCGATCTGGTAGATCAGCTCGCCGGTGGCCGCTACGTGCTGGTCAATATTCCCGACTACCGCCTGAGCGTGGTGGAGTCCGGCAACGAGGTGTTTACCAGCCGGGTCATCGTCGGCAAGGAGCAGCGTGCCACGCCCATCCTCGCCAGCGAAATTCGCTCCATCGTGCTCAATCCTTCCTGGCATGTGCCGCGCTCCATCCTGAGCAAGGACATCCTGCCCAAGCTGGGCCGCGATCCCGCCTATCTGAGTCGCGAGCAGTTCGAGGTGATCGACAGCGAGGGCAATCCGGTCCAGTTCACCGAAGAGGGGTGGCATCAGGCGCTGGCTGCCGGTTTCCCCTATCGCCTGCGGCAAAAGCCGGGGGATCATAATGCCCTGGGGCGCTACAAGTTCTACCTGCCCAACAATGACGCCATCTATCTGCACTCCACCCCGCGCAAGGCGCTGTTCGAGCAGGGGGCGCGCGCCTTCAGCTCGGGCTGCATCCGGGTGGAACATGCGGACGATCTGGCCGAACTGTTGCTGGCAGATTCCCGCTATCAGCCGGACAAGGTGGCCAATATCCTCAAGGAGAGCCAGACCAAATGGTTGCCGCTCACCACGCCGATCCCGGTCTTTACCGTCTACTGGAGCAGCTGGATCGACGAAAATGGTCGCCAGCAACTGCGTAACGACATCTACGGATTTGATCGGGTCAGCTTCCAGAGCCGCCTGCTGTGATCCCTGCCACAGAGTGAAAAGCCCGGCCTGTGCCGGGCTTTTCTATGGGCGATTGTGGTTTGACAGTTCCCCCTGCCGGAGGGTAGTTTCAAGCGCCTGTATCACATTCAATCAGTGATCTTATTCAACTATTTTCGCTTGAATCTGCGATGGACGAACCCCTTATGCTGGAACAAGAGATAAGTCGACGTCGCCTGTTGCTGGGAGCCGGTTGCCTGCTGGGCAGCTCGCTGATCTCCTTCCCTGCACTGGCCAGCCGCAGTACCACCGGGCGTGAACTCAGTTTCTTCAATCTCAATACCGGCGAGCGGGTGCGCGCCAGCTATTGGGAAAATGGCCACTATCTGAGCGACGGGTTAGCCGAGCTCAACCACATCTTCCGCGATTACCGGCGCAACGAAGTGTTCAACATCGACAAGAAGCTGTTTGATCAGCTGTTTCTGTTGCAGCACAAGCTGGGTCGGCGCAGCGAAATTCAGCTGATCTCCGGCTATCGCGCCCCGGCAACCAATCGTCAGAAGCGCCACAAGAGCCACGGCGTGGCCAAACACAGCTACCACACCCTGGGGCAGGCGGTGGATGTGCGGATCCCCGGCGTACAGCTGGCCCATCTGCGCAAGGCGGCGCTCCAGCTCAAGGTGGGTGGGGTTGGTTACTATCCCCGTGATAACTTCGTTCACCTCGATACCGGCCCGGTGCGCAGCTGGTAAAGGGGATGGCAAGCTGCCAAGCTCTTCCCACCAGAGAGGAGATAGCGATGAAAAAGATAGTGATTGGCGGCCTGATCGCCCTGTTGTTGACCGGTTGCAGCAAGCTCAACCGTGAAAATTACGACCAGTTGAAGATGGGGATGAGCTACGCTGAGGCCAGCACCATTCTGGGCAAGGCGGAGCGCTGTGATGATGCGCTGGGCACTACGAGCTGCCTCTGGGGCGGGGAAGGGAAGAACATCAAGATCCGCTTTATCGCCGACAAGGCGACCTTCTTCAGCTCGGAAGGGATTAACTGAGTCGCAGACCGTCCATGAAAAAAGCGCCACTCGGGCGCTTTTTTGTTGCTCGCAATCCAACCCGCCTCGCCAGAAGCTGGCGTACTCAGTGGGTCGCGTACTGATAGTCGAAGGTGGGCAGACCCCACTTGAAGCGAACCGCCAGCAGCCGCAGCACAAAGCCAATTCCGATGGAACCGAACGCCGCCCAGTTGGTCGGCAAGCCCTGATCCAGCGCCAGACAGTAGAGGGCTGCAGTGATCAGCGAAATGGCCGCATAGAGCTCGCGACGGAACACCAGCGGAATGCGCTGGCAGAGCAGATCCCGCAGCACACCGCCAAAGACCCCGGTCACCACCGCCATGATGCAGGCAATACCGGCGCCGTGGCCCATATCCAGCGCCCGGGCCGCACCGAAGATGGAGAAGACCACCAGTCCCAGGGCATCAAGGGCCATGAACAGCTTGCCGAGGTAACGCATCAGGGGGGCGGAGACCACACCCGCCATCGCAGCTGCGGCAACCAGCAGCACGTATTCCGGATGTTCAATCCAGAGCAGCGGATAGTGGCCCAGCAGCACATCGCGAATGGTGCCACCACCGATGGCCGTCGCCGAGGCGATGATCACCACACCAAACAGATCCATCCGTCGCCGACCCGCGGCCAGCGCGCCGGTCATCCCTTCGGCCACCAGGCCAACCAAGAAGAGTGCATGTAACATGAGATATCCCAGGGAACGAGAAAGGCCAGAATCCTACCAACTCGTGTCATATGGGACAAGCTATCGAATGCATGCATTAATTTAATTCATGCTAAATGCGAAAAAGGCACCGTTTAGGGTGCCTTTTTCTAATCAATGTTCAAGGGTTAGCGCCCCAACTGCTCCTGCCGGTAGTGATCGACCCACATGGCGGTGGCACCACAGATGGCGACTGGCATCACGAAGAGGTTCACCACCGGAATGGCGGAGAAGAGGGTCACCAGAGCGCCGAAGCTGAGGCACTTGCCGCGGCGCTGCTTCAAGGCATCGCGCATGGTGATGAAGTCGATCTTGTGGTTGTCGAACGGATAATCCACATACTGGATCGCCATCATCCAGGCGCTGAACAGGAACCAGAGCACAGGCGCCAGGGTCTGGCCCACCACCGGGATCAGAAACAGGATCAGGCAACCGATAGCCTTGGGCAGGTAATACTTCAGCTTGGTCCATTCGCGGCCGAAGGTACGTGGCACATCCTTGACGATATCCAGCATGCCGCTGTCATTGGCGGGCTGGCCGGTGAGGATCTGCTCCACCTTCTCCGCCAGCAGGCCGTTGAAGGGGGCTGCTACCCAGTTGGCAACCGAGCTGAAGATAAAGGAGAAGACCACCAGGATGGTGATGAGGGCGATGGGCCACAGCAGATAGTCCAGCCAGTCGAGCCAGGCGGGGATCTGCTGATGGAGCCAGGCGAACAGGCCGTCCAGTTGCAGCAGCAGGGCATAGAAGGCCCCGGCAAACAGCACGAAGTTGACCAGCAGGGGGATCAGCACAAAGGTGCGGATGCCCGGTTGGCGAATGAGGGAAAAACCGCGCAGAAAGTAGTCTGCACCGCTGATTGAATCTTTGACCATATGGGGTGATTGGCTCATGTGAGCTCCATCTATGCATGGGAGAACTGCCAGCATATTACAAACAAGCCTTTGATTTGGTAAAGTCGCCGACTATTCCTTATTTCGTGCCGTGGCGACCAAAAATCGGGCATGAATGGGGATGATGCCTGCATATTACAAACAAAGCCGGGTCTGGATTTGGTAAAATCGCCTGCCCGCCTCCTCATTATTTAGCCACTGATACAGGTCGCCATGCGTCTGAAACTGATCAAACTCGCCGGCTTCAAGTCGTTCGTCGAGCCGACCCGCATCGAACTGTCGGCAGACATGACCGCCGTGGTGGGCCCCAACGGCTGTGGCAAATCCAACGTCATCGACGCGGTGCGCTGGGTGCTGGGGGAGAGCTCCGCCCGCCATCTGCGCGGCGAGAACATGACCGATGTCATCTTCAACGGCTCCATCAATCGCAGTGCGCACGGGCGCGCCTCGGTCGAGCTGGTGTTCGACAATCCCCACAACCGGGTGCCCGGTGAGTTCGGCCGCTTTACCGAGATCTCGGTGCGCCGCGAAGTGCTGCGCGACGGCTCCAACCACTATCAGATCAACGGCCAGAAGTGCCGCCGCAAGGATGTGACCGACCTCTTCCTCGGCACCGGTCTTGGCCCCCGCAGCTACGCCATCATCGAGCAGGGCACTGTCAGCCGACTGGTGGAGTCACGTCCGGCCGATCTCAAGCTCTTTATGGAAGAGGCCGCCGGGGTTTCCCGCTACAAGGAGCGGCGCCGCGAGACCGAACAGCGCATTCGTCACACCCAGGAGAACCTGGAGCGCCTCGGCGATATTCGCGGCGAGCTGGGCTCGCGCCTTGACCACCTCAAAGCCCAGGCCGAGACCGCCGAGCGCTACAAACAGCTCAAGAGTCGTTCGCGCGCAGCTCGCGCCGAGCTGATTGGCTCCGAGTTGTGGGCGCTGGAGACGCGCCTTGGCGAGGCCAAAACCGAACTGGCGCAAGCCGAGCAGGCGCTGGCGGCGCTCGATGCCAAGCGCACCGCCGATGAGGGGCGCCACGTCACCCTGTCGGTCGCCAGACAAGAGGCGCAAGCCGAGCAGGCGAGCCGTCAGCAACAGATTTTTCTCGGCGGGCAGGCCATCGCCCGTCTCGAGCAACAGCAATTGCACCAGAGTGAACTGGGGCGCGACTGGCAGGCCCGTGCAGAGGCGCTGGGCGAGCGGATCGCCACCCGCAAGGCTCAGCTTGCCAGCCAGCAGGATCAACTGACCGAAGGGGTATTGCGCGCCGAGCAGGAGAGTGCCCGGCTGGAGCAGTGTGAGCAGTTGTTCACCGAGCAGCAGGAGGCCCGCCAGCACGCCAGCGAGCAGCTGGAACAGGCTCGCTTGCGCCAGCAGCAGTGGCAGCAACAGTTGGCCGGGTTGCAGGGGCAGCTCAACCAGACCCGCACCCGGTTGGGTGGCCTGCAGGAGCTGCAAGCCAAGACCCGGCTGGCCCGCCTCAAGCTGGAAGATGAACGCGCTGGCCCCCTCGGTACAGAGGCCGACGATCTGCAACCGGCCCTCGATGCCCTGAGTGGTGAGCTGGAGCTGACGCGGGCGGCCAATGGCGAGCTGACCGAGCAGCTGGCGCAGGCGGTCGACACCCATGAACAACTCAAGCAGCAGCATGGCCAGCAGTTGAGCCTGCAACGGGAGCTGGAGGCGCGGCTGGCGACCCTGGATCAGATCCTCGGGGAGCAGATGGAGGGTGCAACCCTGGCCGACCGGTTGCAGGTTGCCCCCGAGTGGGCACCGGCGCTCGACAAGGTGCTGGGTCGCTGGCTCACCGCAATGCCGGCGGACGAGTGCAATCTGGCGCAAGAGGGGCTCTGGATTGGCCCGGCGCAACCGGCGGTTGCCGGTACGCTGGCGGCGCAACTGGGCGGCGAGCACATTCCCGCCTTCCTCAACGCCATCTGGCTGGTGGAGAGCCGGGAGGCCGCATTGATCCGCCAGCCAAGCCTTGCGGCCGGTGAGTCGGTACTGACTCCTGCTGGCGACTGGCTGGGGCCAAACTGGGCCGATTTGGGACAGGGCGCGGCGCTCGGCACCATGGCGCTGCTGGGTGAGCGTGAGCGGTTGCATACCGAGCAGGAGAAGGTTGCCGCGGGGCTGGCACAGCTGAGCGAGCAACTTGTGGCTGCCGATGCCCGGCGTGCCCAGCTTGCCAGTGCGCAGGAGTTGTCGCAGCGAACCTTGCGCGAGCAAGAGCAGAAATGGCAACAACTGCGCGAAGCCTGGAGTCTGCAACAGGGTCAGCGGCAGGAGCGGTTGCAGCGGCTCGGTCAGCTCGGCGAAGAGCTGATCCGGCTTGATCAGGAGCAGGCCGAAGAGGCAGAGCGACTGGCCAGCGCCCGCGAACAACTGGAACTCGATGAGGCGCGCCTTGCCGAGCTGCAGGAGCAGGGGGAGCCGCTGACGCAAGGGTTGCAGCTCGCGCAGGAGCTGCTGACTCGCTGCGAGCGGGCGGTTGACGAGGCCCGTGCGCGCCGCGAACAGCAACAAGCGACCTGCCAGCGTTTGCAACTGGAGTTGGGCAATCTGCGCCAACTCATTACCTTGGGCGAAGAGGAGTTGGCGAGGCTCGGACTGGAGCTGGCCGGGTTGAAAGGGCCGGATAGCGAGGCAGTGCCGGATCTGGCGCCCCTGCTGGCCGAGCAGCGCAATCTGGAGGCGCAGCAGCTTGCCTGCCATCAACGGCTTGCGGAGCTGGAGCGCCAGCTCGGTGAGCTGGAACAGGCCAGAAGTGCCGATCACAAGCAGCTGGTGACGTTGCAAGAGAAGCTGGCGACCCTGCGCCTTGAGCGCGAACGCAACCTCACCCGTCGACAGGGGCTGCACGAGCAGTTCGAAGAGCTGGGGGTTCGACTGGTCGATCTCGATCAGGCGGTGCTCATCGCCGCTGATCGCAGCAAGTTGCGGCAGGAGATCCAGACCCTGGAGGGGCAAGTGGAGGCGCTCGGCGCCATCAACCTGGCGGCGCTGGAGGAGTACGAAGAGGCGAAAACCCGGGCAACCTATCTTGAAAATCAGTGTCAGGATCTCGAGCAAGCGCTGGAAACCTTGAGCCAAGCCATTAAAAGAATTGATAAAGAGACACAAATACGGTTCCGGGACACTTTCGATAAGGTCAACGAAGATTTAAAATCCCTGTTTCCGAAAGTGTTCGGTGGGGGCAGTGCCTGGCTTGAGCTCACCTCTGATGATCTTTTGGAGGCCGGAGTGAGCATCATGGCGAGACCTCCGGGTAAGAAGAATGCTACCATTGCCCTGCTTTCCGGGGGGGAGAAGGCGTTAACCGCGCTTGCGCTGGTTTTTGCCATCTTCAGACTCAACCCAGCACCTTTTTGTCTGCTGGATGAGGTGGATGCACCGCTCGATGAAGTGAACGTCGGTCGCTTCTGTTCTCTTGTCAAAGAGATGTCGAGCACAGTACAGTTCGTTTACATCAGTCATAATAAGGTCTCCATGGAGATGGCTGAGCAGCTGGTTGGCGTCACGATGCAAGAGCCCGGGGTTTCTCGCATTGTGTCGGTCGATATCGGTGAAGCCGTCGCTTTGGCTGAGCAAAACTAGAAAGAGAAGCAGCTAATGCAGGAATTGCGTTACATCTTGGTTGCCCTGGGCGGTATTGCTATTGCGGCATTGCTCATTCACGGGTTGTGGAGCAACAAAAAGAATCGTCAGGCACCGATCAAAGAGAAACCGATTGGACGGATGGACTCCAAGTCGCGGGATCGTGATAACGACGCCTTCGACAGCGATGGCATCGGCCAGGTACGTGTGGTCAGTGGTGGCCGTCGTGCCGAGCCCAAGCTGCGCAGTGAAGAGAGCCGCCAGCCGGAACTCGGTCGTCGCCCTGCCGTCCCCGCCTTTGATGATGAAGATGACGAGGACGATCTGCCGCCGCCCGTAGTGCGCAAGCCTGCTGCCCGCCCGGTTCCGCCGCCTCCTGTCTATGAAGAGGAGGAAGCGTTCGACGAACCGCTGCCCGAGGAGATCGACGAGGCGCCCGCCGCGCCGGTGCGCAAACCAGCTCAGGTCAATCGTCGTACCCCGGTCTACCGTTCCCGTCCCCAGCGCGAGCCCATGATGCAGTCGCTGGATGACGAGCCGCTGGTCGAGCCCGCTTACGCGACCGCCCCGACTTTTGGTGCCCGTGCAGAGACAGTCCGTACCGCCGACACAGTGCGTGCCGAACCGGTGCGTGCACCCGAGCCGGAATATCAGCCGCAGCCCCGTCATGTGGCTCCCGAGCCTGTTTATGAAGAGCCGGCCTATGTGGCACCTGCACCTGTGGTTGAAGAGCCGCGCATGGCGCCCCAGCCGGTCGAGAAGATCTGGCAGGATGTCTATGTCATCAACCTGATGGGCCGTCCGGGTCACGACTTGCAAGGTGCGACCCTGCTCTCATCCCTGATGGCGCTGGGCTTCAAGTTTGGCGAGATGGATATTTTCCACCGTCACGAAGATCCAAACGGTAAGGGTGAAGTGCTCTTCTCCATGATCAACATGGTCAAGCCAGGCACCTTCAATCCGTACCGGATGGAACAGTTCACCACGCCGGGTGTCTCCCTGTTCATGCAACTGCCGCTGCGCAGCAATGCCGCGTTTGCCTTCGAGGACATGCTGCAGGCTGCCGATCAGCTGGCCAGCGATCTCGATGCCATGCTGACCGATATGGATCGCAGCCCGCTGAGCGACGAGACCATTGCCCGTTACCGTCACGAGCTGGCTGCCTACGAGGCCAGTCGCGACTAATACGCCATGCGGGTCGAGTGAAGAAAAAGTGCGGTACCCTGGTACCGCATTTTTGTTTCTACCCCGGCCGTATGTTCAATCACACTTCGAGACTTTTTCATGAGCGACACCCTCTCCCGCCACCGTCAATTGTGTGAACTGCTTACCGAATATGGTCACCAGTACTATGTGCTGGATAACCCCACAGTGCCGGATGCCGAATACGACCGTCTGATGCGCGAATTGATCGCTCTGGAGGCTGACCACCCCGAGCTGAAAACCCCGGCTTCGCCGAGTGTGCGGGTCGGCGGTCAGCCGCTGACCGCCTTCAAACAGGTGCGCCACGAGATCCCCATGCTGAGTCTGGATAACGTCTTTAGCAGCGAAGAGTTGCTGGCGTTCGAACAACGGATGAGCGATCGCCTCAAGCGTGACGTGCGTTTCACCTTCTGCTGCGAGCCCAAGCTCGATGGTCTGGCGGTGAGCCTGCTCTATGTAAATGGTCAGCTGGTGCAGGCGGCCACCCGGGGTGATGGCGCCACCGGTGAGGAGATCACCGAGAACGTGCGCACCATCAAGGCCATTCCGCTCGCGCTGCGTGGCACTGGCTGGCCAGAGCGGCTGGAAGTGCGTGGCGAAGTCTTTATGCCCAAGGCCGGTTTCGAGGCGATGAACGCCAAGGCGCTGGCCGCAGGCGAGAAGGTGTTCGTCAACCCGCGCAACGCCGCCGCCGGCAGCCTGCGTCAGCTCGATTCACGTATCACCGCCAGCCGTCCCCTGAGCTTTTACGCTTACGGTGTCGGTGTTGGCGGCGAGCAACTGGGCGACTCCCACTTTGGCCGTCTCACCCAGCTCAAGGAGTGGGGGCTGCCGCTCAGTCCCGAGGTGAAGCTCAAAGAGGGGGCAGCCGGTTGTCAGGCGTTCCACGACGACATTCTGGCCCGCCGTGGCGAGCTCCCTTACGAGATCGACGGCGTGGTCTACAAGGTGGATGCTATCGCTCTGCAAGAGGAGCTGGGCTTTGTGGCCCGCGCCCCGCGCTGGGCGACCGCCCACAAGTTCCCGGCGCAGGAGGAGATGACAGAGCTTGAGAACGTCGAGTTTCAGGTCGGCCGCACCGGCGCCGTGACGCCGGTGGCCAAGCTCAAACCTGTGTTTGTTGGCGGCGTCACCGTCTCCAATGCCACTTTGCACAACGCCGACGAGATCGAGCGCCTTGGCGTGATGGTCGGCGATACCGTGATCGTGCGCCGGGCAGGGGACGTGATCCCGCAGATCGTGGCCGTGGTGGAGGCACAGCGCCCTGTTGATGCGCGTGAAATTCTCTTCCCGACCGAGTGCCCGGTGTGTGGTTCGGCAGTGGAGCGGCTGGAAGGGGAAGCGGTTGCCCGCTGCTCCGGTGGCCTGTTCTGCGAGGCGCAGCGCAAGGAGGCGATCAAGCACTTCGCCGCCCGTCGCGCCATGGATGTGGACGGCCTTGGCGACAAGATTGTCGAGCAGCTGGTGGACAAGGGGCTGGTGAAGACCCCCGCCGATCTCTTCAGCCTCAATGCCATCCAGCTGGCCGGTCTTGAGCGGATGGGGCAAAAATCGGC
Organism: Aeromonas sp. A600620; assembly: GCF_029479985.1. NCBI lineage: Bacteria > Pseudomonadati > Pseudomonadota > Gammaproteobacteria > Aeromonadales > Aeromonadaceae > Aeromonas > Aeromonas sp. A600620. The sequence continues at coordinate 29,448 of NZ_JAAKXB010000004.1, read as the reverse complement.
CCTCAATCTGGTGGCTGCTATCGATGCTGCGCGCAGTACCACCCTGCCGCGCTTCCTGTTTGCCCTGGGGATCCGTGAAGTGGGGGAGGCGACTGCGCTCAACCTTGCCAACCACTTCCTCACCCTGGATGCCCTGCGCGCGGCCTCGGTGGAGCAACTGCTCGAAGTGGCTGACGTGGGTGATGTGGTGGCCAAGCATGTCTACTACTTCCTGCGTCAGCCCCACAACGTGGAGGTGCTGGAAGCCTTGCTGGCTGCCGGCATCCACTGGCCGGCCATCGAGAAGAAAGAGGCCGCGGAGCAACCCTTTGCCGGCAAGACCTTCGTGCTGACCGGCACCCTGACCACCTTGTCGCGCAACGACGCCAAGGCGGCATTGCAGGCGCTGGGGGCCAAGGTGGCGGGCTCTGTATCTGCCAAGACCGATGTGCTGGTCGCGGGGGAAGCGGCCGGTTCCAAGCTGGCCAAGGCACAGGAGCTTGGCATTACCATCTGGAGCGAAGAGGAGTTGCAGCAGGCGCTGCAAGGCCAGAGCTGAGTTCGTCTCTCTGATAAAAAAACAACCCGGTATTCGTGCCGGGTTGTTTTTTATTCCCCCGCTATCACCATTTTTTGCGGGGGTGCAGCAAGCGCCTGAGCAATATTTCCCGAGTGCTCAGTTTGCTCAATCAGTATGGCAACACTCTACAAGGCCACCTGATGCATCAAGCCGAAGGGCGCATCCTCTCTCGAGGCTTATTCCTGTGGCTTGAGGAAGTTGCGATAGAGCATGTAGAGGTGGGCCGAGCTCCAGCTGAAGTTGCTGGCCCCCTGCATGGCGCCGGTCTCCGGATTGTAGTTTTCGCGGATGGGGCCGCTGCCCGCCAGTCCTTCGGCATTGTTGAACAGCTTGTTGACCAGTGCTTCGGCATCGCTGCGGTAGCCGTAGTTCTCCAGCCCCTTCACCCCGAAGTAGAACTGATCGAGCCATACCCGGCCGCGCCAGTAGATATTGGGATCGTAGGCCGGGTTGGTCAGCGCGGCTGTGCCCAGCGGAATCTTTGTGTTGAACTCCTGAGCGTTGAGCATGACCTCGCGCACCCGCGCCGCTTTCTCCTTGTCGGCGACCTCTGCCCAGAGCGGGCTCCACCCTTCCGGGCCACGGCCGCGGGCAGTCAGCAATTTGCCGACGCAGCCGTTGCCGTCAGCAACATCCCCCTGACCAATCTGGCGATCGTAATAGAAGCCTGATGCCTCATCGAACATGCAGCTGTTGATGTAACCAGCCAGCTGGGTCGCGCCATCGCGGTAGCGGCTTGCGTCGTTCGGCTTGCCAAGCAGGTCGGCCATGTCGGCCAGAATGCGTTTCTCCTTGGCGAGGAAGGCGTTGAGCTCCACTGACTCCTGATCGATGGAGAAGCCGATCAAATCGCCATTGTCCTGATGGTTTTCAAAGAAGGCGACGTTCCAGTCCTGACGTGCCTTGGCCAAATCTCCGCCATAGGTCTTGTCGGCATAACGTTGCAGTTGGCCCGGTTCGATAAAGCCGAAGCGGGCGGCGTTGTCCATGCCGGACTCCCAACCGGCGCCGTGCTGGGCACCGATATCCATGTCGCTGTAACCGCCCACGTTCAACACCTGTTGATAGAGCGGCATTCCGGCGCAGGCATACCAGCCATCCCCCTCACTGGTACAGCTTGTGAGATCCAGCCCGGCGGGAATACCGTTGGAGTACTGCACCTTGAAGGTGATATTGCCGTACTCGTCGTTGTGCTCCACATGCTTGGTGGCGCCATATTCGATGATGCCGTTGCGGTTGTTGTCCCGCGCGCGGTACCACCAGTCGTGGTAGGCCTGCAGCTTGGGATACATCTCGGCGATAAAGGCCTTGTCCTTGGTGGCGCTGTAGATTTCCCAGATGGCCCAGGCGGAGAGGGGCGGCTTGGTATCGCGCTCGTTCCAGTTGCCGCCATCGCCACCGCGATCCGCCAGCTTGTTGTAGAAGACGGCGTCGATCACCATGCCCGCATCCTGCGGTCGTACCGGATCATCCGGCTGTACCTGATAGTCATACATGGCACGCACGTTGTTCTTGGCTACCTCAGGGTTGAAGTGGGCCATGGCGTAGGCGTGCTTCCAGCTGTCCCAGGCCCAGACGCCGTCGAACCAGCGGGCGGTATTGGAGGGGGTTACCCCGTCGTGGAGGATGGCGCCAGCCGGGGAGCGCCAGTTGCCATTGAGGGTCTCCATCGCCTTGACGGCGATGCGGCGCTCCGACTCGGGGATCCCCTGATTGGAGAGACCGTTGGCAAGGTAGCCCTCCCAGCGGCGGATGGAGTCGGCAAAATAGCTGGCCGGGTTGGCCAGCAGGGCCTGACGGCTCTGCTGATGGCGGCTGGCGTCATCTGCGGAGTGGAGATAGCTCTGCAGGGTGTAGATATCCTCGCTCCCCTTGGCGGCCAGGGTAATGCTGGCGTCACTTTGGTAGCCCAGTGTCTTCTGGTCGAGGGTGGTGCGGCTTGGCAGGGTGCGGTCGATGCGATAGCGGGCGCTGCCGCTCTGCATGATGTTCCAGGTGCTGCGCAGTTTGCCGAACTGGAATTCGATTCCTTTGTCGCTCTCGCTGATGGTGCGAGTCCAGCCTGGATATTTGCTGGCAATCGTATCCTTGGCATCCCATTGATTGAGCAACTCGCCCTGCCAGTTGAGGTTGAGGGTGAGCGGTGCATTGGTCTGATTGATGAGTCGGGTGCGGATAAGAGCGGTGCGGGCATCGCCATAACGCAGTTCCAGCTCCAGCGTGAAGGGCTCGAACTCGAAGCGTTGCACCAGCGCACCGGGAATGGCGTACACCTCCTGCTTGCGGGCGCTGGTGAGCGGGAACGGGCGGCCGCTCGCATCGCTGAGGGTAAGCTTGTCCAGCTCGCTGGCAAAGAAGAGGCTGTACTCCTCTGAGATGACCATGGGGCCGGTAAAGCCCCCCCACTCCTTGTCGCTGGCAGGCAGCAGGAAACCGTGCCATGCCCCCAGATCGAGCAGCGGGTTGTATTTGAGGTTGGAGTAGCTGTCAAAGTCGCGGAATTGGGTCGGTGTTCCCCGACGGTCGATCACGTCCTTGTACTGGATGGCCTGCTCCGGTTTGGCGACTGTGCTGCTCTCTGTCTGGTTATCGTTGCAGGCGGTCAGTCCGAACAGGGCGGTGCCGAGGGCTACCGAGAGTAAAGTTTCACGAAACATTTCTCGCTCCAATTCCGTTTATGTAGGTTAAAAGGAAGATTTTTTACGCTTATTTTTAGTGAAAAGGTGTTCGGTAGCCATTGTATGGCAAGGGGAAAGGGAGCGTTGGCGCGAGATCACACTCTGAAGAGGCGGCAATGTGAGCGGGATCACCGGGTTACATCAGGTTACATAGAATGGTCTTTAAGTAATATTTTACTTTTCGTTGCTCGCCAATCTGGCAGGGCAGGTGTGCAGGTATTGGTGGGGTGTCAGGCCGAACTCCTGTTTGAAGCGGGCGGCAAAACGGCTGGGGGAGTCATAACCGCAGGCGAGGGCAACCTCCAGCGGGGTCAGGCCCTGTTGCAGCAGGTTGAGGGCGTGGCTCATGCGTACCTGAGCCAGCAACTGGCGAAAGCTGCGACCTTCGGCGGCCAGCTTGCGCACCATGGAGGCGCGGCTCATGGAGAAGTGGGGGGCCACCGCCTCCAGGGTGTGGTCGATGCCGGGTTCCACCGCCAGGTAGCGTGCCAGCCGCTCTGCGAGGGTCATGGTGCTGGCGGGAAAGAGCAATCCGAGGGCGTTGGCGGCCCGCAGCTCGGCATAGAAGCCGCGCAGCAGTTCGGCCTGTGTTGCTTCGCTCAGTCCCCGCTCGGCCATGGTGCTGATGAGCTCAAAGCAGAAGGCGAGCCCGGGGGTGACCTTGACGGCGGGTTCCTCCAGATCGGCGTGGGAAGGGGCTGACTCGGCCAGCCATTCTGGCGGCGGCGGGGTGAGCAGCGTGATGGCGTGGGAGCGAAACTTGCCCTGCTCCGGCTGATTGACGAAGGTGAGCTGGTGGCCTGCCGGGATCAGCAGCCACCGCTCCCTGTCAAACGACAGACGCCGCTCGCGCCACCACAGTTGCTTGCTCCCCTGGGTGACCCAGATAAGGGTCGGGGCATAGATGAGCACCCGATGCAGGGGCTGCTGGCGGATCCCGAGATAGTGGCTCTGTTGCAGCAGGGGAGTGCTCATCCGGTTGGCTCCTAGGGGGTGACGAAGGTGGCGGTCAGGGTGGCCTTGCCGAGCGCCATGCTGTTGAGCATGTAGCCTACCATAGCGGGCGGGGTATCAGCCTTCACCTCGAGATCATGGGGCAGGGCCCAGGCGGTGAACTGATAGCGGTGCATGCCGTGACCTGCGGGCGGGCAGGGGCCGCCGTAACCCTGGTTGCCAAAGTCGGTGCGGATCTCCAATCCCTGCTTGAGCTTGCCGGAGGCATTGCTGGCCAGTTCGCTCTGGGTGGCAGGCAGGTTAACCACCAGCCAGTGCCACCAACCGCTGCCTGTAGGGGCATCTGGGTCATAGGCGGTGATGGCAACACTCTTGGTGCCTGCCGGCAGATCCTGCCAGCTAAGTTGGGGCGAGTGGTTGTCGCCGCTGCAGCCAAAGCCGTTGAAGCTGAACTGTTTGTCCATCAACTGGCCTTCGTGAATGTCCGTGCTCTTCAGGGTCATGGCAAAGGCCGGCATGGCCGTCAGGCAGAGCAGTGGCAACAGGGCACTCTGTTTGAGCAATTTCATCGGGTGACTCCTCGTGTGGTAACGGGTTCACTTTAGCGAGAGCATGGCAGAATAACATTGCAGAACGGCTCAATGTGAGGTCGATTGGTGAGTTAATTGAGCCTTTGGGTGGTTTTTATGGCGATAAGGTAAATAGCAACCATAAAAAAACCGGCATCAGAGATGCCGGTTTTTTGTTTGACGATGAGAGGTGCGGCTTAGCGCAGGATCATCTCGTCACGGCCCGGGCCGACGGAAACCATCGGAACCGGTACGCCGAGCAGCTCTTCGATACGTAGCACGTACTGCTGGGCCGCTTTGGGCAGCTCTTCGAAGGTGCGGCAGCCGGTGATGTCTTCGCTCCAGCTTTCCATCTGCTCGTAAACCGGCTTCAGGGCAGCGGTTTGCGGCCAAATCGGGTTCTCGGTGTGGGCACCTTCGTAAGCCACGCAGATCTTCAGATCCGGCAGGCCGGTCAGGCAGTCCAGCTTGGTCAGAGCCACTTCGGTGGCGGCTTGCAGCTCGACACCGTTCTTGGTGGCGACGGCGTCGAAGTAACCGACATCACGGGGACGGCCAGTGGTGGCGCCGAACTCGTTGGTGATCTTGCGGAACTCGTCCTGGTTCTCCATGGCGGTCAGCAGGGTGCCGGTACCGACAGAGGAGCTGAATGCCTTGGCCACAGCGATGACGCGCTCCGGACGCAGACCCGGCAGACCGCCACCGATACCGGCGTAGGCGCCAGATACGTGGGAGGAGGTCACCCAGGGGTATTCGCCGTAGATCAGGTCACGGCCAGCGCCCAGCTGGGCTTCGAACAGCAGGGTCTTGCCTTCGGCCTGCAGCGCTTTGAGCGGCATGCTGACGTTGCACACGGCGTCGATCCAGGGTGCAGAGACTTCCAGCAGCCAGTCGGCCATCTCCTGGGCAGTCTGGGTGAATTCGAAGGAGGGGTAGATAGCCTTCATCTGCGGCAGTTTCCAGTCCAGCATGAACTGGATGCGCTCGACCAGTACGTCCGGCTGTTTCAGCCAGCCGACCAGGATCGCTTTCTTCATGACGCGATCGCCGTAGGCAGGGGCGATGCCCTGACGGGTGGAGCCATAGGCGCCATCACCCAGACGTTGCTCTTCCAGGGTATCTTCCAGCGCGTGCAGCGGCAGGCAGAGGGTTGCGCGGTCAGAGATGGCCAGCTTCGGAGTCACGCCGGAGGCTTTGACTTCCTCGAGCTCGACGGTCAGTTTCTCGGGGCTGATCACCATGCCCGGGCCGAGGACAACCAGGCAATCCGGGTTGAATACGCCACTCGGAACCTGGTGCAGCTTGAAGGTGCCAAGGTCGTTGACCACGGTGTGGCCAGCGTTGTTGCCGCCCTGGAAGCGAATGCTGGCGCCAGCTTGACCTGCCAGATAATCCACGATGCGGCCTTTGCCTTCATCACCCCAGTTAGCACCTACGACTACGATAGACGACATGACTCTTTCTCCTAAGACGTTAGGCGTCCATCCTAGGAGCCTGATGCGGATTAGAAAAATTAATTATCTTTATAATTCCGATAAGAGAACCATATAATTATGGCCAATTAAGCGGCAAACCGTCCGATTTTTCCTGGCAAGCCCCGCACCTCGCGGGTTGAGGGACTCTTATGCTGGATATTCACTGGCTGCAAACCTTTGTCACTCTGGCCCGATTGCAACATTTTGGCCAGACCGCCACCGAACTGCACATGACTCAGCCCAATGTCAGCCTGCATATCAAACGGCTGGAGCAGGCGACCCGGGTGCGGCTGATCGAACGCAGTCCGTTTCGCCTGACGCAGGCGGGGGAGCGGCTGCTGCAAAGCGCCGAGCGCACCATCGCCGAGTTGCAGCTCTGCCAGTCCGATCTCAATGCCCTCAACCAGCTGAGTCAGGGGACGCTGGCTATCGCCGCCAGCGACATCATCTCCCGCCTGCTGCTTATCCAGCCGTTCCAGCGCTTCAAGCGGGAGTTCCCCGGCATCGACCTTACCCTGTTCAACACCACTTCGGATCAGGCCGCCGAGCTGGTCAAGGCGGGCAAGGCGGATCTGGGTTTTGTCATGGCGCAAAAGCGCAGCGAGCCGCTCTTCTACACCGAGCTGCAACAGGTGACCTGGTGCGCGCTGGGCCACGGCCTTGCCCGCTGGCAGGCGCGGGCGGTGGCGGGGGAGAGCGACCCCCTCGACGAGCCGACCCTGATCCTGCTCGGTCACGACACCCGCACCCGGGCGCTGATCGACCCGTCCCTGCCGCTGCTGGCCTTGCCCCCCTGTCGCATCATGGAGGTGGGCAGCGTGGACGCCCAGCTCGATTGGGCCGAGGCAGGCTTTGGTGTCGCCATCGTGCCGGATTTCTCCCTGCATCCGCGCCTCAACCTCACCGCGCCGGTCACCAGCCTCGGCGACTTTCCCGGTACCAGTCTGGGCTACGTGGTGCGCCAGAATCAGGTGTTGTCGCGGGCCATCAAGCAGTTGCTGCACTGGGTGGAGGAGGAGATCCAGAAGCCCAACCCCTATCTGACCCGGGTGATGGAGCCGTAGCGGGGCGGCAAGGTGAGCAGGCCTATCGGGGTGACTGTGCTGCCATCAATTGCGTCACTATCGAACGCGCGTAAACAATCAGGGCAGCCGAGGCTGCCCTGATGAGTTTGTGGGCGCTGACCATTCAGGGTTGCAGCTGTGTGGCTGCGTTGGCGGCAGGGGAGGGCAGTGTATCGGTTTTATCCTGCTGCGAGGTTTCGCCAGTCACCGCACTGCTGGCCGGCTGGTTTGCCTGTTCTTGTAGCGAAGTGGCCGCAGAGGCGCTCTGTGGCAACTGAGTCGACACGGCAGCCGATGGTGATGGAACCGTTGACACTGCAGAAGAGGCCGAAGGGGCCCCGCGTTCACCCTCGGTGGCTGGCGCAGTGAGCTCAGAGGTGACCTCGAGCGCCTCTTCGGGCAAGGGATTAACCTCTGTGGCTTCTGTTGCCACTGCGGCACTGCTGGTGGCGGTCGCGTCGGAGGGCGCCTCAATGGGCGCAGTCGTCCCGTTGGCGGCGCTCACCGGCCCTGTCGTGGGCACCGCCTCCGAGGCCGATGGCGCTGGTGTTAACGGCTCCGGCGTCAGCTGTTCCGCAGTTAACTGCTCGGGGGTCAGTGGCAAGGGGGCTGGCGGTTGATCCGACATCCCCGCATGGAGGGGCAGCTCGGTTTGCGCCTGCAACTGCTCGGGCGTCACCTTGCTCAGGGCGGGATGCAGCCGACTGAACTGTTTGACCCGGGCCAGCAGGGTATCGCGCACGGTTCGGACGATGGGGTCCGGCAAGCTGGCCAGCGCCACCAGTTCAGCACTCATCCCGATGTTGTTGATGGCGGTGGTCTGCCCCGGATAGAGGTTGGCGGCGATGCGGCTGCGCTGGTAGTAGGGGTGTTGCTTGAGCAGCCTGTCGATCTGCTCCCCTTCGATGGGGATGAGGCGCACCTTGCAGCGGCTGATCAGATCGCCGACCGCCAGACTGGGGTGACCGGCAACCACAAACGCGGCATCCAGCGAGCCATCGCACAGCCCTTCCAGCGGTTCGCTGTCCGATTTGAGCTGATAGGCAGCAAACTGCCCGGGTTGCCATCCCATGGCTGCCATCAGGGCCTGGCTGGTGATCTGTTCACCGGCGCCCTTGTTGCCGGGATAGACCCGCTTCCCTTCGATATCTGCCAGGGTGGTGATGCCGCTATTGGAGGCGGCCAGCAGGGTCAACGATTCCTGATAGAGGCGAAACAGGCTGCGCAGCTCATTGTTGGCCCCCTGCCCGCTGAAGGGGCCGGTGCCGTGCAGGGCGTGGTGCAACACATCGGACTGCACCAGCGCCAGCTGTACGTCCCCCTTGTCGAGTGCCTTGAGGTTGGCCATCGAGCCACGGGTGCTCTGCACGGTGCAGCTGTCCCCATGCAGGGCATGGCCGGCATTGAGCACCCGGCAGATGGCGCCACCGGTCGGGTAGTAGACCCCATTGAGCGGGCCCGTTCCGATAGTCAGCGCCTGGCTGCCAAAGGGGAGCAGCGCAGAGAGTGCACAGAGTGGGAGCAGAAGGTGATGCAAGATCCGTAGAGACATAATTGACCGTTGACTGAGTTGACCGCTGGCTGATGACACAGGGAAAAGGGATGGGGCTTGCCCATCCCGTTGCTGGCTGATCAGGGCTTGCTGTGGTTGAGGATTGCCCGCTCCATCCGCGCCAACGCGTCGGTCAGTCGTGCCCTGGTGCAGCCGAAGTTGAGCCGCACGAACTGGCCGTCGCCAAACTGGGCGCCGGGGGAGAGACCAACCCCTGCCAGCTCGAAGAAGGCGATGGGATCGGCAAGGCCAAGTGCGCTCACATCGATCCAGGCCAGATACGTCGCCTGATGACTGGCCAGCTTGACGCCGGGCCAGCGGGCAACCGCCTGCTGGATCAGGGCCAGATTGGCCGCCAGATAGTCGAGTTGCTCGGTCAGCCACTGTTCGCCACCCTCATAGGCCGCTTCGGCGGCGACAAAGCCCAGCAGGTTGACGTCGGCGCTGATGCCGCGCATCGCCTGTTGCAGCCTGAAGCGCAGACGGGCGTTGGGGATAATGGCGAAGGAGCAACAGAGACCAGCGATATTGAAGGTCTTGCTCGGGGCCATCATCACCGCGCAGCGCTCGGCCGCTTGCGCACTGATGGCGCCGTAGGGAATGTGGCGGGCGTTTTTATCCAGCAGCAGATCGCAGTGGATTTCATCGGAGCAGATCACCAGATTGTGGCGCGCGGCGATGGCATCGATGGCCAGCAGCTCGTCACGGGTGAAGATGGTGCCGCCCGGGTTGTGGGGGTTGCAGAGCAGCAGTAGATCTGCGGCGGGTGCCTGACGCTCCAGCTCTGCCAGATCCAGCACCCAGCGACCTGCCTCTTCAATCATCGGCACGGTGAGCAGGGGACGATCATTGAAGCCCGGCGCCTGCAGGAAGGGGTAGTAGACCGGCTTGGGGGTGATGATACCGCGGCCATGCTGGCTCCACGCCTTGCAGGCAAGGTTGAGCCCCGGCACCACGCCCGGCAGGAACACCAGCCATTCGGGCTCGATGGCCCAGCCATAGCGGGTCGCCATCCGTTCGATAATGAGTTCGATCAGGCGCGGCGAGGGGCGTGAATAGCCGAAAATGCCGTGGGCGACCCGTTTGGTCAACGCCTCAATCACGGACGGGGGGGAGACAAAGTCGGTATCGGCAACCCACATGGGCAGCACATCCTGACCCTTGTACTTGTCCCATTTCAGGCTCATGGTGCCACTGCGGTCTACTTCCTGATCAAAATCAAACATGCGAACTCCTTGTGCTGGCAGGATGGGCTTTCACTCTACGGGGTCGCGGCCTCCCTCGCAAGGCGCACACCTGCTTATGCCATCCTTGAGCCCGCTCTTGATAGTGACATAAGATAGGCGCCGAATTTTCATACGGCTGCCGCCCGTTAGCCCGTATCGTCCTTCCAATCAGTGGTAACCCTATGAGCTTGTCGATAGCGGCGGTCAAACGCCCGGACCCCGTCTCTCTTTCATTTCTTGCCGTGACCTTTATGACCGGCGTCGCGGTGGCACTGCAGGTGCCTACCTTAAGTCTGTTTCTGGCCGAGGAGGTGCAGGTGCGCCCCTTTCTGGTCGGGCTCTTCTATACCATCAATGCGGTGGTGGGCATTCTGGTCAGCCAGTGGCTGGGCCACCGCTCCGACAACAAGGGGGAGCGCAAGCGACTGATCCTGCGCTGCTGTTTTGCCGGGGTGGCGCTCTCCTTGCTGTTTGCCTGGAACCGCAACTACTGGCTGCTGGCGAGTCTGGGGGTGATGCTGGCTGCGCTGGCGGCCACTGCCAGTCCCCAGCTGTTTGCGCTGGCGCGGGAGTATTCTGACAGCCGCAACCGGCGGGCGGACATGTTCAGCTCGGTGATGCGGGCCCAGTTTTCGCTGGCCTGGGTCATAGGCCCACCCATCGCCTTCGCGCTGGCCATCGGCTACGGTTTCGAGCTGATGTACCTGGCTTCGGCACTGGCCTATCTGCTCTGTGCCCTGGTGGTGTGGCGCTGGCTCCCCTCTCTCCCTTTGCCCAAGATGGCTGAAGAGAGCGAGCGGGTCAGCAGCTGGCGGGATCCGGCGGTGCGGGCACTCTTTATCGCCTCAACCCTGATGTGGACCTGCAACAGCATGTACCTCATCAATATGCCGCTCTACATCACCCGGGAGCTCGGGATGGATGAGAAGCTTGCCGGTATCCTGATGGGCACGGCAGCGGCGCTGGAGATCCCCTTCATGCTGCTGGCGGGTTATTACACTGCCCGTTTTGGCAAGCGCCCCATGATGTTGCTGGCGGTGCTGGCTGGCGCGGCCTTTTACACAGGTCTGGTGACCCTCACCGACCAATACGCCCTGATCGCCTTGCAGCTGTTCAACGCCATCTTCATCGGTATCGTGGCGGGGATCGGCATGTCCTACTTTCAGGATCTGATGCCGGGGCGAGCCGGGGTGGCGACTACCCTGTTTGCCAACAGCATCCGCACCGGCTCCATCATGGCTGGGGCCATCGCCGGTGTGGTGGCGGAGGTGTGGAGTTTCCACGGGGTCTTTATGGTGGCGCTGGGATTGGCGCTGGTGGCACTGGCCGCCAGCTGGCGGGTGCCCAACGTCTGACAGGGGGGCTGGCTGTTAATTTGTCGTGTTGGGGCTAGGCGTGCGGAAGCGGCGCTGATTCGCCCTGATATTCGTTGCGCAGGCAGCGCAGCAGCAGCTCGGTCGCAGGACCGAGAGATTCGGGGGAGAGGGTCAGCAGATAGGTGTAGAGGTGGCGCTCGTTGCCGCTCTCCAGATCCAGCTGTATGAGTGACCCTTCCGCCAGCTCCCGCTCTACCAGATGGCGCGGCAGCCAGGCATAGCCGAGGCCGAGGCGCAGCATGGCGAGCACTTCGTGGTAGTGGGTCGCCTTCCAGCCGGTGTCATCCGCATCATTCCAGTCCACCGAGCGGTGAATGGGGGGATGAAGGCTGATCTGGTTGTGGCTGGTCAATACATCGCTGCGGATGGGCCCCTCCTCTTGCGCCAGCGGATGGCTGGCGGCGCAGAGGGGCAGCAGGCACACCTCGTCCAGCAGCAGACCGGTGCGATCGCCGGGCAGGTGCTCGGAGAGCATCAGGTCCCCCGGTTGCAGGGCGTTGAAGTGGCAGTGAATGCGTTCGTGCAGGTTGACCCGGCAACCCCGGCTGCGGGGATAGAAGCTGGCCAGCGCCCGATAGAGGCGATCCCTTGGTTGCAACGCCGAAACATAGAGGTTGATCTGCGGCTCCCACTGCCGCTCCAGGTTGTTGGCCAGATTCTCCAGCTCTTCCACCTGTTGGCTCAACTGACGGGCCCGCTTGAGGAAGATCTCGCCCGCCGGCGTCAGCACCGCCTTGCGGCCGCGCACCTCCAGCAAGGGCACCCCCAGACTCTGCTGCAACTTCGCAACCGCATGATTGAGGGAGGACTGGCTCTTGTTCAGCGCCTCGGCCGCCTGGGCGTAGCCGCCGCAGTCGACCACCGCCTGAAAGATCCGCCATTGCTCAAACGTGCTCTTGGGACGAAACATAGTTCAACCTGATTGGAGATAGGATGGTCAGTGGTTCGAACAGGGAGCCTGTGCTCCCTATTCAATTTAACCCCTGCCGCACAACACTCTGGGTATTTTATTGATTTATTTGGGCTGAGCCACAAAGGTTTGGCCGGTTTTGCCGCGGCTGTCCGACCCCATCAGGTAGAGGTAGAGCGGCATCAGGTCGGCCGGAGTCTTGAGGTTCATGGGATCTTCCGCCGGGAAGGCGCTGGCGCGCATCTTGGTACGGGTACCGCCCGGATTGAGGGTATTGACCCGCACACCTGTGTTCTCAAGCTCGTCGGCCAGCACTTCCATCATCCCCTCGATGGCAAATTTGGAGATGGCATAGGTGCCCCAGTAGGCGCGCCCCTTGCGTCCCACACTGGAGGAGGTGTAGACGATGGAGGCATCGCCCTGCGCCTTGGCGGTCTGGCGCAGCAGCGGCAGCAGCGCCTGGGTCAGCAGGAATTCCGATTTGACGTTGACCTGCATCACCTCGTCCCACTCCTTCTCCTGAATGTGTTCAAACGGAGAGAGGGTGCCAAGCAGACCGGCGTTGAACAGCACGCCGTCGAGGCGGCCAAACTGCTGGGCGAAGGTTTCGGCCATGCCGTGGTAGTGGGCGGCGGTGGCCCCTTTCAGATCCACCGGCACGATGGCGGGCAGCGGATAACCGGCCGCTTCAATCTGGTCATACACGGCTTCGAGTTTGGCGCTGGTGCGGCCGAGCAGGATCACGGTGGCACCGTGAGCGGCGTAGGTGAGGGCGGCTTCGCGGCCGATCCCGTCGCCGGCACCGGTGACCAGAATGACTTTATCCTTGAGCAGATCGCGGGGTGCCTGATAATCGAGCATGACAACTCCTGTTAACAAATTCCGGCCATAAGTGCATGGCAATCGGCGCCAAGTGTACTGATCCGCGCGCCTGTTTGACCAGCCAGCGGCAAGAAAAATGTGAAGAAAATAGAGAGGTTGTGATGCTCGGGTTGGTTTTTCATGGCACTGGCAGCGATTTTTTGCGCGCCTCCATCAAACTCCCTAGAATGTGACGAAAACCGATCCATTCTGGAGTCCATCGTGACATTTCTGACCGAATATGGCCTGTTTTTGGCCAAGACAGTGACCTTCCTGCTGGCCATCGGCGCCATCATCCTGATGATTGTCAGCACTCGCCAGCCGAAAGCGCGCAAGGGGGAGCTAGTGGTGACCGATCTCTCGAGCGAGCTGGAGCAGGGGCAATTTGCGCTCAAGAGCGCGCTCGCCAGCAAGACCGAGCGCAAGGTGCTGGAAAAGCAGCAGAAAGAGGAGCAGAAAAAGCGCGCCAAGGCGGGGGATGAGCGCAGTCGCCTGTTTGTGCTCGATTTCAACGGCAGCATGGATGCCAAAGAGGTGGCCTCTCTGCGCGAAGAGGTGAGCGCGGTGATTGGCGTCGCCCAGCCCGGCGACGAGGTACTGCTGCGGCTCGAATCCGGTGGCGGCGTGGTGCATGGCTACGGCTTGGCCGCTTCTCAGTTGCAGCGACTGCGCGATCGTGACATCAAGCTCACCGTGGCGATTGACAAGGTGGCGGCGAGTGGTGGCTACATGATGGCCTGCGTGGCAGACAAGATCCTGGCTGCCCCCTTTGCCATCGTCGGCTCCATCGGGGTGATCGCCCAGCTGCCGAACTTCAACAAGTTGTTGAAAAAGCACGATATCGAATTCGAGATGCACACTGCCGGTCAGTACAAGCGCACTATCACCATGTTCGGCGAGAACGACGATCTGGGGCGCGAGAAGTTTCGCGAGGAGCTGGCGGCGATCCACGAGCGCTTCAAGGCCTTTGTGGCCGAACACCGCCCGCAACTCGATATCGATCAGGTCACGACCGGTGAGCACTGGCTGGCAAGTCAGGCCAAGGGGCTGGGGTTGGTGGATACCCTCTGCACCAGTGATGACTATCTGTTGGCGCAGGCGAGCCACCACAAGGTGATCGGCATCAGCTATCGCAAGCCAAAAAGCCTGACTCAGAAGCTGGGACAGCAGGGCGCACAGGCGCTGGAGGCAGGACTGGGGCGGTTGTGGCAGCAGAGCCCCTGGCGCTAAGCCCGGCCCCCTGGCGCTAGCCAGAGGGAAATCCCGCGATAAAAAGGCCAGCCGATGCCCATCGGCTGGCCTTTTTGCATCCGGTTGCACCTTGTCGGTGAGCGAGGGTTGTTTCTATTGAGACCCTCTGTTACAACTGAATGCTTTCCCCGTTTATGACAGGATCTTGTGGTAAGAGCTGCGGGGCATGGAGCAAAGCGATGTCATGGAGCACCTTCAGGCAATTTACCCCGCTGGTCTGGATCGTCATTCTGGGCACCTTTATGGTGCGTACCAGCTACTACATGGTGTGGCCCTTCCTCTCCATTCTGCTCTATCGGGAGTATGACCTTTCGGCCACCTTCATCGGCCTGTTGCTGGGGGGCTCAATGGCCCTCTCTACCCTGGTCAGCTTTTACGGCGGCTGGCTCTCTGATCGCTTCGGGCGGCGCAGCATACTGCTGGCCGGTTGTCTGGTGGCGATGAGCTGTTTCGGCCTGCTCGGTTTCTCCCATGCGGTGTTCTGGCTCGGGGTCGGGGTGATGGGCAGCGGCCTCTCGTCGGGGCTCATCGATGCCCCCGGCAAGGCGTTGATGGCTGACAGTCTGGCCTCGGCCAAGGCGCGGGAGCTGGCACTGCACCTGCGCTATTTTCTGCTCAACCTGGGGGCGGCGTTGGGGCCGCTGCTGGGGGTGACCCTCGGGATCAACGCCCAGCAGGAGACCTTCCTGTTTCTGGTGGTGAGCTATCTGCTGCTGGCGCTGGCCTTTGGCTGGGGATTTCGCCGGGCTGGCAGCACAGGCAAGCCGGGGGCGGCTGGCCCCGGACTGCGGGATGCCATCAAGGTGTTGCTGGCGGATCGCGCCTTCTTGTTGCTGGTGATGGCCAATCTCCTGATGGTGCTGGTCTACTCCCAGTTTCACTCGCCGCTGGTGCAGTACCTGACCCGTGCCGGTATGCCACAGGTGGCCGAGCTGGTGGCCCTGCTGGTGGCGACCAACGCCCTGACCGTGGTGCTGCTGCAATTTCCGCTGCTGCGGTTGTTGTCACGCTGGCCGGTGCGGGTGCGGCTTCATATCGGCATGGCTCTGTTTCTGGCGGCCCAGCTGCTGTTTGCCGCAGGGGATCCGCTGGTGCGTAGCCACTGGTTTGGCGCTGTGCTGCTGCTCAGCATCGGCGAGACTATCCTCTTCCCCCTGCTCAACGTGCTGATCGACCAGATGGCCCCCGCTCATCTCAAGGGGAGCTACTTTGGTGCCAGCGCATTGGCCGGGTTGGGAGGGGCTGCCGGCGCCCTGCTGGGAGGCTGGATCCTCGAGCAGTGGAGCGGGCAGTTGCTCTATGTGCTGATGGCGCTGCTTTGTGTGGCGATTTTTGCGCTTTATGAAGCTGGCGCCCGACATCATGGTCGGCGAAGTGCCCGGCAGGAGTCGGTGATAGGCTAACGGGGCTGACTTCGCCGCTGGCCAGCCCCTTATGGTTCAGAAGGTCAGCACCTTGTCGGCAGCCAGGGTCCATTGGGCCAGCATCGGCAGGGTGCCGACCTCAATGCCCTCGATCAGCGGCAGGGCGGTGATGCCACGGGCATCGGTGCAGGTCTTGCACAGGCGAATGGTGACGCCTTGCGCCAGCAGGATCTCCAGCATCTGGCGCAGGTTGTATCCCTCGGCCGGTGCCTGACCGGCCAGCGCTGCACTCACCGCATCGGACATCAGGAACAGCTTGAGGCTGGCACCCCCCTGTTCGTTGAGGGCGATAGCGAGACGCAGGGCGTTGAACAGGGATTCGCTGCCATAGGGGGCCCCGTTGGCAATGACCACAATTTGTTGACTCATAACAGACTCCAGATTGAAAAGAGCGCCATTGTAGAACCAACAGGTTGCCAATTGCGTGATGTTGCACAACTTCTGTCGCACCTTTTTCCCGCTTGCTTGACCCTGCTGCCGATCGAGGTTTTTATGGTCAGCTCGCAAACAAGACCGGATGAATCGAGATGTGGAAAGTATTGGGAGCCGGCTTGCTGCTGTTGGCGGGTCAGGCCTTTGGCAGTGAGGCGGTCGGTTGCAAGGCTCGTCTGCAGGCCGTCAATGACCAGCTGGTGTTTGCCAAAGCACACAACAATGCCGGGCAGATTGCCGGGCTCGAACAGGCAGCACGCAATATCAAGGCCAACTGTACTGATGAAGGTCTGCTCAAGGAGCAGAAAGAGCGGGTTAACAAACTGCGCGGCGAGGTGGACGAGCGCCTGCTCGAGCTGCAGGAGGCGAGAGTCAGTGGCAAGCCGGACAAGATTGCCGACAAGCAGAGCAAATTGGAGCAGGCACAGACCGACTTGCTGACGGCGCAGCGGGAACTGGATGAATTGCACCGGTTGGTAAACAAAAAATAGCCATCATGGAGATGATGGCGGGATCAAAAAAGGCCGGGATTTCCCGGCCTTGTTGCATTTACTGTCGGTGCATCTGTACAAACTTCTTCATCAGCAGCGCTGCGGTTTCATCATATGGACGGGCTCCCGGAGGATGCAGCCTGTGAGTTGTTGATGCTGATACCGAGGTTACTGCCGATGCATCCGCACAAACTTTTCCATCAGCTGATCTTCGGTTTCCACATGAGCGGGATCCCAGATGATGCAGTCGATAGGGCAGACACTGATACAGGTCGGCTTCTCATAGTGACCGACGCACTCGGTGCAGCGACTGGGGTCGATCTCGTAAATCTCCTCACCCAGGCTGATGGCCTGGTTCGGACACTCGGGATCACACATGTCACAGTTGATGCACTTGTCGGTGATGAGCAGTGCCATCTCAGGCGGCCGAGTGGGGCTGACGGGTATCCTGACGCTCACCGAGGTTGCGCAGCAGGATGCCGTAGTTCACGTCCACTTCCTTCGGCACCGGCACATAGACTACGTGGCCGTTGCCCGGTGCGGTGTCGATCAGCTCGCCCTTGCGGTTCTGCATCAGCTCCAGATTGAAGCTGAGGTTGCCCTGCGGGGTCATCAGCTCCAGGCTGTTGCCCACCAGGAACTTGTTCTTTACCTCGACCTCGACCATGTCACCGTTGCGACCGGTGATCTCGCCGACGAACTGCTGGGTGTCGGAGACGGAGTAGCCGTAGTCGTAGTTCTGGTATTCGCTGTGGTTGTGACGGCGCAGGAAGCCCTCGGTATAGCCGCGGTGGGCCAGATTTTCGAGGGTGCCCATCAGGCTGCGGTCGAACGGACGGCCTGCAACCGCATCGTCGATGGCCTTGCGATAGACCTGGGCGGTACGGGCGCAGTAATAGAAAGACTTGGTGCGCCCTTCGATTTTCAGCGAATGGACGCCCATCTTGGTCAGGCGCTCGACATGTTCGACGGCGCGCAGATCCTTGGAGTTCATGATGTAGGTGCCGTGCTCGTCCTCGAACGCGCTCATGTACTCGCCCGGGCGGTTGGACTCCTCCAGCAGCACCAGTGCATCGCTCGGCTTGCCGAGGCCCAGCGTCGGGTCAACTTTCTGCACGGCGATGGGCTCCTGACGGTGGACGATCTGGCCCACGTCATCTTCTTTACCTTCGTGAACCTTGTACTCCCAGCGGCAGGAGTTGGTGCAGGTGCCCTGGTTGGGGTCGCGCTTGTTGATATAGCCGGAGAGCAGACAGCGGCCGGAGTAGGCCATGCACAGAGCGCCGTGAACGAACACTTCCAGCTCCATCTCCGGCACCTGCATGCGGATCTCCTCGATTTCGTCCAGCGACAGTTCGCGGGAGAGGATGACCCGAGTCAAGCCCATCTGATGCCAGAACTTCACCGTGGCCCAGTTGACCGCGTTGGCCTGCACCGAGAGGTGAATGGGCATATCAGGGAAAGCTTCGCGCATCATCATGATGAGACCGGGGTCTGACATGATCAGCGCATCTGGCTTCATCTCCACCACCGGACGCATGTCGCGGATAAAGGTCTTGAGCTTGGAGTTGTGGGGCTGGATGTTGGCCACCACATAGAACTGCTTGCCGAGGGCATGAGCCTCGTTGATGCCGAGCTGAAGGTTCTCGTGATCGAATTCGTTGTTACGCACCCGCAGACTGTAACGGGGCTGGCCGGCATAGACTGCATCGGCGCCATAGGCGTAGGCGTAACGCATGTTCTTGAGGGAACCTGCGGGGGAGAGCAATTCTGGTTTAAACATGTCGGACTCTTTATGTCTGATTGCAAATCAGGACAACGCCACCTGATGGCGTCGTAGTGGTTGAGTTGCGGTGCAAGATGGCCTCCGAGAGGATGCTCAATGCAGCGCGACCCGATGACGGCATATCCGGGGTTATCGAAAGAAGATGCGCCGGATATTCGGGGTGCGAGATTGTACTCGCCCCCACGTCATCATGCAATTTGGCAGGAAATTGTTGGCTGCGCGAGCCGACAGGATGCCGAAATGAAACAGCCGCTCAGGCCCAGCGGGAGAGGGGAGATGGCATGGCATGGGCATAACCCTGCTGATAGTCACAGCCGAGCAGGTTGGCTACCTCGATGTGTTGCTGGGTCTCAACTCCCTCGCACACCACCTTGGTGCCGAGCCGCTGCAGGTACTCTACCAGACCGGTGAGCATCCGCAGTGCATGGCTACTCTTGGTCGCTTGCAGCAACAGGGAGCGATCCAGTTTGATGATCTCGTAGGGCAGCGCCAGCACCCGTTGGAAGTTGCACTCCTGGGTGCCAAAGTCATCGCAGACGATATGGGCGCCGTGGCTGCGCAACACTTCAATCAGGGCCAGCTCCTTGTGCTGTAGCGGGGCGTGCTCGAGTACCTCGAACCAGATGTCGAGCCCTACCTTGCGCGCCTGGATCAGTACCAGCAACAACAGGTTCTGGTAGGTGGGGCTGTTCAGAGTCGGGTTGAGGTTGATTGAGAGCAGACTGGTGCTGCTCTGCGCGAGCGTCGGCAGGTCGCGCAGAATCGCTCTGAGCATGACGATGTCCAGATGAAGGGACTCCTCATCGCTGAGGGAGAGAAAGTCGATCCCCTGATAGCGCTGCTGGCGGGGTTCCCAGCGTCTGGCCAGCGCTTCAAAGCCGATGATCTGGCTGTTCCGGTCAACGATCGGCTGATAGAAGGGGATGGCAATATCCGCTGTTGCCAGGGATGCCACGTCACCGACCGAAAACTCTTCTTTGAACGCAAACATGGCGCTTACCTGTTGATAGACATAGGGGCGCATAATACAACAGGGATAGCAGAATGACCTGTAGGAATCATCTGATAATAAGAGTGCGCCTGTAATCAAAATAGGAATTCTCTTATTAACGTAATTTGTGAACTTCAATAGACTAGATACAGTTATATGCTTTTTTCTTTTCGAAATCGAAGAGTTAAGAATCATGCTGTATTAAAAATTAGTGGAAGGCTCATGAAAAAAATATGTTCTGCATTCATTATTTTGATGTTCTTTAATAAAGATGTTTTTGCTTCTGCTGAAATAAATATAGGAACTTTGTATGACTATATGAATGGCCAGCAAAGTACCTATTTAAAACGGGTTCGTAATCAGGGCGATAGCACTGCCTTTATTAAGGTGGCAATCCACGAGATCATCTACGATGAGATGGGAAAACCATCAGAGTTGGCTGAGTTGACCGAAGGGCCTCGGCCGCTGATTGCTAGCCCCTCTCGCATGATTATTCCGGCCAATGGCATGCAGGCTACCCGACTATTATATATGGGGGGGCGGGACAAGGAACGTTACTTCAGAATTCGCTTCATTCCTGTTTTGCCAAAACAGGAGGATGGATTTGACTTGGGGGCCAATATAGATTCAGAGAGTCAGCAGGCAGTTTCAGCGGGTGTAAATATATTGACTGGCTTTGGCACAATTGTCTTTGTCATGCCTAAAGAAAGTCTATTTGATACCCAATTTATAAAAGAGGATTCCACGACAACAGTCATTAATAAAGGAAATACCACTATAGTGTTGGATTTTTTTGAAGAATGTGATTCACGGGGAAAAAACTGTTCAACGCCAAGCAAGATTCATTTGTTGCCAAACATGTCTAAACAATTAGTCAAAAAAAGTAATCACCTCTATCAGTTTTCATTGATAGAGGGTGATAAGAGCAGAAGCATCGTGATTGGTCACTGATGTTTCATATTCCCAAAAAGGAGAGAGTAATGAAAGTATGGATAGCAGTCCCTTTGGCCATGCTGGTGTCAGCCAATTTGATTGCTGCTGAACGTCTTGAGCATCAGGTTACAGTGACGGCTCAGATCCCGAGTGAGGCTTTCTATGTACAGCCGACAGGCGGTGACAACTGGATGAACGTACCGCAGAAGCTGGCTTACAACCCATATACCAAAAAGTTGGACAAGCTTACCAAGCAGTTGGATGTAAAAAGCACAATCGGAGCAATTACCGGTTATTTGACCAATCCGGCCATGATGGCCAGCGGTAATGACAACATCGCATTGACCGTAAAAATTGGTGGGGTCACGTTGGGGACAACATCCGTGGAAGTTATGAAGGCGGATGATGCCAAGACCGGCAAGTTGCTCGGGTTGGAAGTGATCCCGGCGGATGCTCCTGTCGCGGGTTATAAGCCAGGTAACTACCAAGGTGTGGTCAACATGATTTTTGAGTCGGAAGCTCCCAAAGGAGAAGCACCCAAAGGCGGCGTATAAACCGATTGATGGAGGCTCCCTGCATCAAGGGAGCCTTTTTGTCTGTGCTTAGAAGAAGTGGGATAGATACATGCAGTATTTCTCTTTCCTGTTGATCCTGGTTGTGTTTTGCGCACCTGCCTGGGCCACGGGTAGGCATGTTGCACAACCCCTTGATCTGTTGCAACAAGTAGAGGGTTTGCCTGATGGCTTTGCCGATCACTTCTTCGGCGTCCCGCTGGCGGTGCGCATTCTGGTGGATGGGCAGTTGTTGGGGGAAGGCGAGATAGTGCTGGGCAAAGACACCAGCGTACAACTGTTGGCTCTGACCAGCAGCCATGAAAGTGAGCTGGACGAGCGTAGCCGTCAGCGTTGGACCAAGGCGCTGGAGGCATCCCATCGACTGGGCCCATGTCAGAATCCATGCGCTGACGAAGTGCTGGCGCTGGAGTACAGCCTAGAGAACTCCCAGTTGTCGGTGCTGACGGCCGGTGCCGAGAAGGGACAGCCGCAGAACCGTTATTACAATCTGCCCAGTGGGGGCAGCTATGGCGCCCTGTTGCGCCATCAGTTGAACCTGACCCAGGAGGAAGGTGAGCTGCGTAGTGGCCGTTACAACCTAATTGCACAGGGAAGCATAGGCCAATGGACTCCGCTGTTTGAGGGAGAAGTGAGCCGGTCAGGAAATGGGCAGGTGGCGCAGCACCATGTACAGCAACTTTATGCCGAGCATGAAGGAAAGGGGCACTTCTATAGGTTGGGCTACTTCTCGCCTTATGCACAAGGTTTGGTGCGTCAACCTACCCTGTTTGGCGGGGGAACCCCGACCGTGTTGGGTGTCATGCTGGGGGACTCCGACACCCTGTTGATAGAGCAAGGCCAGGCCAGTACCACTCCTGTCTATGTCACCCCGAGCCGGCCCGGCATGGTGGAGATCTATCGGGATGGGCAGCTCATTAACTCGCAGCAGGTGAGTTCGGGGCTGCAGGCACTGGACACCAAGGTGTTTCCTGCTGGGATCTACGAGGTGGAACTGCGTGTGCTGGAAGATGGCCAGATTACCGAACGGCGGCGCGAGATGATCTACAAGCCGATGAACTGGCAAAACCCTGATGAGGCATGGCGTTTCAACCTGTTTGCTGGCCAGCAGACCCGCCTGTTCAGCAACTTGGAAGAGGACACTCCCAGTCCTCTAAGTAGCGGTATCATGCTCAATTATTTGCTCACTCCCTCCGTGATCGTCGGGGCATCCAGCCAGTATATCGACCAGCGCTGGCAGCACGGCCTTTCTGCCGACTGGAGCCTGAATGATCAGTGGCGGCTGTTTGGTAACCTGATGTCGACACAGGAACTTGGAAGCGGCTTCGATCTGCAGGCCTTGTATCACTATGGCGAGGGTAGCTTGGTGCTCAGCCACCAGCAGCAGCACCAGAAAGGGCCAGTTTGGGAGGGGAGTCACGACCTCAAGCAGAGCAATATATCGTTGCAGCAGCGGCTCGACGAGCGACACTTTGCCAACCTCTATTTGGCACATCAGGCGGAGCGTGGGTTGGGGGTTGATCTGGGCTGGCGTTACAACGGCGAGCTACTCGGTCAGACGGTGAGCTGGAACCTGACGGTATTTGACCGGCCAGGTAGCATCAGTACCGATAACGCGAGGGACAGGGGGAGTATGCTCTCTCTAAGCATGAACTTGGGTGGAGAACGTAGTCAATTGGCTGTCGGTATAGGTAGTCGAACCTCCCGTTCCGGCGGGCAAGAGCGTAACGGATCTCTCAGTTACCAGCAGTTACTGGAGTGGGGGGCCCTGCAGAGCGTCGGGGTAAATCTGACAACTGACAGTTATGGCGTCGGCACAGCAGGCTATGCCAGGTTTCAGGGGGATCTGGTCAGTGGTGATGCCTACCTGCTGTCTTCCTCCTATAACCGTACTCTGAGCGGTGGGCTCAATCTTGACAGCACCCTGGCGTTTGGTGATGAGGGCAGTCTGACCATGACCGGCCAATCTCAGGGGTATGAGGCGGGCATGATAGTGGATCTGGAGTCCGATATGCCTGATCTGATCTTGCGTGCCGATGACGATCAGGGTGGTAATTTAAAGTTGCGGCCAGGGCGCAACCTAATACCCGTAGCAGCCTATCGCAGCGGTGCTGTTGAGCTGGATCTGGCTGGCCATGATGCCCCCTCGGTGAGCATTCGCCCCAACGTGTTGCCTTATCACCTCAACAAGGGGGGGGTGGCCTATCATCAGGTTCACGTCATGAAGACGGTAACAGTCATTGGTCGTCTGTTGGATGAGAAGGGGGCTCCTTTGAAGGGGGCAATGGTTGTCAATCATGCAGGTAGAACCATGAGTGAAGTGGATGGTTTTTTTGCCGTTGAGATGAGCGCCCGCAATCCAATCTTGAAAATGGAGATAAACGGCATTAGCCAGTGTGAGACTGTTGTCGATGTCCCCACCTTACCAATAAATAGCAGAATACTATTTTTAGGTGATCTAGCCTGTCACAGTTTAGAAACAAAATTGAGTTCAGTTAAATATGATTAAAACATTAATTTTTATATTTATATTTATGATGCCATTTACGATGGCGCATTCCGTCGTTTTGAAGGTCAATGCAGAATACTCACAATCACGGGATAACCCTGGAAAAAATGAATTTAGAATTACAGACCCTTGTATAAAACTACCACTATCTTATTTCTGTGATGATAATGTGTCTAGAGTGGTTGCTGTGGATGCAGATATTGACAAACCAATATTTAGAGGTAGTAATGCATGGGACCGATTTTTTTTCCATAGCTTCCCTAGAGAAAAATCTGTCACACTGACTAGTCCCACAGGCAGTAAAGTGAACATGAAATTCTCCTTTACTCATACCGGCTATACTCTAAAAAATGTAGGGGTGGATATTGGTGATGCATATCAGGCGCATCCTAACTCGAACTGTTCCCTAGTTGATCGAGATACCGCGAGTAGCACCAAAACAGTATTTTATTCAATCGCGGCCAACGCTCAAAAAAATGGGGGTTCATGTTACACGAAAATATATCCAAACCCAATTAAAAGGATCAATGCGATAATAAGTAAATATTATTTTGGTTATAAACTTTCTGCTGATAACATAGATACTATTCCGAATGGTCGATACCAAGGAAGAGTGACACTTACTGTTGGTTCATCAAACAAAGATCTTGATCTTGGTAATTCGGCATATAGAGCACCATCAATTATCGAAATGGATATATCTTTAGTTGTAAGAAATCAAATGAAAGTAGAGTTTCCTCATGGTAGTAATACAGTTGTCTTGACGCCACCTAAAGGCTGGTGGAATTCCACATTGCCTACAGTATTAAACTCAACGTTACCTGTGAGAATATCAAGTGATACGCCTTTCTGGATCGGTTTGATGTGCCAGTATACACATGTGGGGGGCGGGCAATGTGAAATAAGAGATCGCTCTGGTAGCCATAGAGTACCAATTGTTATTTCACGTAATAATGCATATGGGAAGTTTATTTTAAGTCCATCCGTGAAAGTGCCATTTAAGAATAGTAAAGAAAGTGCCAATGATTTTTTCTTATTTGAAATAGAACAGTCTAAAGTTGATGAAATGAGGAAGCGACCAGGAGCTACATATAAAGGCATTGTGACATTAATTGTCGATGCAACAATACCTGTTGGTGGTATGTAATATTAAACTAAACCGTTATTTTGTGCATAAAAAAACAGTTCACTATCGCTTTGCAAGCCTAGGCGCATCATGGCGCTCTTTTTCTGTGTACTGATGGTCTTCACACTGCGATTCAAGTGTTCTGCTACCTGGGTGACCGACATGCCACTGGCCAGCAAACGCACTACCTCGCTCTCTTTTGGTGTAAGCGGGGTGAGATCGGTGTGACGAGATATGCCTGCCTCAGTCAGCAGGTTTTTAACAGACTTACCTATATAAGTGTGGCCAAGCAGCACTTGGCGAATGGCTTCTGATAACTCAGTGATAACAGATTTTTTTAATATCAGGCCACTAATCCCACATTGAAGCAGAGCCTGTAATATTGCATTGTTGTGGAGTTGTGTCAGTACAATGATCGCCAAATTGGGATACTCTCTGCGTAATTGCTGTACCATTACGAGGCCATCACTGCGACTATCACCCGGCATGCTGAAATCCGTTATCAGCAAGTCACATGGCTGTTGCCTTAATAAAATATACAAATCAGAAACCCTATATGCCTCTGCTACGACATCACAGCGTGGGGTTATTTTTTCAATCAGGCTACGGATACCAGCTAAAATCAATGGATGATCATCAGAAAGTATAATCCTAAAGGTCATAAGTGAGTCTCTCTTGATGCGATTAGTAAAATTAAGGCTATCAAAGCTGACATTGATATACTACCGTGCGATCCCTGTTTTTTATATGCATACACTGATTTGTAAAAATATGTAAACCACTATGTCGATATGTTGCTCAATAAAGTCATTGCTCAGTCAAATTACCATTATTGTTGGATTTTCTTTATTCTTTACCCCTGTGTTACAGGCTTCTGAGCCGCCTGAGGTTGCCACTATTGAAGTCGGTATATTAGCAGGAGGATGGGCTCCATTTCAGCGATGGGATGGTAAGGTTGCCGCTGGATTCAGCGTGGAATTAATGGAGCAATTAGCTAAAAAACTGGATTACCGGATTGCCTGGCATGCCTACCCTGACTGGGATGCCATGTATGCGGATATTTGCCGTGGCAAGATTGATCTCTTGCTCGATGCTTTTAATGCTGGGGGACGCCCATGTGTCACCTACAGTTTGCCCTATTACACCTCACCGACCGTGGTAGTTGTGCGTCAGGACAGCGCCCTCTTTCGCGACGTGAGCCGGTTACAGTCTGCGAGCATTGCCATCGAAAAGGGCTTTATGACCGAGACGCTGGTCAAGCTGCACTATCCGAAGGTCACACCGCGGCTCTTCGTAGATACTCGCAGCGCACTTCAGGCGGTGGAGCAAGGGCGAGCGGATGCCTATATCGGCAATCTGTATGTAGCCAATCTGTTTATCAAGCGTCACCCTGCGCTGGCGGTTGTTGCACAGTCTCCCCTGTTGATGGAGACCCTTCATCTTGCTGTTGCCAGCCAGAATCAAACGCTTTCTACCCAGCTTAATACTGCCATTCAGGCGTTGACGGTCGAGACCCGCAGCGAGCTTGAGAAGCGCTGGTTGGGGGAGAACCTGGTCCCCAACTTTATGGGGCACAGTAATTTTTTGCTGCGCCCTGATGAGCGAGCATGGTTGTCGGCTCTGCCACCATTGAAGTTGGGATTGAGCCCCAATTGGATGCCTTTCTACTATCGTGACAGGGATGGCAATCTGGTTGGAATGGTAGTTGACTATCTGGCGCTGCTGCAAGAGAAGCTTGGCTTGGCTTACAGCAGGGTTCCGGTTCAGAGCTGGCCTGATCTTCAACAACAGTTGCTGCATCATGATGTCGATCTTGTTGTGCTGCCAACCCGCATCATCGACAGGTTGATGGGGTGGCATGCCAGCCAGCCTTTCGCATCATTTCCCATGGTATTGGTGACGGCAAGCGGTACGCCCACCATAGGAGATATCACGGACCTGACAGGCAAGCGACTGCTATTGACCGACGGCATGTTAATTCCACAGATCAAGGCGCTGTTGCCGGATGTGACGATTAAGGTGACAAGCAACGCCAGTGAAGGGTTGGCGGCAGTTGCGGCTGGTGAGGGGGATGCCTATATCGGCAACCTGGTGGTAGTCTCGCGACTCATTGCGGATCAGTTTGAAGACCAGCTTAATATTGCGGCTCCTTCGCCCTTCAAGGATGAGCTGGTGGTAGCGGTACGTGAGCCCTATACCCCTCTCTTGCCTTTGGTCAATCGGGTGCTGGCCAGCATGAGCGACAAGGAGCGACGGCAGATCCGCAATACTTGGTTGGCATTGAACTACAGCGAGGGGGTGTCATGGCAGCAACTGATGCGCACACTTATCCCGCTGGGGTCGGGTATAACCCTCTTTATACTGGTTATCTGCATTGCGTATTGGCGCCTTCGTCAGGAAATTACCAGGCGCCGGCAGGTGGAGCTGGCACTGGCCAGAGCGAAAGAGCGGGCGGAATCGGCGGCGACCATGAAAGGGGAGTTTCTGGCCACCATGAGCCACGAAATTCGCACCCCCATGAATGGTATCGTCGGCATGGCGGAGCAGCTCACCTTCACCGAGCTGACTCAGGATCAGCGCCAGATGGTCGAGATCATCAACCGCGGTGCCCTGGGACTGCATGCACTGATCGACAATGTGCTCGACTATGCCAAGCTGGAGGCAGGCAAGATGCAGCTCGAGCAAACCCCGTTTCTCCTCCGTGAGCTGATCGACAGTGTGTTGACCATGACGCTGAGCGAGGTACACCGCAAGGGGCTGCGTGTCTACCTCTGGGCAGATGCTGGTGTTGCCGCCAGAGTAAGCGGCGATGCGTTGCGTTTGCGTCAGATCCTCTTCAACTTTGTCAGCAATGCCATCAAATTTACCGAGCGGGGCTTTATCGAGATTTCGGTGCAACTGCTGGCACAGGGGGAGGGGCAACAGCAATTGCGCTTCGGCGTGCGCGACAGCGGTATCGGCATGACACCCGAAGCGCTTGGCCGGATCTTCAATGCCTTTGAGCAGGCGGAGAGCTCTACCACCCGCAGTTATGGTGGTACTGGCTTGGGGCTGAGTATCTGCCAGACCCTGGCCACCTTGATGGGGGGCGAGATCCGGCTGGAGAGTGCCCCGGGGCTCGGCACTTTTATCACCTTGACAGTCACGTTGCCTGTTCTGGTACTGCGAGAGCCGGATCTCCGTCTCAATGGCCTGCAAGCCAGCATTGAACTGCATGACGATAAGCTGTGTCACACCCTGTTACTGCATCTTGACGCTCTGGGAGTCACGCGAACGTCGCCCCCTGATAATGCTCAGTTGCGTTTCAGTGACCATGACCTGGCGGCTGAGGGCGTTATCCGGGTGCTGCCGCTGGCAACCCCTCTTGGCTATCGCAGTGATGAGAAGGGTTACATTCTCAACAGCAATCCCATGACCTGGCATGCAGTGCGGGAAGTCTGCTATCGCCAGCTGGTCTTGAGCGATGAGACCGCCTCACAATTGATGCCCAATAGCGCTGCGCGTGGGTCCATGCTGCCCTGTCGGATACTGCTGGTGGAAGATAATCCCCTTAACCAGCAGCTGGTGATACGCCAGCTCGGGCAGCTCAAGCTGAACTGCGAGCTGGCTGAGCACGGCCAGCAAGCCCTCGAGATGGTCGCGCAGTATCCCTATGATCTGGTGCTCTGTGACTGTCAGATGCCGGTGATGGATGGCTATGAGTTCACGCGCAGGGTACGGGCTGGGGAGGATAAGAAGCGCTTGCTGATCATTGCCATGACGGCCAATGCCATGCCTGAGCAGGCTGAACGCTGCTTTGCCGCCGGCATGGATGATTTGCTGGGCAAGCCGGTGCTGCTGGATGGTTTGCGTCAGATGCTGCAAAAGTGGTGTATCCTGCCATCGCCATCCTTGATTGATGTCGCGGCCATGGAGGCATTTTTTGGCCAAGGTGACAAGTTACGGCAGATGTTTCCGCTATTTCGCCAGGAGCTTGAGCAAGCGATGGTGCAGCAGCCACAGGATGACAAGGCACTGGCGAATTGGGTGCATCGTCAGGCGGGGACCATCAGCATGATGATGGCGCCGCAGCTGGCTGAAGAGGCATGGCGACTGGAAGAGAAGATCCGCCAGCTCGGGTCCTCATCTTGTGCTGATGAGCTGACCGGATTTCGTGCCCAATTACAGCAAATCATCGGGGAGCTGAGGGGGTTAAGCGAACGGTATGAAGAGTCAGTTGTTGTCGAGGGAGAACTGAAATAAGGGGAACTGCTCACTCATAAAATCGCGGGGTGTATGGCCATTACCAGCCCCAGCCAGCCACTCCCAGTCCAGTCTTGGCGAGCCCGCTTTAAAGCGCTGGTAGGCCACTCCCTTGTGAACCGTCAGAAAAAGAGTCGTGGGGAGTCCCAGCTTGTTGCTGTAGCGCACCATCAGATCGCCCTGATAGTCGTTGCTAATTCTGACTTTGAGCGCCTGCAGTGTCAGACCTGTTGCGTGGCCATGCTCATCCCAGACTTCAAACATGATGTGAACACTCTGATGTTGATGATGCCACGATGAGCAAGGTGGGATGCAATTGCAACTGTCAAATCTGACAAGGGCGGAAAGTGTTAGTGGGCAAGAAAGCGAAAACCCGGCGCAAGGCCGGGCTTTCTGAATGATGGTGGAGGGAGAAGGATTCGAACCTTCGAAGGCAGAGCCGTCAGATTTACAGTCTGATCCCTTTG
>NZ_JAAKXB010000036.1:0-526 GCF_029479985.1 Aeromonas sp. A600620 | reverse complement strand
GAACAGCGCATCAAGGAACTCGAGCAACAGCTGGCGCTGATGAGCCAGAAGGCCCAGTTCTTTGAGGCCGTCGTCGATGTACTGAAGAATGACTACGGCGTCTCCATCGTAAAAAAGCGACCCGGCAAGTCCTCTCGCAGCGGCAAGTCGAGAAGCTGACCATCGTCAGGGCTTGCCTGTTTCTGGGGATAAGCCGGCAGGCTTACTACAAGCGCAATCGGGTCGCCGACGAGCGCCATGCACAGGGGCTGCAGGTGGTGCGCTTCGTGCGTCAGGTTCGACTGCGACAACCTCGGGTGGGCACTCGCAAGCTGCATTATCTGCTGCAGGGTCAAGAGGATGGCGGGCTCAAGGTCGGGCGTGACAGGCTGTTTCGGATATTGGCCGAGCACCGTCTGCTAGTGCAGCCTAAGCGGGCGTATCACAAGACCACCCACAGTTTTCACCGTTTCTACCGTCATCCCAACTTGCTCAAGGCGGGGCCAGAGCAGGTCACACCGGTGGCCCCGGAGCAGGTCTGGGTCGC
>NZ_JAAKXB010000035.1:0-528 GCF_029479985.1 Aeromonas sp. A600620 | reverse complement strand
AAAAATGGCTGGGGTACTAGGATTCGAACCTAGGGATGGCGAGATCAAAACCCGCTGCCTTACCGCTTGGCGATACCCCAACAGCGCTCCTCAACAGTGATGAGACTGGCAAAGAACTTTTAAAAATGGCTGGGGTACTAGGATTCGAACCTAGGGATGGCGAGATCAAAACCCGCTGCCTTACCGCTTGGCGATACCCCAACAGCGCTCCTCAACAGTGATGAGACTGGCAAAGAACTTTTAAAAATGGCTGGGGTACTAGGATTCGAACCTAGGGATGGCGAGATCAAAACCCGCTGCCTTACCGCTTGGCGATACCCCAACAGCGTTCCTCAACAGTCGCGAGACTGGCAAAGAACTTTTAAAAATGGCTGGGGTACTAGGATTCGAACCTAGGGATGGCGAGATCAAAACCCGCTGCCTTACCGCTTGGCGATACCCCAACTAGAGATGGTGGCTATGACGGGATTCGAACCTGTGACCCCCGCATTATGAGTGCGATGCTCTAACCAACTGAGCTACATAGCC
>NZ_JAAKXB010000034.1:0-621 GCF_029479985.1 Aeromonas sp. A600620 | reverse complement strand
CCAGGTACGCCCGCTGTGCT
The DNA here is from genome assembly GCF_029479985.1 of Aeromonas sp. A600620. Lineage (NCBI taxonomy): Bacteria > Pseudomonadati > Pseudomonadota > Gammaproteobacteria > Aeromonadales > Aeromonadaceae > Aeromonas > Aeromonas sp. A600620. Next base: position 601 of record NZ_JAAKXB010000034.1, on the reverse strand, counting down.
CGCACCGCTCCAGCTGTAGCTGCCCGCCACCGCGCCAGCCACCCAGCCTGCCCCCATCAACGCACCTGCCGGCACACCGCTCAGGGTCACCGTCACACCGGTCACCTGCTCCGAACCATCCGCGTCGGTCGCAGTGACACCCAGCTGCGCCGCCAGCGATACCGCCACCGGTGTATCCGTTTCTGCCAGCACGAGGTTGGTGGCGCTGACACTGATATCCCCTTCCACTCCGATAGTGACCGTGCCACTGCTGTTGGCCGTGCCTTCATTGGTGGTCGCCACCACGGTGTAACTGATGGGCGCACCGGTGTTGTTCGCACTGCCCGACACCCCGGCCGTCGAATAGTCCGCCGGGAACACCAGCCCGAACGCCGGCGGCAATGCCCCCGCCACCACGTTCACTGTCAGGACGTTACCCACCAGGGTGCCACCCACTGCAGTGGTATTCGCAGGCAAATTGTTGAAGGTATACACCAGGCTGGTCCAGGTCTCTGACCCGTCGCCATCGCTGATACTCACCGTGTTGGTCAGCAGCACCTGTACCGTGCCATCCGTTTCGGTCGCACCCGCATTCAGCGCCTCGACGTTGAAGTCGATGTCA
>NZ_JAAKXB010000033.1:0-661 GCF_029479985.1 Aeromonas sp. A600620 | reverse complement strand
TCCTTCATCGCCTCTGACTGCCAAGGCATCCACCATGTACGCTTAGTCACTTAACCATACAACCCCAAGAAGTGTCGGTGAAACCGGCACAGCCTGTTGTCGTACAACAAGGACCAAATAAAATTTGGTTTTCGCCAAGAAGTTTCCAAAGCACTTGTAACAAATGTTTGAGAACTACTTTTTAAATCAGCTTTCCAGATTGTTAAAGAGCATGTTTGCAACGGCTCAAGGCCGAAGAAAACAGACATAAACATGACTGCTTATGTCTGCATTCTTGTTAGCAAGAAGAGAAGTGGCGTCCCCTAGGGGATTCGAACCCCTGTTACCGCCGTGAAAGGGCGGTGTCCTAGGCCTCTAGACGAAGGGGACCCAAAATCATCTTTGCGCTGCGTTAGCAGTGCAGATTTTGGGTAATGGCGAGTGCCGAGCCTGCGAGGCCGAGCGCCATTATTCACATCCCAAAACCCAATGACAGGGCTTCTCTCGTTTGGCGTTAGCCAAACAAGCACTGACGCTTGCGCATCAGGTCTTTGCTCTAACTACTTTGAATCAAGGCAATCTGTGTGAACACTCAACAACTTCGACATCTTAAGGTAAGGAGGTGATCCAACCCCAGGTTCCCCTAGGGTTACCTTGTTACGACTTCACCCCAGTCATGAAT
>NZ_JAAKXB010000032.1:0-927 GCF_029479985.1 Aeromonas sp. A600620 | reverse complement strand
ACCGCCTTCTCGAGTCAAGCCTTATTTTCAAAGGCTTTTCGAGGTTACCGACGAGGTTGTTTGCGTTGCCGCTTGCCCTGTCGATGGAGGCGCATTATAGGGAGTGAATTCGTTCTGGCAAGGGGATAATTGCAAAAAGATGGCTTTCATCGTTCAATCGCTCGCAAATCCACCAATCAGCATATTTAACCGGCGAAATTAGCTCGCTGCAGGCACCGCGACGGCAAAATCATACAGATTGTCATATATAGCATCTGCGAGTGCGCTACCCGCTTCGGTGATTGGCTTACCGGTTCTGACCATGATCTTATGACCAACCCCGGCATTGATGGCGGCTTTCAGATCGGAAGGCTTGTCACCCACCATATAGGAACGGCTCATGTCGATCCCCAGTTCCTGTTGCGCCAACAGCAGCATGCCTGGCTCCGGTTTGCGGCAATCACAGGGGGCTCCGTGATCCGGATGATGGGGGCAGAAATAGATGCCATCGAGGTCCACATCCCGATCCGCCAGTGACCAATCCATCCACTCGGTCAGATTCATGAAGTCATCTTCACTGAAGTAGCCGCGGGCGATTCCGGACTGGTTGGTCACAACAACCAGCAGATAGCCTTTCTTTTTGAGGAGCAGCAGGGCGTCTATGACTCCGGGCAGAAAATGGAAGTCATCGACCTGGCTGACATAGCCAGTGTCTTCATTGATGACACCGTCACGATCCAGAAAAATGGCGGGTTTGCTCACGGAAACTACCTCAATCAATGGTTTTGCCCAGTATCTCACAGGGCAGATAAAGCCCAAAAACAAAAGGGGCGGCCGAAGCCCCCCCTTTCATGTGTGCATTTAAAGTATCGATTAAGCGATAACTTTAGCTACAACACCAGCACCTACGGTACGGCCACCTTCACGGATAGCGAAACGCAGGCCGTC
>NZ_JAAKXB010000031.1:0-1038 GCF_029479985.1 Aeromonas sp. A600620 | reverse complement strand
TGATCATCCTCTCAGACCAGCTAGGGATCGTCGCCTTGGTGAGCCATTACCTCACCAACTAGCTAATCCCACCTGGGTTCATCCAATCGCGCAAGGCCCGAAGGTCCCCTGCTTTCCCCCGTAGGGCGTATGCGGTATTAGCAGTCGTTTCCAACTGTTATCCCCCTCGACTGGGCAGATCCCCAGGCATTACTCACCCGTCCGCCGCTCGCCGGCAAAAGTAGCAAGCTACTTTCCCGCTGCCGCTCGACTTGCATGTGTTAGGCCTGCCGCCAGCGTTCAATCTGAGCCATGATCAAACTCTTCAATTTAAGTTTGGTTGCTTCGAAAAGCGGCTCAATGAATTGCTGAAATAAACTGTTCGACTTCTTATTGCTAAGAAATCGTCTTGGTCACTTCACCAGACATTGAAAATCAAAAATTGTTTTTGATGTTCGATGCTGTGAGTGCCCACACAGATTGCTTGATTCAAATTGTTAAAGAGCGACGCAACAGTGTGTTGCTGCGGGAGTGGAATTCTACTCAACCGCCTTCTCGAGTCAAGCCTTATTTTCAAAGGCTTTTCGAGGTTACCGACGAGGTTGTTTGCGTTGCCGCTTGCCGTGTCGATGGAGGCGCATTATAGGGAACAGATTCTTTCTGGCAACCCCTTATCTGCAATAAAATTGCAAAAAACCGCACTTTTTTAGTTATTCATATCCAGACACAGCTTTTATACAAACTTATCCACAGAAACTGGTTCCAGATTGCTAGAATGGCCGAAAACAAGGAGGCCAAGATGGACTTGCGACTGAGACCCTATAAGGGAAAACGCCCGCAACTGGGCAAACGGGTGTATGTAGGGCGATATCAGCTGGCTGACGATGTTCACGCCAAGTGATCCAACCATTAACCATTCACCACTCAGCAGTGGTTTGGGAACAGCGCTTACTTCTATAGAAGAACATATAGGTGAATGATGAGTTGAGGCAGTTGAGGCAGTTGAGGCAGTTGAGGCAGTTGAGGCAGTTGAGGCAGTTGAGGCAGTTGAGGCAGTTG